>CAVXBA010000001.1:0-341997 GCA_963759885.1 uncultured Actinomycetota bacterium | reverse complement strand
GGTTCCACGAGCGGCTGCAGCTAAGCGTCCAGGCATACGGTGGCGTCGGGTTCCTTCAAGAGTCCGACGCCACCACCGGCTCAGACTCCACGCATGTCCCAGGCGTTGTGTGAATTGCCCCGCCTAAGCTAACGGCCCCTGAGACCTGGGTTCGGCTCGACCGGTAGTCGCTTCGCCTGTGTAACGGCTGCGGCTCTTGCCGCGGTAAGCTCGGAGTGGAATCGGTTGCGGGTGTGCCCTCCAAGTTCGACGGCAGGTCGAGGCTGTTGATGAGGTGGTGCTCGAGCTCCCATGGGTTGGATGGACCAACCAGGACACGCTCACGTTGACCGCCATCCATTCCGAGAGAGCTTGCTCGCCGTGCAGAAACGTCATTCGCCGGCCACAGGCCGACGCGTCGCAGTTCAATGCCAAGCTCGTGAGCGAGAAGGCATCCCAGAGTCTTTCGTGTCGACCCTTCGGCGTTACCGGACAGGTGTGTTCGGATGCGTTCGAAGTGTCTGGCTGCTTGCCCGCACGCCATTCGACGACGGTCGGCGTGGGCTGATGCCCGTGTATAGCAGGACCTCCTCGTCCGCAGAGGGGCAATTCTCGGCGTTGATATCTGCCGGAAGCTGCCGGAATCACCAACCGTAAACTCCCACAGAGGCTGGGGCTGGGCATGGGCGAGTCAAGACCTCGGGCCGAGTGCAGCGCCCAGAGGGCGACAGGAAGCTTCCGCTGCCTTGGCGATGTCGTCGTTCACGGTCCGAGCGTATGCGACCGAAGGTGCGGGTTTCGACGGACAGCCTGCGCCGTAGCGGGAGACGAAAGCTCCCCCGACGCACGTTATCCCAAGATGCCAAATGAAAGGAGCGGCCCTCGACCCGCAAAATCTTTGCCGCAGGTCGCCTCAGCTTGCGACTGCGGACGCCAGAAGGAAGGCATCGATCGGCATGGCGTGGTCCAGGCGCCAGGTGATTGCTATCGGCCGATCTCCCGTGTGCGAGACGTAACTCGCGGGACCTAAGAAGAGATACGGGAGCGTGCCGATGGCATCGGACTTGTGCTGCCGAGCAAACAGCATGATGTGGGTCCCGCTCCGTGCATGCGTGAGGTAGCGCTGGCCCGTTGCGGACGCCACCGCCGTGCCCGACTGCGACTCCCAGTGGAACAGCGTTGGGCTAATGGCGTAGTCCCGGTACATAGTCGTGGGCGAGTAGTCGGCTTCGGACTTTTGGAGTGTGACCAGGAAGGCGTCGCTTTGCCAAGGCTCGGAGAACACGACGCCTTCACGCATGCTGTTGGGCAGGCGCTGAGGCTCACCGGCCCCGGCAAGCTTGGCGTAGTCGATTGCGGCCAGGATCTCTTCGCGCTGATAACGAGCGTGGACCCGGAGGGGAAGAGCTGCCAGCTCGCCTGACATTGGTGTCGCTACATGCCTCGTTTGCTCGAAGACCAGCTCGATTACAGCATCCAGCTCATCTCTCACGGCGTGCTCCTCGCGCAGCGCAGCAAGTCCTTCGTCGTACGAGGTGAAGCCGCCACCACCCGGCCACAGGGAGAAGAAGAGCATCCTGGCGAAACGTTGATCCTGATCGGTCAATGAGGCGTACGCCGGAGCGTCGTCCTTGAGGAGCTTCAGATAGGTGGTTTGGCGATCGAGGTCGTCGACGTGCGCCAACGCGCGAATGCGTTTGAGGAGTTCCGGCTCTCTTGTGGATCCAGACCTGGTGGGCAGTTCAGCGTCACGACGCAAGCGCGTCCAGGTTCGGTCAGAGCGCACGACATCCGAAAGCTCCATCCCGGATTCCTCCAGGAAGCTGGGCAGGGTCATGTCGCCGTACGATCGCAGCTCGGCGACAATCTGCGGCCATCGCTCGGAGACTTGAGCTCGAATGTTGGCAAGGACGTTCTCCTGCGTCTGTCGATCCAGCACAATCTGACATCCGGAAGGAAGAAACGGGAAGCCGCGCTTGATGTCGCGCTCGAGACCTTTGCGAGTGGCGCCGGTCAACGCCCGATAGCGTGCATCGAAGCGGAACTCCCTGCGGTGATGGCCAACGAAGTCCAATGCAGTAAGGACTGCCTTGGTCTGAGATCTGCGGAGTCCGCGGCCCAACTGCTGGAGAAACACGGTCGCGCTCTCTGTTGGACGCAAGAAGAGCACCGTATCGACTTCAGGAACGTCAACTCCCTCATTGAAGAGATCTGCGGTGAAGAGGACGTTGACGCGACGCTCTCGCAGGTCGTCGATGGCGCGGGCACGATCCGGGCCTGGCGTCGTGCCCACGACGGCCCTGGCGTTGATACCAGCTTCGTTGAACACGTCGGCCATGTAGTGCGCGTGAGCTACCGACACGCAGAATCCCAAGGCCCTCATCGCTCCAACGTCCACCACCTTGTCGTGCAGTTGCTTCAGGACAATGTTCGCTCGAGCGGCATTGCCTGTGTATAGGCCTTCGAGCGCGCTCTCGTCGTAGCGTCCGCGAGTCCATCGGACTTGAGCTAGGTCTGTGCCATCGGCGATCCCGAAGTAGTGGAAAGGGCAAAGCAGGTCCTTGCCGAGCGCATCCCACAAGCGAAGTTCGGTCGCCGTGCGACCGTCGAAGAACGCTCTAATATCAGTCCCATCAGCGCGCTCGGGGGTAGCTGTTAGACCGAGCAACTCCTGCGGTTGGAGACGGTCGAGCAGCGCCCGGTAGGTCGCCGCGGCCGCGTGGTGGAACTCGTCGATCACGACCACGTCGTAGCGCTCAGGCTGGATCTTGTTGACCCCGTAGGAGGCGAGTGACTGCACGGATGCGAAGACGTGATCGCCTCGCTCGGGACGATGCCCGTCGACGTACAGCTCGCCAAACGAAGCGTCCGCGAGAACCTCCCGATAGGTGCGGAGCGATTGAAGCAAAATTTCCTTGCGGTGAGCGACGAAGAGGAGAGTCGGACACCCCGACGAGCTCTGCTCGCAAAGCGACTTGAAGTCAAGGGCTGCCACAACGGTCTTTCCCGTCCCGGTGGCAGCCACGACGAGGTTGCAATGGCGACGGTGTACGGCACGCTCGGCGGCGATCTCCTCAAGCATTCGCGCTTGATACGGAAACGGTCGAACTTCGAGCCCGGACAAGGAGATCGTCACACGGTCATGGCTGCGAGTGCCCGACGCCTCTGCCAGCGCGTCGTCAAGACGGTCCCGCTGCTCAATCTCGTCAGGGTTGTACGTCTCGAACGTTTCGTCGTTCCAATAGGTGCCGAACGCAATTTCGAACTGGTTGAGTAACAGGCCAGTTGCCACCTTGGACAGCCGGACGTTCCACTCCACGCCGTCGAGCAGTGCTGCCTTGGAGAGATTCGAGGAGCCGACATACGCGGTGTCGAAGCCCGATGCACGGCGAAAGAGCCATGCCTTCGCGTGAAGTCGGGTGCGATGCGAGTCATATTGAATTTTCACGTGAGCGCCGAAGTCACGCACAAGGCGGTCAATGGCTGCCCTCTCGGAAGCTCCCATGTATGTGGTGGTGATGACGCGCAACGGCGCGCCTCTCCTTCGCAGGCGGCCAAGCTCCGACTCGAGGATGCGCAGGCCGTACCACTTGACGAACGCACAGAGAAGATCGACCTCGTCTGCCGTATCGATCTCAGACTTCAGCTCAGATCCGAGGGAGGGCTCACCTGGGGCGTTGGTTAACAACGCAGCATCCGAGAGCGGCGTCGAGGGCCGAATTGCTGATGTTGCCAGCTCAAGGCCCTCTTGCGATCCGAGCGACAACAGCTGACGCGGACCAGGGGAGACCTCAGGATTGTTTGCTTCAAGACGCAAGAGGATGGAATTGACCAAAGCGACACGGTCCTGTGGTTCGCGAACGCCAGACAAGGCCCTTGCCGCAGCTTCGTAGAGATGCCGGGCCAGTACGTGTGGTTGATCTTCGTGATCAACGGCTCCGTACTCGACGATCAAGTCCTCGTCTCCGAGGAGTCGACTCTCAAGGTCGGACGTGATCAAGGATTCATAGAGTCCAGGGCGCAGTGCGCCACCCCCGGCGGTTGACATGTCGGCAGCTTGTCACGCCGGGCGCCGCCTTGCGGGATTTGTGTCGATCGGCCCCCTGGAGCAAATCGTTGGCTAGCATCCACTGGGTTAGTCCGTTGCGGCCCGACAGGTGCGTCTCCATGACAACCCTTCACCCATTGCGGGAAGTCAGTCATGCCTTCTTGGGGTTGTCTTGCCGTTGTACCGAGCCTCTGTGTCGCAACTGCGTTCGCAGATCGAGCGAGGTTCGCTCGTGCCGACTCTGAGCGAGCAGTATCGTCACCGGCTAGGGCGCGCTGCGCCGCTCAGTGAGGTCCGGTCGTGGGAGCGGAGTCTCGACGTCCTCTCAGCAGACCTCATTGAAGCCGGGCTCGGCGACGTTGAAGCGCTGGTGGAGTACCAGCTCCCACTCACGACCCTTCGCGACGTCATCCGTTCGGCTGAATCTGCGCTCCTGTCCGTCCACTGGGCCACGATGCGCGGGACCATCGATTCAGTTGATCACAGCCGCTAGGCCGAGGTGAGGTTGGGAGAGTGAGCCGTGTGGAGTCGACCGTCGTATCCCGAGCGCCGCTTTCGTAGCTTGAGGATGGACTTCATCATGTCCAACTGGAAGCCTCTCACTGCCTTTGGGCTATTCGTCGTTGGTGTGGCGATGGTCGCGGCCCTATTAGAAAGCGGCTACGTACTCGGCGTCATCCAGGGGGTCACGCTCACCGCGGCGGTCTCGATGGTCGGGTTGTTCTTTCTTATCAGCACCGGGGCGATCTTCCAGCTGGCAGGCATTTACGGCGAGAACAACACACGGGAGATCTTGAAGGGAGCCCGGCGCAGGGATGACATCTTCGATTGGATCGACAACGTCGAGGTGGCAGGAGGCGATGTTGACCACATCGTGGTGGGGCCATCCGGCGTTTTCGCGCTCGACTCCAAGTGGCACGTAGGTGCCACGGATCACGCGACGTTGAGCAGGGACACCGAGCGTGCGGCTGCCGCCGCCCGACGGGCTCGTCTCATCTTGAGATCCGAGGGCATTACAGCTGAGGTCGAACCGGTCGTCGTGGTCTGGGGCAATACATCGTCAACTGCGATCGAAGCCGAGATCGACCAAGACGTTGTCATCGTGCTGGGTCGACAGCTCAAGGGGTGGCTGAAAAGACCCGAGCAGCACCTGTCCCGCCAAGAAGGCGCCGAGATTCTGAATCGTCTGAAATCTTTCAAGGCGCGAGTCGACCCGAGCAAGGCCCAGCGCACATTCCGCTAGACACGGCTATCGCTTGCTTAGCGGGACGATCTCAACGACGTACGTCGCACCTGCCTGAGCCCGGCCACTCGAATGGTCGCGGTGATCCGACTCCGCCCGGGGCCAACCTGCATGATGGCGGTGGAGCGAGCCAACGCCTGAGGGGAGAGGGCCAATGGTCGTTACTGCCGATGCTGTCGTGATCGGAGCAGGCGTCATCGGCTCGTCGATCGCGCTCGAGCTCGCCCGCACCGGGCTACGGGTGGCGGTGGTCGACAAAGGCCCAGGTCCCGGACAGGGATCGACCAGCGCGTCGAGCGCCATCATGCGCTTCAACTACTCGACGTACGCCGGAGTCGCGACCGCGTGGGAGTCGCTGCACTGCTGGCAGGGCTGGCGCGATCACCTGGAGGCCGCAGCCGGGTCAGACCTGGCGTCATACACGCGAACGGGCGTGGTGATGCTCGATGTCCCGGTCGCGCCGAGGGACCGCGCGGTCTCGTTGTTCCGCCGCGTCGGGGTGCCGTACGAGGAGTGGGACGCGGAGACCCTTCAGCAGCGAGTGCCCGCGATCGATCCGGGCCGGTACTGGCCGCCCAAGCGGATCGACGACGAGGCGTTCTGGGTGGAGTCGACGAGCACGTTGGGCGCGGTGTTCACCCCGGACGGCGGCTTCATCGACGACCCCTTGCTCGCGACCGTCAACCTTGCCGACGCGGCTGCCCGCAAGGGAGTCCAGTTCCACTTCAAGCGCGCCGTGACGAGAGTGAGCCACACCAGCGGACGCGTCACCGGCGTCACCACTGACGATGGCGAGACCTTCGACGCGCCAATCGTCGTCAATGTCGCCGGCCCCTGGTCGAGCCGGCTGAACGCGTTGGCCGGCGTGGGCTCTGACTTCACGATGACGGTGCGCCCGATGCGCCAGGAGGTGCACCAGGTCGTGGCGCCGCCGGGTTACAGCGACAACGATCACCCGGGCCCGGTCGTGGCCGACCTCGACCTGGGCATCTACGCCAGACCGGCGCCCGGCGGCTTCATGATGGTCGGTGGCACCGAGCCTGCCTGTGACCCACTCGACTGGGTCGACGATCCCGACCAGGTGGACCCGCACCGGACCGTGGCGCTGTTCGAGACACAAGTGACGCGGGCCGCACGTCGGTTTCCCCAGCTCGGTGTCCCGCCCCAGCCGACCGGCATCGCCGGCGTGTACGACGTCACCTCGGACTGGGCTCCGGTCTATGACCGCACCGAGCTCGACGGCTACTACGTCGCCATCGGCACCAGCGGCAACCAGTTCAAGAATGCGCCGGTGGTCGGCAAGCTGATGGCGACCCTCATCACCGCCGTACAAGCCGGTCACGACCACGACGGCGACCCCGTGCAGTTCACTTGCCAGCACACCGGGCACACCATCGACCTCGGCGCGTTCTCCCGCAAGCGCGAGATCAACGCCGACTCGTCAGGCACCGTGATGGGCTGACGTTCAGTCGTTCGATCAACCAGCCGGGCAGATCAGTCCAGGTGGCCCTCGCGGAGGGCGGTGGCCACCGTCGGGGCATGCCTAGAACGGCACCGGTCGGAGGTCGGTATGGCTGAAGTCATCGCCCTTGAACAGCAGGGGCTCCCCGGTTTCACTTGCCAAGGCATAGGCGAAGCAGTCGCCGAAGTTGAGTCCCGCCGGATGCCCGCTGCCCTTGCCGAAATCTCGGTATGCCGACCGGGCGATCGCGACATGCTCGGCCGTGGTGGAGACGATCTCGAGGCCGAGGGTGCGGACCAGCTCGTCGAAGCGTCGTGATCTGACCGCGTCGCGCAGGCTGTCCACGACCAGCGCGGCTTCCAGCAGGGTGCCGGCCGCGATCTTGGCCGGGTTGGCGTCGACCATCGCACGGGTGAACGCCTCGCTCTCGGGCTCGCCCTTGAGGATGGCGATCGGCGCCGAGCTGTCAACGATCAGGCGGGCAGGCCGTGCTCGTCGTAGAGCGGAGTGGAGGACAGTCGCGCGAGGTCTTCGTCGGTCAACCGCTGCCGGAACTCCACGGAGATAAGGCGCGCCTGCTCGACTCGATCCTCGACTCCTGCCGCTGCGTCCAGCTCAGCCAGGAAGCGCGTCATCGCGGCCTCGACGACGCTGGTCTGAGACTGGCCGGTGCGCGCGGCTGCCAGCTTGATGAGCTCGTTCCCCGCAATGTCGCAGGGCGGTCAGTCCAGATGACCGTCGCGCAGGGCGGTGGCCAGGGTCGGCGCGAGCGGCAGACGAGGGATGAGCGTGGCCTGGAAGGCGTGGTAGACGTCGGGCTTGCCGGACCAGACGGTGCTGCTGGGGTGGTTGGTGGGATCCAGTTCGTGGTGCCAGGAGCCGTGCTCGGTGTCGATGAAGGCCGAGGCGAGGTGGTCCCACCAGGTCTGGTACCAGGCGGCGTACGACGCATCGCCGGTGGCCGCATGAAGCGCAGCCGCCGTCGCGGTGGCCTCGGCCGGGACCCAGTGCATGCGTTCGCGGACGACGGGTTGCCCGGACCAGTCGACGGTGTAGACGAACCCGTCCGCGCCGTCGACCGCCCAGCCCTCCCGGACGGAGGCGTCGAAGAGCGCGACCGCGTTGTCGAGCAGCCACGCAGGCGCCGAAGAGCCGAGCCCAGCCCGCAGGTGCAGCGACAACCGGGCCCACTCCAGCCAGTGGCCGATGGTGGCGCCGTACGGGCGGAAGGGATGGGCAGGCGAGTCGACGTTGTAGTCGGGCAGGGGAGTCCAGGACGTGTCGAAGTGCTCGGGGATCCGCCATTCGTGGGCCGGCGCGAGGTCGCGCACCACCCGCGTCACGATCCGCAGCGCCCGGTCGCGCAACCCCGCATCGCCGGTCGCATCGGCGGCCGACAGCAGGGCCTCGACGGTGTGCATGTTGGCGTTCACGCCGCGGTACGGGTCCACGACGGACCAAGCCTCGTCGAGCTCTTCGACCACCATCCCGTGCTCGTCGTCCCAGAAGCGCCCGAGCAGCACCTCCAACGCCTCATCGAGCAGCGACGCGGCACCGGGACGACCGGCGCACGCCGCACTCGCCGCGGCCAGCACCACGAAGGCATGCGGGTAGGCCGTCTTCGACCGCGTCGTCGGACCGTCGGAGTCGACGGAGGCGTACCACCCACCGTTGGCGGCATCGCGGAAGCGCCCCCGCAGAGCGGCCACGCCGTGGTCGGCCAACGGTCCAGCCCCGGGCCGCCCCATCAGGTGCGCCAGCGAGAAGACGTGCGTCATCCGGCAGGTGATCCACAGCTCCACCGGCCGGTCCAGCTCGGGTCGCCCCGCGGCATCCAGCCACGCGAAGCCGCCGTCAGGGTGACGCGACCCCGCACCGAAACGGAGCAGCCGGTCGCCCTCCGCCTCCAGCCAGCGCGCGTGCGCCGGCGACGTCAGCCACGAGCCACCACCGTTCACGACGACAGCTCCGAGTAGCGGTCGCCGACCCGGTACGTCGCCACGGCCAGCGTCGAATCGCTCTGGCCGTAGTAGACGAACCAGGTGTCTTCGTGGAACACCAGCCCCTCCACGAACGTCACGTTCGAGACCAGTCCGTGCGTGTCCTCGTACGTCGACGGCTCCAGCCACGGCCGCGTCAGCTGCGCCAACACCACCTGTCCATCCTTCACGATCGCAGCGGGTTTCGAGTCATGTCTCCTCGTTCGATCTCGAGAAACGGGCGGGACTGGAAGCTAGGGGTGGACGGCAGGGACGGGCGAGCCCGTCGTAGGTCTTCACCGACGCCGGCCCGCGGCCAGGGACCCTCATCGTGGCATTCTCGCGCGAGGTCGACACGTTGTGGTGCCGCGTGGCAGACCGACAAACGGCGCGGTCACAGCCCCCGGATGCGGAAGGCGGCTTGGGTGCGGTCGCGGACCTGCAGCTTGGTGAGGACCTTCGACACGTGGTTCTGCACCGTCTTGAGGCTGACGCCGAGCTCAGCGGCGATCTCGGGGTTGCTGCGGCCGTCGGCGATCAGCGCCAGCACCTCGGCCTCGCGGTCGGTCAGGTCGGCGGCGTACCGGTTCCGTCCACCGAAGAGCACCGAAGCGGCAGCGCCCGGTCCGAAGACAGCGCCACCGGCAGCGACGGTCCGGATCGCGGCCAGCACCTCCTCCTGGCCGGCGCCCTTGAGCACATAGCCGCGTGCACCGACCTGCAAGGCCGCCGTGACGCTGTCGTCGTCATCGACCATCGTCAGCACGAGCACAGCCGGACCGCTGTCGCGCTTCGTGATGCGCCGGGTCGCCTCCAGGCCGGGAATCCCAGGCAGGTTCAGGTCCATCAGCACCACGTCGGGCGAGAGCTCCAACGACCGCTGCACGGCGGCCACCCCGTCACCGACCGCGTCGACCACCTCCACGTCCTCGACCGTGGCGAGCAGCCCGCGCAACCCGTCCCGGAACAACGGGTGGTCGTCCACGATCAGCACCCGGATCACGACGCCCCCTCCGGGATCGGCAGCCACGCGGCTCAGCGTCGTACCACTCCCCGGGACCCCCTCGACGGAAGCGTGGCCGCCGATCTCCTCCGCCCGCTCCCGCATGCTCGTCAACCCGACACCACCTGGACGCGGCGACACCTGGCCCGACCCGTCGTCGCACACCTCGACTGACAGACCACCCGGCCGCGCGCACAGCGCCACCCGCGCCAACCCAGCGCCCGAGTGGCGCGCTGCGTTGGTGACCGCCTCCTGCACGATCCGGTACGCCGCGACCTCCACCGCCGCGGGTACGACGGGCAGGTCCGACGCCACGACGTCAACCTGCAGCGAGCCTGGTCGCTCGAGCCGCGCGGCGAGTTGCTCGACCGCGCCCACGAGGCCCAGCTCGTCGAGCGCCGGCGGTCGCAAGCCCTCTACCATCCGGCGTACGTCGAGCACCGTCGACTGGATCCCCGACCGCAGGTCCAACAGACCCGAGGACGCCTCGACCGGCAGCTGGTTGCGCAGCGTGTCCACCTGAAGCGACAGCCCCGCCAGCGCCGGACCGAGCCCGTCGTGCAAGTCGCGCCGCAGCCGCTTGCGCTCCTCCTCTCGGGCGAGGACGAGCCTCTCCTGCGACGCGCGCACCGCCTGCACGAGTCCTGCCGAGTGGACGACGCCCCCGAGCTGGTTCGCGACGTCGACCAGCAATGCCCTGTCGACGTCACGCAGCGGTCGCCGCCCCCACTCCAACGCACCGACCTGCGCGCCGTAGGCCAGCAGAGGCAGCTGATCCACCTCGGCCGGCCTCGAGCCTTCCTCGGCCATCGTGTCCCCCCCGGAGTCCCGGATCGCCACGAAGCTCAGATCGAGCCCGGTCGCGAGATCCGCAGCCAGTGTCCGTAGCAGGCCCGGCACGTCCGCGGCATCGCTGAGGCGCCGCCCGGTCGCCGCCAGCACTTCGGTCGGCTGGGACCACTGCCCGTACGTCAGCCGGTTTGCGCCCCGCTGCAACCCGTCCCGCAACGGCGCGAACGACACCGCGACGACCCCGGCAGCCACCCAGGGCAGCCACGACGCACCTTCCTGCCGGAGCATCGCCCCCACGCCGCCGACCGTCACGGCGTACAGCCCCGCGATCAGCAGCGACAGCGCGCCGTAGGTGACCGAGCGGTTGACCACGAGCTGGATGTCGTACAGCCGCCGCTGCAGCACGGCCACGCCGATCGCCACCGGCACCGGCACGCTCGCCACGGCGAACATCCACGGCGACGCCACGTCCCACACCGACAGCACCATCAGGGAGATCGGCGGCAGGAACGCCAGCGCGAACCACAGCATCTGCTGACGCACCAAGCCGGTGTCGTGCCGCCACCGATGCACCAGGCAGGACACCGCCAGCCCGATCGCGATGACCGCCAGCAGCAGCGACAGCATCGCCACCGGACCCATCGCGTCAGCGAAAGCGTGCGGCAGGCCGATCGGGTTGTCGATGCCGTCCAGGCGCAGGTCGGTCTGGGTGGGGGAGAGCACCTCGTTCACCGTGAACGCCGCCAGGGCCGCGACCGCGAATCGCCCGGCCCAGCGCTGCCGTCCTTGCGGCCCGGCACGTACGCCGTCAGGGAAGATCAGCGGCAGCCACAGCACGAGCAACAGCCAGCCCAGACCCCGTCCGAAGGACCCCACCACTGCTGCGAGCCGGTCCACGGTCGGGTACGGCGGCTGGTCCAGCCTCGCGACAGCGACGCCGAGCAGACCTTCCCCGAGGCCCCAGACCACAGCGGCGTACAGCACGAGGCGACCGACCGGATGCGTCGGGTGGTGCCCCAGGATAAGCAGGCCGACTGCCAGATAGGCGATCACGGCCAGCGCGACGGCGCCCTCGTTCAACGCCATCGCGTGGTCGAGCGCCACCACGGCAGACAGCACGGCGCCGGCGGCGCTCACCAGCGCCGCCAGCACCCGTACGATCGTTCGCCGCACGGCTTCAGAATGGCCCATCGTCAGGCCGCGAGTAGGCGTTTCGTCCGCATGGACAGGTCGTCGACGTCATGCGGTTTCGCGCCGGCCGGGTGCGCGCAGCAGGGTGACGGCGACACCGATCCACCACACGAACCACAGCATCGACATGTAGTTGTACAGCTCCAGGCCTCCGCCGGCCACACCGCCGAGCAGCAGTACGCCGATGACCACACCGCCCCGTCCGATCCACCGGGAGAACCGGCCGTCGTTGATCGCGGCGATGCCGAGCGCGAACGCCTGCAGGGCGAGCAGCATCAGGCTGAGCACGAACGCGAAGTTGCGGATATAGGTCACCATGATCGCGGCGTGCAGATCGGCACCGTGCTGAGCGGCGTAGAGCGCTGCACCGAGGGGCGGCATCCCGGTGGCAAGCGTGACGATGACGTACCCGAGGCCGGCCGCGAGCGATGTCTGGCTTGCCCAGCGGCCGATCTCCGTACGCCGTCCGATCACCCGGGTCAAGAAGATGAACGCAGGCACCAGCACGACGAAGCCGAGGCTCTCGACGAAGCCCCCGGCGAGGATGCGTCCCATGTCGCTGTCGACGTACGCCGCCTTGGCATCCGCGACCGAGGCGCCGAAGAGCAGCGACTTCTCCTGGCTGAACCCGGCGAAGAGCAGGACGACGTGCGCCAACGCGAGGCCGCCGGCGACCCGCCACATGACGGGGGTGATGCGGGAACGTTCGACGTCAGGCGCGGTGTGGACGGTGGTGGTCATACTGGCCTCCCAAGGCTCGAGAACTGCTGTCGTCCCACAGCGTCTCGGCCTCGAGCCCGCCTGCCATCGGGCGCGTTCCCGGGTCAGCCGGGAAGTTCTCCCACGGCGTACCGAGCTGAACCGACCATAACGACCACAGCCGGTTGCCGACGTCCCGAACGCAGCGCATCCTCGCAGCACAAGCAACGCAAGGAGGTTGCGATGACTATGCCGACACCTCTGGTCGACATCACTGAAAGCGTCCAGGTCGACGCCCCTCCGGACGTCGTGTGGCATCTGGTGACCGACGTCAAGCGCCATCCGGAGTTCGCGGGCCCGAAGAGCATCACCAAGGCCATCGAGTTCGACGGGCCACCCCATGTGGGGGACCGCTGGATCGCTCACGAGAAGTTCGGACCCTCGAAGTTCGATGCGCCCTCAGACGTCACGACGCTCGAACCCGGCCAGGAGTTCGCCTGGGTCAGCTACCCGCCGATGAAGGACGCCAACCGCGGTGAGGGCGGTCGGGTCCTGTGGAGCTTCGTCGTCGACCCGTCCGGAGCAGGGACGCGGCTGACCCACAGCATGCAGGTGCTGCCGCCGCAGAAGGGCGCGGCTGCCCAGAAGCTGATGTATGCCGTCCTCGGCCTGCCGAAGAAGCAGCGAGCCGGAATCATCACGTCACTGAACTCGATCAAGGCCGCGGCCGAAAGCAAGAGTCTGACGGAATCGTGAGGCCCGCAGGGCTGGTGGCTGAAGATTCGTGAGAGGCGTGAACACGAACCTTCAGTCACCAGGGTCAGACGACCGACGCGTCGAGCTCCACGACGTGCCAGCTAGGTTCGGCCAGCGTGTCGATGCGGTGTTGGTGCGCCCGGTGGTCGGCCTCACGCGCGGCGACGAACCCGGAGTCGGTGCAACAGTCATGGCACACCATCACGGCGCGGTCACCGAGTCGGACGACCTCGACCGCGTGCGGGTGGCATGCGTCGTCGGCGCCGACATGGTGATGGTCACGCCGGTGGGCGGCTTCGACGGTGCACGTCGCCACCTGAGGGGAGCTGGACTGCCATTGCGGCTGTTTCATGTATCTACCGTTCACTGGTGCGTACGCGCCCGGGGGGAGGCGCGCCCCCGATGTGCCCGTTTCATCGCAGCCAGAGGTGCGACGTCTCCCCGTTCCCCGGCGCTGCCGTCGCGGCTATCGCTTCTCACATCTAGCACGTCACGGGCCAAGGCCACATAAGCCAGGAAGTCACCACCGGCCGCCTTGCAGGATCAGGCGGCGGGGGAGAACACCAGGTCGGCCACTCCGCGGGCCAGGCCCTGGACACCGGCGTCCGGCCAGAGCGTGCTGACCTCGATCGGGAGGTTGCGTGTGGCCAACGGCAGGGAGCGGGCATAGATGCGCTCGCGCAGTCCGGCCAGCAGATGTTCACCTGCCTCGGCCGCGACCTGTCCACCGAGCACGACCGCGGCCGGGTTGAGCAGGCTGACGGCCGTGGCGACGCTGGCGCCGAGGATCCGGCCGGCATCGCGGACAAGCCGGACAGTCACCGGGTCGTTGGCGTGGAGCAGGTCCACCACCTCGTCGACGTCGAGGTCCCGTCCGTGCTCACGACTCGCGTCCCGTGCGATCGCCCAGCCCCCGCAGTAGGCCTCGACGCAGCCGCGCTTGCCACACCGGCACACCGGACTGTCGGCCCGGATGCCCTCGGCGTCGGCCCAGGTGTGACCGATGTCGCCGGCCGCGCCCGAGACGCCTCGGAGCACGTGGCCGTTGGAGATGATGCCCGACCCGATGCCGGTGCCGACCTTCACGACGAACAGGTCGGACGCGTCCGGGTAGGAGAGGGCCTGCTCGCCGACTGCCATGGCGTTGACGTCGTTGTCGACGAGGACGGGGGTGTCGAACCAGTCGGTCAGGAGATCCCGTACGACGACCCCGTCCCAGCCGGTCATGATGGGTGGGCTGACCACCCGGCCGGCGTCGAACTCCACCGGACCGGGAAGGCTGATCCCGACCCCCCACACCGGGCGGTCGCCGAGCCCCACCGTCAGCTCGAGCATCGCGGAGCGGATCAACGGCAGCACCACGCTGGGTCCGTCCCCGATCAGGCACGCCCGGTCAGCCGTCTGCTCGACCCTGCCGACGAGGTCGCACCGGGCCAGTCGAGCCCCCAGCGCGCCCACGTCGGCCACGATGATGGCCGCCCGGTCGGCGGTCACCCGGAATCGGGTGACCGGTCGACCCCGGCCGCTCGGCTCGGGATCATCCGCGACCAGCAGGCCGACCGAGAGCAACTGGTCGAGCCGACCGGTCACGGTCATCCGGGCCCAGCCGGTCTGCTCGTTCATCTGCGCGCGGGTCAGGGAGCCGCTGCGGCGGACCAGGTTGAGCAGGTGCACCGCACCCGCGTCCAGGTCGGCCGGGGTCGCTACGGGGGCTACGAAGGTGCTCAACGACAACTCCTCCAGCAGGGAAAACGATCCTCGGGCGACCGGCCCTTGAATTTTGCCTATTGACAGACAGTAAACCAGATCTTAATGTCTAGCCCAAGACATTAAACGGAGGTCTTTCCATGAACACATCCAGGCGTCTCGTGATCGGCACCATTGCCAGTCTCGGCCTCATCACCCTCGCCGGCTGCGGCGACGACCCCCAGGCCAGCACCGGCGGCAACGGGTCGTCCTCGTCGTACGCCGCGGTCATCAAGGGTCTCGACAACCCCTTCTTCCAGCAGATGGAGGAGGGTATCAACGCCCAGTCCAAGAGCGACGATGTCAGCGTCGAGGTCCAGGCGGCTCAGAGCATCACCGACACCAGCGGTCAGGCTGACAAGCTCGACGCGATGGCCCAGCAGGGCTACGACTGCTACGTCGTCAACCCGATCTCCGGGACCAACCTGATCCAGGGACTTGCCCGGATCGCCGCCCAGGACACCCCGGTCGTGAACATCGACAGCCCGATCGAGGCTGACGCTGCGGCCAAGGCCGACCTGAAGGTGACGACGTACATCGGCACCGACAACTCCGAGGCCGGCAAGATGGCCGGTGACACGATGCTGGACGCGCTCGGCGGCTCCGGCACCGTGGCACTGATCGGAGGCATCTCCGGTGACGTGACCAGTGCCGCTCGCATCGACGGCTTCACCTCTGCCGTCGACGGTCAGCTGACGACCCTGCCGGTCGTCGCTGCCGACTGGGACCGACAGGTCGCGCTGACCAAGGCGACCGACATCCTGTCGGCCAACAAGGACGTCAAGGGCTTCTTCGCCGCCAACGACGACATGGCTCTCGGCATCGCCCGCGCGGTCGCGAACGCGAACAAGACCGGTGACATCGCGATCATCAGCGTCGACGGCGTCGAGGATGCGTTGAAGGCCGTCCAGGCCGGTGACCTGTACGCCACGGTGGCTCAGTACCCGTACGCGATCGGCCAGATGGGCGTGCAGGCTTGCGAGATGGCCGCCGCGGGCGAGAGCCTGCCGGAGAACATCACGGCGCCCGTCGCCGTCGTCACCAAGGACGACGCGGACCAGGCCCTGGCGAAGTTCCCGGCTCCGTTCAAGCCCTTCGACAACCCGCTCGGCTGAGCGAAGTCCGAGGCACGAGGAGAGGTGATGATGATGACGACCGCCCAAGCAACCGCGGGTCGGCGAAGCGTCGACGACTACCGGCGACGCGCTGCAGAGCTCCCCTGGCCGGAGCTGGCGTCGTTGTTCGGCCTGGTCGGACTGGCGATCCTCTTCGGGATCGCGAACCCGGGGTACCTGAGCCAGGGAAACGTGTCCGCGATCCTGCAGGCGGCCGCCATCCTCATCATCCTCACCATCGGTCAGACGTTCGTCGTCGCCACGGGCGGGATCGACCTGTCCGTGGCGTCGACGATGACCTTGGGTGCCGTCGTCCTCGGAGAGTTCTACGCCCAGGGCTGGAACATCTGGCTGGCGGCGGTCGCCGGGCTCGTCGCGACCCTCGTGGTCGGCCTCGTCAACGGGTTGATCATCAGCAAGGGCGGCATCACCGACTTCATCGTCACCCTGGGTACGCTGTCGGCCGCCTCCGGCCTGGCGCTGATCATCTCCGACGGCAAGAAGACCACGATCATCGAACCGGTTCTGATCAAGCTGTCCGTCAACGGGATCGGGCTGTTCTCGTGGGCGGTCATCATCGCAATCGTGCTGGCTGTGCTGGCGCACGTGGTGCTCTTCCATACGGCGTTCGGCGTCCACGTGCTCGCGATCGGCGGTTCCGCGGAGAGCTCCCGCTCGCTCGGGATCAAGGTCTGGATGGTCAAGACCGGCGTCTATGTCATCTCAGCGGGTCTCACCGGCGTCGCCGCCCTGCTCCTGGTGGCCCGGGTCGGTGCTGCCGAACCGGCGGCCAACACCAGCTTCCTCCTCAACTCCGTGGCCGCGGTCGTCCTCGGCGGGGTCAGCCTGTTCGGGGGCAGGGCGACCATCTTCGCGCCGGTCATGGGCGCGCTGCTGCTCACCGCTCTGGTCAACGGCCTGACCCGCGTCGGGCTCTCGGAGTTCTACCAGCCCCTCACCGTCGGCGTTGTCGTCGTACTCGCCGCCTTCCTCACGAGGTTCAACCGATGATGACCACTGCTACCACACCCGCTCCCCGCCAGACCGACGTCAACGATGACGTCCTGAGCGTGACGGGACTCGGCAAGACCTTCGGTCGGGTCCACGCCCTGCGGGAAGCCACCCTGACCCTGCCGCGCGGCCAAGTCACCGCGTTGATCGGCGACAACGGCGCCGGCAAGTCCACCTTGGTGCGCTGCCTCGTCGGAGTCCACACCGCCGACGCCGGTGAGGTCCGGCTCGAGGGCGAACCTGTGCGGTTCGTCAACCCCGAACAGGGCCGCTCGGCGGGGATCGAGACGGTGTTCCAGGAGCTTGCCCTGGTCGAGGACCTCTCGGTGGCGCAGAACCTCTTCCTCGGTCGGGAGGCCACGCGCTCCTTCGGGCCGTTCCGCTTCCTCGACCGCCGGCGGATGCGACGTGAGGCCCTGGACATGGTTAGCCAGCTCGCCATCAACGTCCCTCAGGTGACCTCACGGGTACGCCGCTTGAGCGGTGGCCAGCGGCAGGCCGTCGCCCTGGCTCGTGCCGCCGGATGGAGCTCCAAGGTCGTCATCCTGGACGAGCCGACGGCCGCGCTCGGAGTGCAGGAGACCGAGCGGGTTGAGCAGCTCGTGCTCTCGCTGAAGGAGCGCGGCATGACCATCCTGCTGATCAGCCACAACTTCGAGCAGGTGCTCCGGCTCAGCGACCAGGTCGTCGTGATGCGCGCCGGCCGGACGGTCGCGCGGCGACGCACCACCGAGACAGACGGCCAGGAGCTGGTCGGTCTGGTGACCGGTGCGGTTCGTGACCCGCACGAGGCGGCGCAGGACCCGACCCCGATCGTGGACGAGGAGACATCGTGACCAGCCTGCTCGGGGTGCATGCCCTGGTCTGGAGCGGAACGTGGGACGAGCCCGCTGCGCGCCATGCCATCTCCTCGGCCGCCGCGGCCGGCTTCGACCTGATCGAGGTGCCGATCCTCGACCCGTTCGGCATCGACACCGCGATGACCCGGCGGCTGTTGGACGAGCACGGCATCCGCAGCGCGTGTTCGATGGGCCTGCCGGCGGATGCCGACGTGTCGAGCGAGGACCCGGCGGTCCTCGCGAACGGCAAGAAGCTGCTGAGCCGAGCGGTAGAGGTCGCCCACGAGCTCGGAGCGGACTATCTCTGCGGCGTCTTGTACTCGCAGCTCGGCAAGTATCCAGCGCCGGTCACGCCGCGCTCACGCGCGCATGTGGTCGAGGCGGTTCAGTCGTTGGCCGCCGACGCCGGCCAGGCCGGAGTGCGCGTCAGCCTCGAGGTGGTGAACCGCTACGAGACCAACGTCGTCAACACCGCCGCCCAGATGCTCGAGCTGCTCGACGAGACCGGCTCCGACGTCGCCGTCCACCTGGACACGTACCACATGAACATCGAGGAGGACGGCTTCGTCAAGCCCGTCGACGAGTGCAAAAACCGGTTGGGGTATGTCCACATCGGGGAGTCGCATCGCGGCTACCTCGGCACCGGCACGATCGACTTCGACTCGTTCTTCGGGGCATTGGTGGCGTCCGGCTATGACGGTCCCGTGACCTTCGAGAGCTTCAGCTCCGCAGTCGTCCACCCGGAGCTGAGCAACCAGCTCGCCGTCTGGCGCAACCTGTGGAGCGATGGCGACGACCTGGCCCGGCACGCCCGGGAGTTCATCGCGAAGCGGCTCACCAGGTCGTGACCCGGCCTCGCACGAGCTTCCTCGGCATCGACCTCGGCACGAGCGGACTCAAGCTGACGCTGGTCGGTGACGACGGCTCGGTCCTCGCCGAGTCCGAGGCGTCGTACGCCGTGCGGACACCGCAGCCGGGGTTCGCCGAGACCGATCCGGACCTGTGGCTGGCCGCGCTCCGGACTGCCGCTGCCCAGCTGTCGCTGACCACGCAGGACAGCGGGCCGGCTGCCGTCCCGGTGGCTGTCGCGGTCACCGGTCAGATGCACGGCATCGTGCTGTCGGATTTCGCCGGTCGACCGGTCCGACCGGCGATCCTGTGGCCGGACCAGCGGGCCGCATCGGCGCTCCCGGCCTGGGAGGCGATGGCCCCGGCTGATCGGTCGGCGCTGTCGAATCCAGTCTTCGCCGGCATGGCCGGGCCGATGCTGACCTGGCTGCGCGAGCACGAACCAGCCGTCGTGGACTCCACCCGGCTCGTCCGATCACCCAAGGACTGGCTGCGCGCTCAGCTCACCGGCGACCAGGTCACCGAGCGCAGTGACGCGTCGGCCACCCTGCTGTGGGACGTGACCAGCGACGCCTGGTCATCCACCGCGGTGGCCATGGCGGGCGTCGAGTCGAGCCAGCTGCCGGCGTTGGTCGACAGCGACGCGAACGTGGGGCAAGCGTCGTGGCCACCGGGCGACGAGAGGGTCGACGGCGCCGGAGGGTCCGGCGTGCAGGTCGTTGCCGGGGGAGCGGACACCGCCTGTGCCCTCTCGGCGCTGAAGGCCAGCGAGGTCGGCGACGTGTGGGCAGACACCGTCGTCGTCAATGTCGGGACCGGGGTGCAGCTGGTTCGTCCTGGGGTCGCCGCCGAAGCTCGAGAGGCGCCGATCAGTCACCTGTACGCCGACGCCGACGGTGGTTGGTACGAGATGCTCGCCGTGCAGAACGGTGGCCTCGCCCTCTCGTGGGCGCAGCAGGTCCTGGGCCTCGACTGGGACGACTTCGTGACCCTCGCCCGATCCGCCGAGCCGGGCTCGGGCGGTCTGTCGTTCGTGCCGTTCCTCACCGGTGAGCGCGGCGGGCTGGCCGGGCCGGGCGCTCGCGCGGGCTGGCTCGGTGGGACGCCGTCCGTGGGTCGGGCGGAGCTCGCCCGCTCGTCGTTCGAGGCGCTGGCGTCCACGATCCGACGCGGGATCGAGCTGCTCGGTGCGCAGGACTCGCGCATCGTCGTGTCCGGTGGCGGGGCGCGGGACCCCTGGGTGCGTCAGCTCATCGCAGACCTGCTCGGCCGTCCCCTCGCCTACGTGCCGTTGCGCAGTGCGTCCGCGGTGGGCGCTGCTGTGCTGGCGGCCCGCGGCGCCGGGGTCGACCTGCGGATCAAGGCCGACGTGGTGCACGTCGCCGCTGCGCCCGTGGCCGACCTCGACGACGCGTACCAGCGCTGGCTACGCGCCGTCGAGGCGATGTCGGCGTACACCGACTGACGTGCTGCTAGGTGAGGCGTCACATGCCGGGGACGGGCAGTGCCTCGTGGACCTCGATCTCGCAGCCGCCGGGCATGTTGAGGTGGGGGTGGTCCTTGGCGAGGTTGAGCGCGGCGTCCATGTCCTCGGCCTCGATGATCGAGTAGCCGGCCACCTCGCGGGTGCTCGGCGAGGTGGCGCCTCCGGGGCTGACCCGGGTGCCGCCGGCCAGCGGCGTACCGAAGTCGACCATGCCGTCGCCGACCTTGCCGCTCCACGCCATCCACTCGGCCATGACCGCCTCCATCTGCTCCTTGGAGGGCGGTGTGGCGTCGGCGGGGGTCATCGGTGCGTGGTAGATGAACACGAACTTCGTCATGGTGTTGCTCCTTGGTGGTGGCGGTGAGTTGTGGAGTGGTGGGTCATGCGGCGATGGGGGTGCGACCGGCGTACGCCGCGAGCTGGTCGACGCGGGCTGGCGTCGTCGGCAGGGGCCACCTCGGGACCGAACGAGCCACCCTCGCGTCCACCGGGGACGAGTCCCTCGGCCAGGCCACGGAGGTACGCCACCAGCTCGTCGGAGATGTGCAGCGGCTGACCACTGGCCTGGGCCAGGTCCCAGCCGTGCAGCACGAGCTCGACCGGCAGGATGCTGGCGGCGAAGGACGCGGGCAGCTCCGCCCCGCCGGGTCCGGGAACCATGCCGTCGAGGCCGGCCCGGCGCCAGCCGTCGATCGCCTGGGCGGCCATCACCGAGACCCGGTTCTCCAGGGAGCCTTGCCTCGGGGTTGACCACCTCGGCGCCGGCCATCGCGCCGAGCTGGGCGATGGAGGTCATCAGGTGCTCGGCCAGCTCGTGGCAGGTGAAGTCGGCGCACGGGGTCTGCTTCGGCTGGTCCTCTCGGGTCAGCCCGCGCAGCACGGGCTGGATGACGGCCAGGGCGGCCTCGGACGCGACGATCGGGTCCAGGTCCTCGGGTGCGAACGCCCACTCGTCGGGACCGGCGTCACCCTTGACGGCGAGCATCTCGAGGCGGTCGACGTAGTGGTTCCAGCCTTCGGCATGGGCGGCGGCCTGCTCCTCGCTGAGCCCCTCGTGCACCAGGGTGACCAGCGAGCCACCGTCGGCCGGCTCCAGGGTGATGGTGACCGTCGAGGCGTCCGGCGGCAGCTCGTCGCTGCCTTCCCAGCCCCAGCCGAACACGATGCGCTTGCCCGGCTCGACCTCCTGGAACGTTCCGACGGCTACGTGGCCGGGGGTCACCGTCCAGCGGTAGCCGCCACCAGCGCGGAGGTCGACGACCGCGGACACGGTCTGCCAGCGACGCAGTCGCTCCGGCTCGGTGATCAGCGTGAACGCCTCGTCGGGAGAGACGGGAAGGACTGCGGTCTTGGTGAAACTCATGACGTACTCCTCAGTGAATGGGCATCGGCGACGAGCTGATCGAGCTCGCTGGTCCAGAACCGGTCGATCTCGGCCTGCAGCTTGTGCAGACCCCTGGGCACGACTCGGTAGATCCGCTGGCGACCGACCTTTTCGGCGTCGACCAGGCCGGCTTCAGCCAGCACGGCCAGGTGCTGCGAGATCGCTGAACGCGTCACGGGGAACTCGCCGGCAATGTCGGTCACGGTCCGAGGCCGTGACGCGAGCAGCTGCAAGATCCTCCGCCGGTTCGGCTCGGCCGCAGCCAGGAAGGGGTCGGTCATCTGCGAATACGTTAGTGGTCACTAACGCATTTGGCAAGATGGGCGGTGCGGGTTCGACCGGCCGCCCGGCCAGGGAGCCGGCCGGGCAGAGGGCATGTCAGGATCCAGGGATGCTCAAGGCGTGCATCAACGGCTCGCGAAGGCCAACCGAGCACGACCGGCTTCCCGTCAGTGCGAACGAGATCGCGGCCGATGCCGTACGGGTGGCTGCCGCTGGAGCCGACGCTGTCCATGTGCACGCCAAGGACCCGGATGGTGCGGACACCCTCTCGGGTCAGGTCGTCGGGCCCGTGCTGCTGGCGTTGCGGGCCGCGGTGCCGCGCTTGCCGGTCGGGGTGACGACCGGCGCCTGGGCGACCGCGGACCCGGAGGAGCGTCTCGAGGCGGTGAAGGGCTGGGAGGTGCTGCCCGACTTCGCGTCGGTCAACTGGCACGAGGCCGGTGCTGAGGAGCTGGCGGACGCGTTGATCGCCAGGGGTGTCGGTGTCGAAGCAGGGCTCTGGCATGACGCAGCCATCGACGCGTGGCTAGCCTCTCGGACGCGGCCGAAGTGTCTCCGGGTGCTCCTGGAGCTACCCGACGGCTCGGACGAGGCAGCAACCCAACGAGATGCCGACCGCTGGCTCGCGGCGCTGGCTGCTGGAGCCAACGAGCTGCCGGTGCTGCTGCATGGCGAGGGGTCGAGCTGTTGGCCGGCACTTCGGCACGCCATCGGCCGGGGACTGGACACCCGGATCGGGCTCGAGGACGTGCTGGCGCTGCCCGACGGCACACCGGCGCGCGACAATTCCGCGTTGGTGGAGGCTGCCCTGACCATGGCCCGCGCGAGGGGACGGACCCTCAGCTGAGGATGCGAACGCTGGCCATGTCGACCACCGGTCGGTAGCCGAGGGCGGCGTAGATCTTGTTCGAGGTCGGGTTCGCCTGGTCGGTGAACAACGCGACCCGGGAGCCGTCGGCCCGGATCCGTGCCGACAGCTCGGCGACTGCGTTGCTGGCCCAGCCTCGGCCGCGCTCGTGCGGCGGTGTGTACACCGGTCCGATGCGGCAGACCCCGTACGACGGAGAGCTGGTCGCGCCGACATGCACCGGTCGCCGGTTCGCGTCGACCCAGAACCAGATCCGACCCGCTCTGATGCGCCGCAGCAGCTCGTCGCGGGTCGGCGCCTCGTGAGCGCTGGTGCCAGGTTCGTGCCCAGACTGCTCGTCTGCGTCGACCAGGAAGGCGGTGAACCACTCGATCGCGAGATCGAGGTCGTCCTCGGTCGCCGCCACGAGCTCGCCCGGCGAGGGGGCCGGCCACATCAGCTCGTCGAGCTCGTGCAGGCGCATGTGCTGGCTGATCTCCACGCGCCCTCCCGTGAGGCGCGCCAGCTCAGTGGCGCACACCTGCACGGCCGGGAGGGCACCGTTGATCGCGAGCACCTGTTCGCCTCGTGCGTGCAGGGCGCCGGCCAGGGCAGTTGCGGCCGCGTCGGGCATCGGCAGGAGATACGGCGGGAAGGGGGTGAAGGACGCCGTCCGCATCGCGGCGCCGACCACGGTGCCGGACCCGTCGACCACGACGAGCCACCAATCGCGGTCCGGCTGGGCGATCCCCTCAGCTCGATCAGAGCACGCCTGGTGCGCCACCGTGGCGACAACCGTGCTGACGACCGGCTGGGCAGCCAGGTAGTCGCCGGCTGCGTCCAGGAACTCCGCGGGATCGCTGATGAAACGGAGCTTCAGTTCAGTGCTCATGTCGTCGTCCATCGACGCACGGTAGCCACCGCCGCTCCCGTCGGCACCGCATTTTTCCTCAGGGCAAACGGCTTACCCGGAACTCGGAGCGCGCCACGGGGGCTGCAAGGTCACTCGCAGTCTTCGCAGACGCCGGTGGCGGGCATCTCGACGTGGTGGATCGGGCACAACGTGGCCGGCCGCACGGCGGCGCGGGCCGTGGAGATGACCCGAGCACGCCGCGTGCTGAGCTGCGTGGTCAGCATGGGTGTCCCGCCGTCAGCGGGCAGGGTGGCGCCGAAGTGCTGGTAGCAGCGGTGTCGTTCGTCCGCCGCGTGCTGATCGGGGTCTGCGGGCGACATCCCCTGTACGGCCAGGACGGTGTCGGCATAGCCCGCTCCCACGCTGCCGGAGGCGAGGACGCAGAGAGAGGACAGCAGGGGTTCGTCGCGGGCGGCGCAATCGGAGGCGACCCGCGCCAGGATGTGCCCGATCCAGCGGTGAGGCGGCTGGGTCGACCGGACGCGAGACATCCGCTCCACCAGCGCGGCCAGGTCCTTGGCGTTCACGACCGCGCCATAGGAGTGGGCGGTCTCGATCAATGCCGCACGAGCCGCAGTGGTCCAGGCTTCGCGAGCCGGTTCACTGTCGGGAGTCTCGGCTTCGGTGTACGTGTCCGTGCTGTCGGGCTCGCGACTCCTGACCACGAACCCCAGGTCGCGGAGCACTTTCGCTGCACCGTCCTCACGGTCGGCGAAGTCGGCGTCTTGCAGCGGCGTCCCGGTGGCGTAGCCGTGGGCCACCCCGGCGATGGCCTTGGAGTCGTAGTTGCCGCCCTCGTGGACCAGGACGTGCCCTCGGATCGGCTCGAAACCGTGCGTGGCGAGGAAGCGCTTTCGCCCGATCCGGTTGTATTCGGCGATCGTCCGAACCACATGGATACGCCGGACGAGCTCCCAATGGACCATGGTCGCACTCTAGCCCGCCTGGGCTGGATCACCGAGACGAGCGGCAGCGACGCCAGACACGGGTGGTTTCGGGTGGATCTCGCGGCGGTCAGCCGTGGCGCTCGGCCCCGGTCGGTTCGGCCTCGTCATGGACGTGCTCGGCGATCTCGCGTTCCGGCCGGGCGATGAGGAACACGACCACCCCGACCACGGCCACGATGAACATGACCAGCAGGGTGATCCAGTCCAGGTTGAAGTAGGCGCGTGGGCTCGTCAGGCCGGTCGGGGCGACGACGTTGACCAGCATCAAGCTGAGGTACGCCGCCGCGATCACGGTCACCGTCCACCCCCAGCGTCCGAGCTGGAACCTGCCCTCCGGCACCCAGCCACGCGACCGGGCGACCAGAGCGCCGATCACGGTGAGCAGGAACGACAGATAGATGCCGCTCACCCCGAACGAGACCAGGGACACCAGCGCGTTGATGTTGGCAGGGTAGGTGATGAATCCGATCTCGATGTCCTTCGAGGGCGAGTAGAAGACCAGCAGCACGAACAGCATCGTGACCACCGCTCCGGCGAGCAGCGCGTTGGTCGGCGTACGGAACCGCGGGTTGACCCGTGAGATCCACGACGAACCGGGCAGCGCCCCGTCGCGGGCGAAGGAGAAGGCCAGCCGAGAACCAGCGCCCTGCACCGAGGTGCCGCAGGAGAAGAACGCGAAGATGATCAGCAGCAGCAAGAAGTCCTGCAGACCGTTGGGCAGCTCGCTCAGGATGAACGGCACCCCGCCGCCGTTCACGGTGTCGCCGACCGGATCGCTGCTCGACGGCATCGCCAACAACAACGCGGCGACCAGGATGAACGACGAGATCCCGCCCCAGACCAGGGCTTGTCGCATCGAGCGCGGCACCTTGACACCGGCGTCCTTGGTCTCCTCGGAGATGTCGCCGGCGGACTCGAAGCCGTAGAAGATGTAGACCGGTGCCAGCACGGCGATCAGCGCTGCTCCGGTGAGCCAGTTGCCGCCGAAGTCCAGGCCAAGGGCGTTGCTGTCGACGTTCTGGGCGCCCTGAGTGGTGAACAGGAACCCGAGCCCGTGGTGGAAGCCGTTGACCGCCAGGATCAGCGCGATTCCGAGTGTGCCCACGATCTCGACGTACACACCGAACTGTGCGACGCGACCCATCACCTGGGCTCCGGTGATGTTGAGGGTCGTTTGGATCACCACCAGGATCACCGTGATGAGCAGGATCGTGCCGTGGCTCGTCGGATCGAGGTTCCAGCCGAACCAGTTGTGCGTCAGGGCGGTGACGTATCCGACGACGCCGGTGTCGACGGCGGCGACGGTGATGAGCAGCGCGATGCCGTAGAACCAGCCGACGAACCAGCCGTACGAAGGGCCGACCGAGAACTTGCTGTACTGGTAGAGCGCTCCTGCGACCGGGTAGTGACTGGCCAGTTCTCCGAACACCAGCGCCACGAACAACATCCCGATCACCGGCAGCCAGGTCAGCCAGACGTACGCCGGACCGCCCGCCGCCACTCCCAGCGCGAACAGCGAGTAGATGCCCACCATCGGCGAGAGATAGGTGAAGGCGACCGAGAAGTTCGCGAACGGTCCCAGCACCCGGTTGAGCTGCGGCCGGTAGCCCAAGCTCGAGAGACGTGCGTCGTCACTCATGTCCTCGAGTCGAGTCTGCTCCGCCATGCCGTCCTCCTGTCCGATCCCGAGACCCTCAGTGTGGGGCCGCCAAGCGGGTCGGCGACATGGCCCAACCGGGTCATGCGCTGGGAGTGCGAACCACGCATGTGCTGGCTCGGCGGACCTGGCTCGCCGGTGGTAGTTTCGGGCTGGTTTGGAGGTGGGCAGTCCATGGTCGCGGACCAGCAGGAGCCGATCGGGCCCGTCGACGCGACGGTGGTCCCGCGGTACGCCGGACCACCGACCTTCGCCCGGCTGCCGCGCCTTGACCAGGTCGGGCATGCCGACATTGCCGTCGTCGGAGTGCCGTTCGACTCCGGGGTCAGCTACCGGCCGGGCGCTCGCTTCGGGCCCAGCCACATCCGCCAGTCGTCGCGGCTGTTGCGCCCCTACAACCCGGCCCAGGACGTCTCGCCGTTCGCGGCGCAGCAGGTGGCCGACGCCGGCGACATCGCGGCCAACCCGTTCAACATCGCCGAGGCCATCGAGCAGATCGAGGCCGGTGCCGAGGCCACCCTCGAGCACGCGAGCCGCTTGCTCACCCTGGGCGGTGACCACACCATCGCGCTCCCGCTGCTGCGGACGCGTGCACCGCCGGCACGGGCCGGTCGCCGTGCTGCACTTCGACGCCCACCTCGACACCTGGGACACCTACTTCGGCGAGCCGTACACGCACGGGACGCCCTTCCGACGGGCCAGCGAGGAAGGGCTGATCGACGCGAACCGGTCGCTGCACGTCGGCATCCGCGGCCCGCTGTACGCCGACACCGACCTGGCGGAGTCGACCCGGCTCGGTTACGCCACGATCAGCTGCACCGACTACGACCGGCTCGGCCTCGACGGCGTCATCGACGCGATGCGGGACCGGCTTGGTGACGGCCCGGTCTACGTCTCGGTCGACATCGACGTGATCGACCCCGGCATGGCGCCCGGCACCGGCACACCGGAGGCGGGTGGCCTCACCAGCCGGGAGCTGCTGGCCACGCTGCGCGGCCTGGGGGGTCGCGACATCGTCGGCGCCGACATCGTCGAGGTCGCACCGGCGTACGACCATGCGGAGGTCACCGGGATTGCCGCGGCACATGTCGGGTATGAACTGCTGTCGGTGATCGCGCGCGCCGACTGACCCAGCAGTCCGTCGCGCACCAGACGGAGAGAGTCCAGTGATGAGCACCAACACCGAGCCCACATCGACCAGGAGTAGCCGCCTGGAGGTCCGCTCGATCGACTACGTCCCCCTCACCGAGCGGCACGGCGAGCTGTGGCACCTCGGGCCGCTGTGGTTCATGAGCAACGCCCAGATCGCCACCCTGGCCGTCGGAGTCCTCGGGGTCACGACCGGCGGCAACCTCGTCTGGTCCCTGATCGCGATCGTGCTCGGCGTCTTCACCGGCACGTTCTTCATGGCGGCGCACTCAGCGCAGGGGCCCCAGCTCGGTTTGCCTCAGATGATCCAGTCGCGGCCGCAGTTCGGGTACGTCGGCGCGATCCTGGTCTGGGCGTTCGCCTACATCCAGTACGCCGGCTTCAACATCTTCAACACGATCCTGTCCGGCGACGCGGTGCACACCGCCACCGCCGGACCGGTGAAGTTCTGGGTGGTCGTGTCGATGGTGCTCGCGGTCCTGGCTGCGCTGGTCGGCTACGACTTCATCCACAAGATGGAGCAGGGGCTGACGTACGGCTTCCTGGTGCTGTTCGGCATCCTGACGATCGTCGTGCTCACCCTCGACTACCCGGGTGGCTCGTTCGACCTCGAGCAACTTCGACCTGGCGCCGTTCCTGCTGCAGTTCTCGGTGGTCGCGGGCTACCAGATCAGCTGGGCGATCTACGTCTCGGACTACTCCCGCTACCTGCCGCCCGACGTGACCGTGAAAAAGACGTTCTGGTGGACGTACGGCGGCTCCGGACTCGGTGCGGTGTGGATCATGTGCCTCGGCTCGGCGCTCGCGGCCTGGGCCGGCGCGAACTTCGACACCATCGGCTCGCTCCGGGAGTCCGGCGACCAGGTGTTCACCGGCTTCGGCGACATCATCCTGGTCTTCTCCGCGCTCGGCCTGATCTCGGTGACTGCGCTGAACCTGTACGGCGGCTCGCTCACCCTGATCAGCGCGTCGGACTCGTTCAAGCGCGTGCAGCCCACGCTGGCCGTGCGGATCGTGACGATCGGCGTGACGGCCGCGATCTCCCTGGTGCTGGCGCTGCTGAGCACCGAGTCGTTCCTGTCGAACTTCGAGGACTTCCTGCTGCTCGTCCTCTACCTGTTCATCCCGTGGACCGCGGTCAACCTGGTCGACTACTTCATCGTCCGCAAGGGCCGCTACGCGATCGCGGAGATCTTCAACCCGACCGGCATCTACGGTCGCTGGGGGTGGAACGGGATCATCTCGTACCTGGTCGGCTTCGCGGCGATGGTGCCGTTCTTCAGCACCGGGCTGTACTCAGGCCCGGTCGCGGACGCGGTCGACGGCGCGGACTTCTCGCTGTTCATCGGTCTGCCGATCTCCGGGATCCTGTACTACGTGATGAGTCGCAACGTCGACCTCGAGGCCGAGAGCGAGGTCGCCGAGCGCGAGCAGGCCGTGCTCGAACAAGAGGCCGCGCGGCACGCCCGGCCCGAGGTGGTCTGATGCGGTGAGGGCAGACACGGACGACGCCTGGGGCATGGCGGAGGCGGTACGCCGGGGACAGACCACCCCCGGCGAGCTCGTCGCGATCGCGCTCGAGCGGATCGCCGCCTGCGAGCCCCAGGTCAACGCCTTCACCGTCGTGCTGGCTGACGAGGCACGGGAGGCGGCCCGCGCTGCCGACGACGCGGTCCGCGGGCGCCCAGCTGGGGGCGGTGGCGGCCTGCCCTCGCTGCTCGGCGTACCGGTCTCCGTGAAGGACCACATCTGGCTCGCCGGCAGCCCGGCGACCAACGGGTCACGTGCCTTACGGGACTTCGTTCCCGACCAGGACGCGGTCTGCGTGGCGCGGCTGAAGGCGGCCGGAGCGATCGTCGTGGGCAAGACGAACAACCCAGAGTTCTGCTACCGCGGCTACACCGACAACGACGTGTGGGGCCTGACCCGCAACCCGTGGGCGCTGGACCGCACGCCTGGCGGATCGAGTGGCGGAGCGGGTGCTTCGGTCGCCTACGGTGCGACCCCGATCGCCCTCGGCACCGACGGCGGCGGCTCGATCCGGATCCCGGCGGCGTTCTGCGGCCTGGTGGGTCACAAGCCGACCTTTGGTCGCGTGCCGAAGCTGCCCGGCTTCCGCGGCTGGCCGACGCTGTCGGTCGACGGCCCCCTGACCCGCACCGTGCGCGACGCCGCGCTGGCCCTGTCGGTGATGTCCGGTCCGGCTGCCGAGGACGACCTGACCTGGCCGGCGCCGGACGACGACCTGCTGGCCGCGGTCACCCGGTCGATCGACTGGTCGACGCTGCGGATCGCGGTGTCCGAGGACCTGGGTTGGGCACCCGTCGAGCCGGTGGTCCGGACCGCCTTCCGCCGAGCCGTGGACCGCCTCGCCGACGACGGAGCCCAGGTCGTGGAGGCAATGCCGCAGACTCCTTACCCGACACCGCTGTGGAACGACATCGCGCTGCCCGAGGGTTTCGCCTCCGAGGGCCCGCTCCTCGCCGAGTGGGGCGACCGGTTGGCCGAGGGGACCCGCGAGATCGTGGAGTCCGGACGCAACGTGTCCGCCGCCGACTACCTGGACGCGCAGTCACGTCGAACGGCGTACACCCAGGTCTGGGCCGAGTTCTTCACCGACTTCGACGTGCTGCTCACGCCGTCGATGCCGCTGCCGGCCTTCGGTGTGGACGTCGCGGGACCGGAGGCGATCGACGGCGTACCGGTCGATCCGTTCTTCGACGACTGGTGCATGCTCGCGCTGCCGGCCAACCTGGCCGGGCTGCCGAGCACCGGCGTGCCGACCGGCTTCGACGGGGACGGCCTGCCGTTGGGGATGCAGGTGATGGGGCCGCGCTGGTCCGACGCCACGGTGCTCGCCGTGGCTGCGGCGCACGAGCGCCTGAGTCCCTGGGCTGAGCAGCAGCCGCGACTCTGAGACGCACCACCGCGACCACCACGAAGCGGGTGAGCCGCGACGGCTCGTCGAGGTTCTTAGCGGAGATTCAGCACAACGCTGTGGACATGCGCCGGGGGGACGAGTTCACTCCGCACTGACGGGGGTTGGCGATGGAGGTGCCGGATGGGACACGCAGAGACGCACAAGGCGTTGCACAACTTTTTCAACACGCGCGACTGGGACGCCATGGACCCGCACATGCGGGCAGACGTGACGTATGAGGACGTCCCGCGAGGGATGACCACGAAGAACGTCGACGAGTTCAAGGACTGGCTGCGCGGATGGGAGCAGTCGTTCTCCGACGCCGAGGTCAGCCGGGTCAGCTATCACGACGGGCCTGACTTCTCCCTGGCCACGTTCCAGGGCGTGGGGAACAACGACGGCCCGATCGGGCCGTTCTCGGCCAGCAACCGCCGGATGGACAACCCCTTCTGGGAGCTGCTCCACTTCGACGACGAGGGCAAGGTCACGGCGGGGGCGATCATGTACGACCAGATGACGATGCTCGGTCAGCTTGGCCACATCGACGCGCCGGGCTGACACCGCGCGGGCTCGGCCGGCGGCTGCCGCTGGCCGGGGCCACGGCCCGGACGCGACGATGGCTCCCCCGAGAGTCCTGAGGGGAGCCATCGTCGGATCAACGGGCTTGGTGATGCGCCCTGGTCAGCAGGGTGAGACCGAGTCCACGTGGAACCCCTGGTCGGTGACGCCCGGGTCGCTGATCAGGCGGACCTTGCCGACCGCCGTCGTGATGCACGGCGTGGTCTGGCCCAGGGGGTGCGGCCCGTCGTACCGAGCGAGCTCGGTGCCGTTGCCGTCATAGATCACGACGTAGTCGTAGCCCGCCTCGGTCTCGAGCTGGTCGAAGTGGAACGCGAACCCGCTCGTGCCGTTGTTGTAGGTCCAGGTGCAGTCGCCGTTGTTGCCGTACGGGTGCGGTGACTCGAACGGGATCTGCGCGTTCGGGTCGCTCGTGCACGGCGGCGGCGGCGGGACACCAGGGGTGCAGCCGGTCTTGACGCCGACAGCGGCCCACGCCTTGTCGATCGCCTTCTTGTTCTTGCCGGCAACCGCGAGGGTGGCCGAGCGAGCGTCGCAGAAGTTCGCGAACTCCGACATGCTCGTGAAGCCCTTGTAGAAGATCTGCTCAGCCTTGGCCAGTCCGACCGCCGGAACGGTGACCCCGCAGTCGGCGGTGTGCGTGTGGCCACCGGAGCCGGTGGTGTCGCAGCCGGCATTCTGGCCACCGTTGACGGCCAGGTAGTAGGCGTGGTTGGGGATACCGCTGTTGGTGTGGACTCCGCCGTTGTCCGAGGTGCCGGTGTACTTCTCGGAGTAGTGGTCCGGGTCGCCGTCGTCACGGGGGTCACCCATGTTGCGGAAGCCGGCGGTCGTGCCGCCGTACACCCCGGCCGGGATGACGTCCTCACCGATCAGCCAGTCCGGCTGCGCGGCAGGGTCGAGACCACGGCTGTCGGCGAAGAACTCCGCCGTGTTGCCCATCATGTCGCTGAAGGACTCGTTGAGCGCTCCGGACTCGCCTTCGTAGATGAGCCCGGAGGTGAACTCGGTGACGCCGTGCGTGAGCTCGTGGCCCACCACGTCGAGGCCGCCCGAGAGCGCCTTGCAGGCCGCTCCGTCACCATCGCCGTAGGTCATCTGCTCGCCGTTCCAGAAGGCGTTGCAGTAGCCGGCGTCGTAGTGCACCGTCGAGATGATCGGCATACCGGCGTCGTCGATGCTGTTGCGGCTGAAGATGGCGCCGTAGAAGTCGTCGATGACGTTGGCGTAGTAGTGCGCGTCGACACCCGGCGGTTGGCTCGGGCTCGGGTTGCCCGGAACGGCGAGGTCCCAGTGGTTGTCGGCGTCGGTCATCAGATCACCAGGCAGCGTGGTGCCGTTCTTGGCGTCGTACGTCTTCTGCCTGCCGTCGGCGGTGATCAGCTGCCACATGCCGTTGGCCTGCGTCGTGTCGATCGTCTTCTGGTCTCCCTTGACCCCGACGCCGTCGCCTTCAGCGATCGCGTCGTACGTGCGGTCGACCTTGCCGGTGGCGGCGTCCATCCACTGCACCCAGCGGTGGGCGAAGCGTTGCGTCTCGACCTCGTAGAACAGCCGACCGTCGCGCGGGTCGAGGCGCAAGGACGCGGACCTGGTGCCCTTGTCGCCGAGGATCCGGGCGGCCTTGGCGCGCACGTCGGCCCGGGTCAGCTTGACCGAGTTGGCCGGTCGAAGACCGCTGTAGTGCGCTCCGATCACGCTGGTCACGGCGCCGGCCTGGTCGCGCAGGACGGTCACTTCACCGTTGAACACGTCGGCTCCGGCTACGACCTGCTGGTAGCGCGTCTGCGTGGTCCCGTCCGGGTAGGTCGCGCTCCAGACGCGCTCGAGGTCGTCGGGAAGGCGGTACGCCGCAGCGGCGGCACCGCTGAGCGCGATAGGTCCGTCGGCGGTGGCCTGACCCGTCGCGGCCTTGTCGGCTGCGGAGGTGGGTTGCGGGGACTGAGCCTGTGCCGGGATACCTGAGACCGAGAAGGCGGTCACGGCCACGGCAAGGGATGTTGCAAGCGCGAAAGACTTCCGCTGCATAGAGATCTCCTTGGGGCGAAGGGGATGTGCTCCGGTGGCGCGAAGACCGACCGAAGGTGGTGCGCAGGGCGGCGGAAGCCGGCCCGAAGTCCTCTTTCCTACCAGAGTCGTGGAGCCCTCGCACCTCGCAAACCGGACGCGTTCGAGCAGTCCCGCCCCATGAGCACCACAGGTCCCTTGGTCCTCGTCAGGTGGTTTCCTGTGCTCCGGACGACACGATCAGACGGCGACGGCCAGCTCGGGCCGTATGTGCTGGTAGCCGTCGCTGAACAGCGGAGACGAGATGATCAGGTCGGCGCTGGCGAGGTTGCAGGCCACGGGGACGTTCCACACGGCCGCGATCCGCAGCAGGGCCTTGACGTCCGGGTCGTGCGGCTGAGGCTCCAGCGGGTCCCAGAAGAAGAAGAGCATGTCGATGTCACCCTCGGCGATCTTCGCGCCGATCTGCTGGTCGCCGCCGACCGGACCGCTGAGGAACCGGTGGACCTCCAGTCCCAGCTCGTGCTGGAGGAGCGTGCCGGTCGTGCCGGTCGCGAACAGCTCGTGCTGGCGCAGCGTGGGGAGGTTGAACTCCGCCCACTGGAGCAGGTCGACCTTCTTGTTGTCGTGCGCCACCAGGGCGATCCGTCGGGTCTGCGTACTGGTCATAGGTCCAGAGTGTCGAACCAAAGTTTCGCGGTCATGTCGGCAGGGCGACATCGGTGAGAATTCGGGCGTGACGTCGGACACGGCGGTGTGGGGCTCCGTCGCGCAGTTGCTGGGCGGGAGGAGCGAGGCAGAGGTCAGGCAGCGTGGGGGGTCAGCGGGGCCGCGGCGGTGTCACGCCGGTGGTCGCAGGCGAGCAGCCAGGCGTCGCGGTACTGGATGAATCCCGAGTCGGTGCCGCAGTCGTGGCAGACCATGGCTGCGTGGTCACCGAGATGGACCACCTCGACGGTGTGCGGGTGGCACCGCAGGTCGGAGCCCGTGTGGTCGTGGTCGCGACGATGAGCCGCTTCCAGCGTGCACGAGGCGACCGCGCTCGCTCCGGCGAACGTGCTGAGCTCGGTCATCGGGTACCTCCAGGTGTCGTGCTGAGTCTTTGCCTGTATGACGACGGGGTGGGCGCCATGGTTGCCTCTCCAACGAGGACGTTGCAGGTCTGTTACTGATACGTGTCACGCCTCACGCTGCCCTGCGCGGTGCGGGAAGGTGCAGGTCTTCGACGGCGTGTCGCGGTGCACTTTCGCGCGTTGTCGGGGGTCGGGGGTGTTCTGGCTCATGCGGACTCGCCGAGGTCGGTGTCGTCCACGGCGAGCAGGCGGAGCTCCTCGTCGTTGGCCAGGTGAAGCGGTTCGGCGGCGATTCCGCCGAGCCGCACGGCACGGTACAGCATCGAGGCCCAGGCCCGGTCGCTCCCCGTCAACGTCGCCCGTCCCGGCCGGGACAGCAGCAGGGCGACCCGTCCGCGCGCCGGGTCGTCGTCGACGAAGTGGCTGCAGATCTGGACCAGGTTGGCGGCGAACAGGTCATCGGGCCGATCGTCGAGCTGCTCGACCTGCATCAGGGCCGGGTGGACCGTGTCGTCCTTACCGATGAACATCACCCACAACGATCGTGACCCGAAGCCGAGCTCGCCCATCAGCGTCGACCAGACGTTGGTCAGGTCGGCCTGGGTGTGGATCGGCGGCAGCGCCTGGGAGCGTGGTCCGTCTGGTGTCATGGCTCAAGCCTGATACCGGCATACCGCCGGACGTGCGTTGTCCACAGGCCAATTCCGTTAGAGACGCCGATACGACAACCACAAGGGCCGGAGAAGGAACCACAACTGACGGTTGAACGGACATAGGGTCGGGGGTGCCATGGATCTGACGGTGTTGCTGAGCGAGGACGACCTGCGTCGCAGGTTCGGCACACCGACGTACGAACGTGCCGCGGGCTACCTCCGCGACGGGCACGTCCTGGCCTGTACCCACGCAGTCGACAGCGACGGCGACCTCGGGATCCGCGGACAGGTGCTGGGCTCGCGCGGTGTCTCCTACAACGGCTACGTCAGCGCCGGGCTGGACGGTGACGGCGTGTGGTTCGCCACCCGTTGCGACTGCCCGATGCAGGCCGACTGCAAGCACGTCGTGGCGCTGATCATGACCGCCCGGGCCGAGCAGGACCGCAAGCACGCGGTGAGCGGCTCCGGCGACAGCATCCTGTGGCAACGCCAGCTCAGCTCCGTGCTCGACGAGCTCGACGACGAGGCCGAGCGCTCGGCGACCGGAACCACGACCACGCCGCTGGCGCTCCAGCTCGAGCTGGGACGGCTGGGCAACCCGCGGTCCTGGCGCCGGCCTGCCCATCCGTCGAGCCGGGGCTCACTGCAGCTGCGACCTCTGCGGCGAAGCGCGCGGGGCAACTGGGTCAAGACCGGGGTCACGTTCCAGGACCTCCCATCGCTGCGCAACGACCGCAGCCTCGATCCGGATCAGGTCGCCGCCCTCAACGAGCTGGCCGCCATCCATCAGGCGGCAGCCCGTTTCGGCTACTACCACGGCAGCGAGCCACACCTGACGGTCGCCACCTTCGGGTCATCGCTGTGGGCTGCCCTCGACCGCGCCGCACGGGCCGGGCTCGCCTTGCTCCCCGGACCTGGCCTCGACGACGTGCACCTGCTCCTCGAGCCCCTCACCCTGCAGCTCGACGTCCAGGCAGCCGAAGGCCGGGCGGGTCTGCTGAGGCTGGGCGTGACGGCCGAAGGGGAGTGGTACGACGCGGAGTCCATCGACCTGCTCGGCGATCCCGGTCACGGCGTGGCGTTGTGGTCGCCCGGCGAACGCCACGGGCACGGCATCGTCACCCTGGCGCCGCTCGACCGGCCGGCCGGCCCACAGCTGCGTCGGCTGCTCACCGCGCACGACACACTGGTCGTCCCGGCCGATGCCCGAGACGACCTGCTCACCGACTACCTCCCGCGGCTGCAGCGGCACGTGCCAGTCGTCTCCTCCGACGGTTCAGTGGTTCTCCCCAAACCACCGGAGCCCCGCCTGGCGCTGACCATCACCTGGGTCGCCGTCGACGAGGTGGCGCTGGCGTGGTCGTGGCGCTACCGGGTCGGGGACACCGACCGGATCTACGGGTACGCCGAGACGCGTGGCCTGCGTGGCGTACGACGTCCCGACCTCGAATCCGAGATCGTCAGCGCACTCGACCTCACCGACCATCAGGTGTTCCAGCTGTGCGACAGCCACCGGCTCGACCGAGGACTGCTCGAACGGCGTACGTTCACCAACGAAGCGGCGATCGGCTTCACCGAGGACCTGCTGCCCACCCTGGAGGAGCACCGCGACACCGGACGGATCGAGATCGACGAGGTCGGTGTCCGTCCGGCCTACCGCGCGATGACCGGCACTCCCGTCATTCACTTCACCTCGCGGGAGACCTCCGAGGCTGCTCCCACGCTCAAGCCCGACTGGCTCGACCTGGAGGTGGCGATCAGCGTCGACGGTCAGTACATCGCGCTCGCGAAGCTGCTCGAGGCCCTGACCCTGGGCCTGCCGCGCGTCATCATGCCCAGCGGCAACCACATCGCCGTGGACCGGCCCGAGTTCGCCCATCTGGCCGAGCTCGTCGACGACGCGGCCGCCCTGCACGAGCAGCCGCGAGACGGGGTGCGGGTCGGCCACCACGACCTCGGCTTGTGGCAGGAGCTCGACGAGGTCGGCATCGTCGACGCCCAGGCCGCCCAGTGGGTGCGTGCCGCTCAGGCGCTGCGCGACGTCGAGGCGCTGCCGGTGGTCGACCCGGTCGGGGTCAAGGCCGAGCTGCGGCACTACCAGCTCGACGGCTTCCGCTGGCTGGCGTTCCTCTGGCAGGCGCGGCTGGGCGGCATCCTCGCCGACGACATGGGGCTGGGCAAGACGCTGGAGACGCTCGCGCTGGTCGCCCACACCCGTGAGCACGACGCCGGTCCGTTCCTCGTGGTCGCCCCGACGAGCGTGGTCTCGACCTGGGCCCACGAGGCAGCGCAGTTCACTCCCGGCCTGGTGGTCCGCACCGTGACCGCCTCGGACTCCCGGCGACGTGAGTCGATCGCCTCGATGGCGGAGGGAGCGGACCTGGTCATCACCTCGTACACGCTGCTCCGGCTGGAGATCGACGCGTACGCCGACCAGGAGTGGGAGGGCTTGGTGCTGGACGAGGCGCAGACGGTGAAGAACCACAGCGCGAAGACCTACCAGTCCGTGCGTCGCATCGAGGCCCCGTTCCGGCTTGCGCTGACCGGCACGCCGATGGAGAACCGGCTGATGGAGCTGTGGTCGTTGCTGTCGATCGTCGCACCCGGCCTCTACCCGCACCCGGCGCAGTTCAAGGAGCTGGTCGCCGACCCGGTCGAGAAGGAGGGGGACGCGGAGGCGCTCGAGCGGTTCCGGCGCCGGGTCCGGCCGTTCCTGCTGCGGCGTACCAAGGACCTGGTCGCGGCCGACCTGCCGCCGAAGCAGGAGCAGGTCCTCGAGGTCGAGCTGACCCCGCGGCACCGCCGGATCTACGACACCCACCTGCAGCGGGAGCGACAGACGGTGCTCGGGCTGGTCGAGGAGGACTTCGACAAGCACCGGATCGCCATCTTCCGTTCGCTCACCAAGCTGCGGCAGCTCAGCCTCGACGCGGCGCTGATCGACGAGGTTCACGAGAGCGCCGGCTCGGCGAAGACCGACGTCCTCGTCGACCACCTGGCAGAGGTCGTGGCCGAGGGACACCGGGCGCTGGTGTTCAGCCAGTTCACGTCGTTCCTGGCGCGGGTGCGTGACCGGCTCGACCGCGAGGGCATCGAGTCGATCTACCTCGACGGCCGCACCCGACGTCGTGGTGAGGTGATCGACTCGTTCAAGCAGGGTGACGCCGCCGTGTTCCTGATCAGCCTCAAGGCCGGGGGAGTGGGCCTGACCTTGACCGAGGCGGACTACGTGTTCGTGCTCGACCCGTGGTGGAATCCCGCCGTCGAGGCGCAGGCCGTGGACCGCGCGCACCGGATCGGTCAGACCCGGCCGGTGATGGTCTACCGGCTCGTCTCGACCGGCACCATCGAGGAGAAGGTGATGGAGCTCAAGGCCCGCAAGGCCGCGCTGTTCGCCCAGGTGATCGACGGTGACGGAGCGGCCGGTACGCCGATCGACGCCGACGACGTGCGCGCCCTCTTCGACGACTGACCCGCGGTGGGCTGATCGCGTCCGGCCCGGTGAGACGTGTCCGGCGGGCTAGGCGTCGTGATCAGTTCGATATCGACCTGATGGGCCGCTGCTACGAATTGCCTTGGCGGCCTCAGTACTGTGTCAGCGACCGTCATCGGCACGCCTCCCGAGGTGCGCCCGCCTAGGAAGTCCGCCTCGCCATGTTCGGGTACATCGTCCGGCGCCTTGTCGCGTCCTTCATCGTCATCGTGCTGACGTCGATGTTCGTCTTCGCCCTCTTCTTCCTCGGTCCCAGCAACCCGGCCGATGCGATCTGCAACGCGAACGGCCGCTGCACGCAGGCCCGTCAGCAGCTCATCGAGCACGAGCTCGGACTGGACCAGAGCGTGGTGTCGCAGTACGGCGCCTTCGTCAAGGGGCTCTTCGTCGATCGCGAGATCACGATGGGGCCCACCTACAACTGCGACGCGCCCTGCTTGGGCATCTCCTACACCTCGCGCCAGGAGGTCCGCAAGGAGATGGTGTCGCGCTACCCGCTCACCTTGTCGTTGGCCATCGGGGCGTCGATCATCTTCCTGACCGTGGGCATCCTGATGGGCTCGATGGCGGCACGGTGGCTCGGCTCGGTGTCGGACAAGTCCTTGGTGGCGGGGAGCCTGTTGGTGAGCTCGATCCCTTACTACGTCGTCTGCCTGGTGGCGTGGATCTATCTCGTCAACAGCTGGGGCTTCTTCCCCGATGGTGGCGAGTATCGCGGGATCACCGACAACCCCGCGGCGTGGTTCGGGACCCTGTTGCTGCCCTGGCTGGTGATGGGCGTGACCTTCTCGACCGACTACGCCCGGTTCACCCGCGGGTCGATGGCCGAGGTGCTGGGTGAGGACTACATCCGCACCGCGATGGCCAAGGGCATCTCGACGCGACGGGTCATCTTCCGTCACGCGTTGCGCGCGGCCATCGTGCCCATCGTCACGATCTTCGGCCTCGACTTCGCCGGGCTGCTCTCCGGGACGATCTTCACGGAGTACATCTTCGGTCTCGACGGCGTGGGCAAGTGGTCGATCGGCGCGCTGTCGCCCGTCGACTTCCCGATCATCTCGGCGACGGTCCTGGTCTCAGCGGTGCTGGTCGTGGTGGCCAACCTGCTGGTGGACATCACCTACAGCTTCATCGACCCCCGCGTCCGCCTCGCCTGACGCTCGACCCTCGATCGTGGAACCGTTGAGCTGGGCCAGGTGCTCTTGTCCATGAGAGTGCAGATCCCTGCCGGCTGAGGACGACGCGTGAAACCAGGCGATCGCGAGTACGAGGGTTTCGTCGTCGCGCGCTATCGCACCCTGGTGCGGGCGGCGGTGCTGTTCGGCTGCAGCCGCCACGACGCCGAGGACGCGGCCCAGGACACCCTGATCAGGTGCTACACCTCCTGGTCCCGCGTCGCCGCCGCCAACGACCCGGACGCGTACGTCTACCGGATGCTGATCAACGGAATCTCGCGAGGCCGTCGCCGCCGATGGCGTGGAGAGACGCCGTACCAGCAGGTGCCGGAGCCCGACGGCGAAGGCGATCTCGCCAACGACGTCTCGGTGGGGCAGACGGTTCGGGCGGCGCTCGCACGGCTCGGCCGTGAGCAGCGTCAGGTGCTGGTCCTGCGCTACTTCGCGGACCTGACCGAGTCCCAGATCGCCGACGTGCTCGGGATCGCGCCCGGAACGGTCAAGAGCCGAGCATCTCGGGCGATCGCTGCGCTGTCGGAGGACGGGTCGCTCACCGGGCTCCTGCCCATCGCCCGGCAGCCCGGCCAGCAGGACTCGATGCCCCACAAGGAGGACCGATGATCCGCGACGACGACATCGCGGCGTTGCTGCGAACCGCGGCCGACGAGCTCGACATCGCGATCGCCCCGGCCGACAGGTTGGCCGAGGCCGGCGATCACAGGCGAAGGAGACGTCGTTTCGTCGTGGCCGGGGGTGTCACAGCGACTGCTGCCGCTTGTCATCGCCGGAATCTCGCTGACGACTGGTCGGCAGCCCGATGCGGTACCGCCTGCATCGAACTCCACGACACCCGACGTGCGGCCGGCCTGCGTCGCGAACGTGCCCGCCCAGGTGCTGCCGACCTGGGCTCGTGCGGGCTTCGGCGAGCCGAGGCCGCGCGTCGCGTATGTTTCGGGTGATCGGGGTTTCATCATCGCGATCCTCTTTGCGCAGCCGCTCACGGCGCCGCCGGCCGCGGATCACACCAACAAGATCCTGTGGGTACCGAGCCCGCCGGTCGCGGGCGACGCGACGGCTGACCCGGCCTCGCCGGACCTGCTCATCACGGCACGTCTCGCGGACGGCTCCACAACGGTGACGCGCAGGGTCCACGGAGGTCCCGGCCCGTCGATCATCGACCTGCCCGAACCCGGCTGTTGGCACCTGACGCTGCAGTGGAGCGGACACACCGACACCCTCGAACTCGCCTACGCGGCGCGGTGACAGGGAGGTCCCGGGAGGAGAGAGCAGCTTACTTCAGGGTCCCGCTCGTGAGCCCGGCCTGGACCTGGCGGTAGAACACCAGGTAGACGACGACGATCGGGACCATCGCCACCGCCAAGGCGGCGAACAGCACGCCCCAGTCGCCGCGATACCGCTCCGTCGCCAGCAGGGTCGCGATGCCCTGGGCGAGCACCGGTTTCTCCGGGGACAGGAAGGCCGGGAGCACGAACTGGTTCCACTGCCCGAGCACGTTGAAGATGCCGATGCTCAGCAAGCCGGGGCGCGCCATCGGCAACATCACCCGGAAGAACACCTGGGTGTGCGACGCGCCGTCGATGAACGCGGCCTCGGCCACCTCGGTCGGCAGGGTACGGAAGAACGCGTGCATGAAGAAGACGGTGAACGGCAGCGAGTATGCGACGTACACCAGGATCAGCCCGTGGTACGTCGACAGCATCCCGAGGTTCTGCACCACGAAGAACAGCGGCACGATCGCCAGGAAGACCGGGAACATCATCCCGGCGGCGAACAGGTAGTAGACGAACCGGTTGCCCCAGAAGTCGTACCGCGCGAGGACGTACGCCGCCATCGAGCCGAGCAGCATCGTCAGCGCGACTCCGCCGGTCACCACCACCAGGCTGTTGACGAGGTAGTCCCCGACGCCTGCGTCCCAGGCGCCGGCGAAGTTGTCCCACTGGGGTGAGTCCGGCAGCGACCAGGGGCTGCCGAAGATCTCGCGCGACGTCTTGGTCGAGGCGACCAGGGCCCAGACGAACGGCACCAGGACCAGCACGGACCAGCCGATCAGCACCACGTGGGAGAGCACGTTGACGCCGACGTCGCGGCGTCGGGTCGGAACCCTCATCGAGCCGGCCACTCAGTACTCGATCCGTTCGCGGCGGGTCAGGCGGAGCATGACGACCGCAATCACCAGCGTGAAGAAGAACAGCACGACCCCCATCGCCGAGGCGTACCCCGCCTTGCCGAACTCGAAGCCGTTCTGGGCGATCTGCAGGGAGATCACCTGGGTGGAGTTGTCCGGTCCACCAGGCCCGGCCGTCATCACCGCGACCAGCGCGTACGCGTCGAGCGCAAGCACGGCGAGGTAGACCCACGACGTCTGGATCGTGTCCCACAGCAGCGGCAGTGTGACCCGGGCGAACGTGGAGACCCGGCTGGCCCCGTCGAGGAGGGCTGCCTCGAAGATGTCGCGCGGGATCGAGGACATCGCCGCGTTGAACAGCACGAGGTAGAAGCCGACGCTGCCCCAGACCATCACCCACAGCACGCACCACAGCGCGAGCCGCGGGTCGGCCAGCCACCCGGACGGCCCGAGCCCGACCCGGCCCAGGGCCGAGTTGGCCAGACCGCTCGGCGTCGAGTCCAGGATCACCGACCAGATCACGGCGATCACCGGCACGGCCAGCACCTGAGGCAGGAAGAACGCCAGCTTGTAGAAGCCGCTGCCGCGGACCCCGCTCACGCCTGCGCGAGACCGGCCGCCGACGTTGAGCAGGAAGGCGAAGACCAGAGCCAGCAGCACGGTGAGCACCGGCAGACCGACCAGCAGCACGAGGTTGTTGCGGATCGCGCGCTGGAAGACCGAGTCATCCAGCAGCTGCCGGAAGTTCGCAAGCCCGACGTAGTGGAAGTCCGGTGACACGCCGGTCCAGTCGGTCAGCGAGTAGTGGAACGCCTGGACGAACGGCGAGATCACGAAGACGGCGTACACCGCGAGCGGCAGGATCAGGAAGCCCACCACGAACGGGTACTTGCGGTGCTGCACGAAGGATCACGTCCTGTCGAGGGTCGGTGGTCCTGGTGGACGCCGGGTCAGCTTCGGGTGCGCTTCTGCGTCGCCGGGTCCTTCGCGGTCTCGTCGGCCGCCTTCTGGCACCGGCTGGTGAACTCGTCGGCCGAGATCCGGGCGGCGGCCAGCTCACCGACGGCCGACTGGATCTTCGGATCCATCGGGGAGTACCAGATCGAGTAGTAGTAGTTCCAGTTGTCGTCACCGCCGGAGTCGATCAGGTCGACCGCGGACTGGGCGCCCGGCGTGAGGTCGAGGCCTTCGGTTGCTCCGTCGACCACCGTCGGTGCGGCCGTCAGCGTGGTGAACTGCGCAGCCGCGTCCTTGGACAGCATGGTCCGTCAGGAACTCCATTCCTCCGGCCTGGTTGGCGGCCTTGGACGGCACGACGAACGCCTCCGCCGCCTCGACGCGGGTGCAGTCGAACGGCAGCGCCGCACCCGACAGCAACGGCGTCGGCGCCACGGTCGTCTTGAAGCCGGCCGGGGCGACCTTCTTCTGCTCGTTCTCCAGCCACGATCCGCACGGGATGAACGCGGCCTTGTGCTCGTTCCAGCGGGTCTGCGACTGGATGTGGTCGAGTCCCTCCGTGCCCTGCAGCATGTAGCCCTTGGAGTTCAGCTCGAGCAACGCTTCCGCGGCCAGCGTGACCGACTCCTGCTTCCAGGCGTCCGGTTCGAGGGAGTCGATCGCGTACACGACGTCGGGTCCGCCGTGCTTGACGGCGAGGTCCATCAGAACCTGCTGGATGTAGTAGGGGTACTTGCCCTGGTAGGCCATCGGGGCCATCCCTGCGCCCTTGATCTCGTCGCACAGCGACATGAAGTCGTCCCAGGTCTGCGCCGGCTCCCAGCCCTTCTCGTCGAAGAGCGCCCGGTCGTACCACAGGCCGTAGACCTGGAGCGCATAGTTGAGCACCATCGGCTTGCCGGCGTACTGAGCGGCCTCGATCGCCACCGGGTTGAGGGTGTCCTTGACCTTGGTGCCGGACTCGCCCATGGCGTCGCCCTCGAACAGGTCGGTCAGATCGGTGAGCTGACCGGTGTCGGCCAGGGTCGAGATCGGCATCTTCTCCGCACCGGAGTTGTCCAGCACGTCCGGCGGGTTGCCCGCGTTGAACAGTGGCTGCATCTGCTGCCGGATGTCGGTGATCGCGGTGTGCTTGATCGTGGCGCCTGAGAAGTGGTCCTTGTAGAGGCCCTCGTCATAGGTGGCGTACTCGTCGCCGTAGCCGCCGTTGAAGATGACCACAGCGAGCGGGTCGGTCGCCTTCACGCCGAACGGGTTGTCCGCGGTCTTGTCCGCGCCACCCCCGCTGACCTCGTCCGAGCCGCCTCCGCTGCTGGCGCAGGCGCTGAGGGCGGAACCACCTGCCACTGCCATCGCGGCCAGGCCTGCTCGCTGCAGGAAGATCCGTCGTGAGTACCGGTGGGAAGTGGCCATGCCTGTCTCCTTCAGACGTAGGTGCTCGGGGTGCGTGGGGCAGGACGCCGGAGGGAGCCGGCAGAGCAGTGGTCGGTTCGGGATGTGCACCGGTTTCGAGGCACGCCGAAGCGGCCAGCACGAAACCTGGGCGACCGTGAATGCGGGGCATCCGGTCCGTATCGAGATGCCGGGGAGGTGCAGACAGCACGCAGCGACGCGACCAGGTGGTCGGCGCTGATGGTGGGTGCAACCATCTGCGTGCGTCCTCTCCCACAGCCGGCACGGCTCGAAGCGGGGGCGCGCTCGAGTCGGCGACAACTGTTGTGCCCGAACCTCTCGGACAGCGAGGGCAATGTCAAGCGCACCCCTGGCCTGCCGCGAGCACACCGGATGCTGACGGAATGTCCGATGTCTACACTGCCGTGGCAGGAGGTACCCGTGGGACTGAGCGTCGAGGAACGCGCCGTCGTCGGCGTGGTCGCCGACTTCGTGGACCGCGAGGTCCGCCCGGTGGCGCGCGAGCTCGAGCACGCCAACACCTACCCCGAAGCGCTGATCGAGCAGATGAAGCAGCTCGGCTGTTTTGGCCTCGCCGTGCCGCGCCCCTTACGGGGAAGGATCAGTCTCGACCGCCTGCTACGCCCTGGTCACCGAGGAGCTGGCCCGGGGCTGGATGAGCCTGGCGGGGGCGATCGGCGGCCACACCGTGGTCGCGCACCTGCTGACGGAGTTCGGCACGGAGGCTCAGCGACAGCGCTTCCTCCCCGCGATGGCGGACGGGTCGATCCGGGCCACGATGGCGCTCACCGAGGCCGGTGGCGGGTCGGACCTGCAGGCCATGCGCACGACCGCCCGGCGAGAAGGCGACTCGTACGTCGTGACGGGTTCGAAGATGTGGATCACCAACGCCCGGCGGTCCGGACTCGTCGCCCTGCTGTGCAAGACCAACCCTGCCGCAGAGCCCCGCCATCGCGGCATGAGCATCCTGCTGCTCGAGCCGGCCCACGGCTATACGGTCTCGCGTGACCTGAGCAAGCTGGGCTACCGCGGCGTCGAGAGCTGCGAGGTGGTCCTCGACGACGTCCGGGTCCCTGCCGAGGCGCTGCTCGGGGGCGAGGAGGGTCGCGGATTCGCGCAGATGATGCGAGGACTCGAGGTGGGCCGGGTCAACGTCGCGGCCCGGGCGGTCGGGGTCGGTCGAGCCGCGTACGAGGATGCGCTGCGGTACGCGCAGGAGCGCGAGACCTTCGGCAAGCCCATCTGGCAGCACCAGTCGATCGGCAACTACCTCGCCGAGATGGCCACCAAGCTCCAGGCGGCCCGGTTGCTCACGCGCGACGCGGCCGAGCGCATCGACGCCGGCGAACGCGCCGACCTGGAGGCGGGCATGGCGAAGCTCTTTGCGTCAGAGACGGGGATGCAGGTGGCGCTGGACGCCCTACGGATCCACGGCGGCTACGGCTACTCCACGGAGTTCGACATCGAGCGCTACTTCCGGGACGCCCCGCTGATGATCGTCGGCGAAGGCACCAACGAGATCCAACGCAGCCTGATCGCCCGCCAGATCGTCGAGCGCGACGCGGCCCGGCGCCGATGACGTCGCCCGCCTCGCACGGCCTGCTGCTCCAGAGGGGTAGTCCGGAGTACCGCCAGACCAGCGCGGTGCTGTTCGTGGCCGGGTTCATGACGTTCGCCATGCTGTACGTCGCGCAGGGCACGATGCCCGCGGTCAGTGCGGAGTTCTCGGTGTCTCCGGCGGTGGCCAGCCTGACGCTCTCGCTGACGACGCTGCCGCTCGCGGTCATGGTGGTGGTGCTGGCCTCCTGGTCCGACGGGCAGGGCCGGCGCAGCCTGCTGGTCGGCTCGCTGATCGGGGCCGGTGTGCTCACGTTGGCCGCAGCCGCGAGCCCGAGCTTCCCGGTGCTGCTCGGGCTGCGGGTGCTGACCGGGATCACGGTCGCGGGCTTCCCGGCGGTCGCGATGGCGTACGTCGCCGAGGAGTTCCACCCCTCGGGACTGGGGACCGCGATGGGGCTGTACGTCAGCGGCACCGGACTCGGCGGGATGGCAGGCCGACTCGGCGGAGGACTGCTGGCCGGTGTCGGGTCGTGGCGACTGGCGATGGCCGTCGTCGCGATCGTGTGCCTGATCGGTGGGACCTGGGTCGCAACCCGGCTGCCGTCATCGCGCAACTTCGTCGCCTCACCGGGCGGTCTGGGCACCCGGATCGCGCTGATCCGGCACCCGCTGCGTGACCCGGTCGTGCTCAAGCTGGCGCTGTGCGGCTTCGTGATCATGGGGAGCCTGGTCTCGTACTACAACTACCTGCAGTACCGGCTCGCGGCGCCACCTTTCGCGCTCGGCGCGGTGGTGGTCTCGCTGGTGTTCGCGTTCTATCTGTTCGGGACGGTGAGCGCGAACTGGATGGGGCGGCTCGCCGACCGCCGGAGCCGGCGCGGCGTGATGCTGCTGGGCCTGGCGATCATGGCGGCCGGGGCTGCTCTGTCGCTGCTGGACGTGCTCGCGACCGTGCTGGCGGCGACCGCGCTCATGGTGTTCGGTTTCTTCGGGACCCACGCGGTCGCGAGCGGGTTCGTCAGCGCCTGGGCGGCGGAGCAACGTGCCCGTGCCTCAGCCCTGTACCTGTTCGGCTACCACCTCGGCTCGAGCGTGATCGGGTACGGCAGCGGCTTGTTCTTCACCCGCTACGGCTGGCCGGGGGAGGTCGGCACGGTGCTCGTCCTGCTGGCCTGCGGGGTCGGTCTTGCGATCAGCCTGCCCGCTGGGTCGCGCCGCGCCTGAGCGCCTCGGCTCGGCGTCGCGTCGGTCCCGGGTGCCGAGAGCTCGCCATGCGAACCGGTGTTTATGTGGTTATGGTGGGGCGCAATCACGGGGGGACCGCACCCAGGGGGGATCGCACCCGAGAGGTGACCCGATGAGGTCAAAGGCACAACCAGTCCTGGCAGCCGTGACGGCTGCGGCCCTGCTCACCGCCGGCTGTGGCTCGAAGGGGTCGTCCGGAGACGACACCGAGTCCGGCACGCTGACCATCGGCGCGGCGATGTCCCTGACCGGCTCGCTGGCTCGGGAGGGCCAGCTCACCAAGGAGGGCTACCAGCTCTGCCAGCAGAAGGTGAACGCCGCGGGAGGTGTTGACGTCGGCGGGAAGAAGCTCCAGCTCGACATCAAGTTCCAGGACGACACGTCTGAACCCGACGTCGCCGCCCAGCTCGTGGACCAGTTCAACGACCAGGGCGTCAAGCTGATCCTCAGCTCGTACGGGTCGGCGAACACGCAGGCCCAGGCAGCCGTGATCGAGCGCAACGGTCAGGTGATGGCGGACTCCGCCGGCGCCGACGACGCGATCTTCCAGCAGGGCTACCAGCGCACTTTCGCGGTGCTCTCGCCGGCGACCGAGTACGCCGCCTCGATCATCAAGGCCATCAACGAGCTCGCGACTCCTCAGCCCAAGTCGATCGCCTTCATGTCCGCCGACGACGGCTTCTCCAAGACCGGCGCTCAGGGCGGCATGGACGAGGCGAAGAAGCTCGGCTACCAGGTCATCCCGGTGCAGTACTTCGCCGAGGGCAGCACCGACGTGAGCTCGGCCATCACCCATGTCCAGTCCGACCACCCGGACGTGGTGATCGGCACGGTGCACCTCGAAGAAGGCGTGGCCATCGTCAAGCAGTCGCACGAGCTCGGGCTCAAGCCGATGGGGTTCGGCGAGACCGTCGCACCGCCCACCCCCGACTTCGCCAAGACCCTCGGCGGGCTGGCGGACGGCGTCCTCGGGTCGAGCCAGTGGACCGAGACGACGTCGGGCCAGGACCAGTACTTCGGCACGGCCAAGGACTATGCCGCAGACATCGAGAAGGCGTACGGGCACCCAGCGGACTACCACGACGCCGAAGCCAGCGCCGCGTGCCTGGCGATGGTGCTGGCCGTCGAGGACGCCGGGTCCACTGACCCTGACGAGGTGCGCGACAGCCTGGCGGCTCTCGATACCGAGTCGTTCTTCGGGACCATCAAGTTCAACGACAAGGGGCAGAACGTCTACAAGCCGATGTCGGTCATCCAGGTCCAGGACGGCACGGTGAAGACCGTCTGGCCCAAGGACGCGGCAGAGGCCGAGTTCGTGTGGCCAGCGGCGGGCTCGTGACGGCCTTCCTCCAAGCCACGGTCTACGGCCTCCTCCAGGGAGGTTTGTTGGCGCTGGTCGCGGTCGGCTTCTCCCTCGTGTGGGGGGTGATGAACGTCGTCAACCTCGCGCACGGCTCCTTCGTGATCCTGGGCGCCTACATCGGATGGGAGCTGCACGCCCACGCCGGCCTCGACCCGCTCCTGGGCATGTTCGTCGCTGCCGCGCGTGCTGTTCGTGGTCGGCTACGTCCTCCAGCGCTGGCTGATCAACCTGGTCGTCAACGCTCCGATCTTCATCACGCTGCTGCTCACGTTCGGTTTGTCGCTGCTCTTCGTGCAGGGCATGAACATCGTGTTCTCCGCGAACTACCGGAGCATCCAGACCGACTACGCGAGCAACAGCATCAGCCTCGGTGACGTGCGGGTGCCGCTCGGGAGGTTGCTGGCGTTCGGCATCGCCGTGCTGATCACGGTGGCGCTGGTCGCCGTGGTCAACCGCACGCGCACAGGTCTGGCGATCATCGCGACCGGCATGGACCGCGGCGCCGCCCGGCTGATGGGCATCCGCGCCCGCCACGTGTACGCACTGACGTTCGGCCTCTCGGCCGCCCTCGCCGCGATCGCCGGGACCATGGTGGGCACGATCGGCACGTTCAACCCCGCGGCCGCGGGTGGCTTCACCCTGCTGTCGTTCGTGATCGCCGTCCTCGGTGGTCTCGGCAACATGTACGGCGCCCTGCTCGGGGGCCTGCTGATCGGGTTGGTGGAGTCGTGGGCCGGCCTGTACCTGTCCGGTACCTGGATGAACGCGATGGCGTTCCTGGTCCTCGTCGTGGTGCTCACGGTCCGGCCGTCCGGTCTGGTCGGACGTGCCTACTACGCAGCGCGGGTGGAGGTGTGATGAGCGACGTCAAGGAGGCCCCGAGCGTCGACCGCGCGCCGCGCGCGCGGGAGCAGACCTGGCAGCGCCTGCTGCCATGGGGTGCCCTGGTCCTGCTGCTGGTGGCGATGCTTGGGCTGCAGAGCCAGCTCTACATCGGCCAGGAACGCACGGTCACCACCATCTTGATGTTCGTGGCGTTGGCCCAGGCCTGGAACATCATCGGAGGATTCACCGGCTACGCCTGCTTCGGGCAGGTCGTCTTCTTCGGCATCGGTGGCTACACCACCGCCGTGCTGATGGTGCACCTGCAGGTCAGCTTCTGGCTCGCGTTGGCGCTCAGTGGCATCGGCGCCGCTGTCTTCGGTGCGGTCATCGGGCTCCCCCTGCTGCGGCTCAAGGGTCACTACTTCGCGATCGCCACGCTGGGCGTGGCGGAAGGAATGCGCGAGGTGGTCACCAACCTGCCCGACCTCACCGGTGGTGGCGCCGGCATCACGGTGCCCACCGTCGGCGAGGACGCGACGACGGCGTACCTCGGCAACGATGGCTTCTACCTGCTGTTCCTGGCCATCGCGGGACTCGCGGTGGCGACAGCGCTGGTGATCTCGCGCAGCCGGTTCGGGTTCGCTCTGCGGGCCATCCACCAGGACGAGGACGCCGCCGGGGCGATGGGCATCAACACGACCCGAGCCAAGGTGCTCGCGTTCGCCGTGTCAGGTCTCCTGACGGGTCTGGTCGGAGCCAGCTACGCCTTCCAGCAGGTGGTGATCTTCCCCGACCGGCTCTTCGACGTCGAGATCACGGTGCTCATGGTGGTGATGGTGGTCATCGGCGGCAGCGGCACCGTGCTCGGGCCGCTGCTCGGGGCGGTGGGGTTGCAGTACCTGTCGGAGTACCTCAGGCACAACTACACGAACGCCCACACGTTCATCCTCGGAGCGATCATCATCGTGGCCGTCGTCTTCCTGCCCCAAGGCCTGGTCAACTACGTGCGTGAGGCACGGCGCAGCGGCGACTACTCGCTGCTGGCGAACGTACGGAGGTTCCGTCTGTGAACGGTCCACCGGTGCTGGAGACGCGCGGGCTCGGACGCAGGTTCGGAGGGCTGGAGGCCGTCTCCGACGTGTCCTTCAGCGTTCCCGCGCGGAGAGATCCTCGGGCGTCATCGGGCCCAACGGAGCCGGCAAGAGCACCTTCATCAATCTCGTCACCGGACACGTCCGGCCCTCGACCGGCACCGTGCTCGTGAACGGCGTCGACGTCACCGGTGCCAAGCCGTGGAGGATCGCGAAGGCCCGGGTGGCGCGGACGTTCCAGATCGTGAAGCCGTTCCGCGGCATGACCGTGCGGGAGAACGTCGCGGTCGGAGTGCTGTACGGCCCGCACCGGGCGACCACGATGGCTCAGGCCCTGACCCGGGCCGACGAGGTCATCGACGACGTCGGACTCACCGCCAGCGGCGACCGGGCTCCCGCCGAGCTGTCCACCGCCGACGCCCGGCGGCTGGAGCTGCGCGAAGGCGCTGTCGCTCGACCCCGAGCTGCTCCTCCTCGACGAGGTGATGGCCGGGCTGCGCTACAACGAGATCGAGCCCAGCCTCCGAGCTGTTGCGGCGGCTGCGCGACCAGGGCCTGACGATCATCGTGGTCGAGCACGTGATGAAGGCGATCCGTGAGGTGAGCGACCGGATCCTCGTCATGCACCAAGGTGGCGTACTCACGTCTGGGGACCCCGACGACGTGCTGTCCGACCCTCGGGTCATCGAGGCCTACCTCGGCAAACGGTATGCCGAGCGTCGCGAGAGCCAGCGTCATGGCTGAGCTGCTGGAGGTCACCGGGCTGACCGTGGCGTACGGCCGTGTCGAGGCTCTCTGGGATGTGGAGCTCCGGGTCGGTGAGCGTGAGCTGGTCGCCCTGGTCGGACCGAACGGCGCCGGGAAGTCGACGCTGCTGCGGGCGATCTCCGGGATCGTGCCGGCCCAGTCCGGGAGCGTGCGGTTCCGCGGCGAGGATCTCGGCAACCGGTCCATCGAGGAGATCGTGGACCGCGGCATCTCTCACGTGCCGGAGGGCCGACGGCTGTTTCCGGGGCTCACCGTGCGCGACAACCTGCGGCTGGGGGGCTGGCGCAACAAGAACGTCGACCTGGCCCCGGTCCTGGAGATGTTCCCCGGGCTGAAGTCCCGACTCAGTCAGGTAGCGGGCAGCATGTCGGGAGGTGAGCAGCAGATGTGCGCCATCGCCCGCGGCCTGATGGGAAGGCCGGACCTGATCATGATCGACGAGCTGTCCTTGGGGCTGGCTCCGGTGGTGGTGGACGAGATCATCGAACGGCTACCGGAGATCGCGGCGTCCGGCACGTCGGTGCTGCTGGTCGAGCAGGACGTCGATGCCGCCCTCCGCGTGACGGAGCGCGCCTACGTCCTGGAGACTGGTCGGGTCGTGCTGTCCGGGTCGGCGGACGAGTTGTTGTCGGACGAGCGGGTCCAGGAGAGCTATCTCGGTCTGGGGTGAGGACATGAAGCTTCCCAACACAGCGCACACCTCCCAGCCGTGGCGGATCCACGAGCTGACCCGCGACTTCCGGCTCGAGGACGTATGGGCGCTGCCGACCCCGGGTGGTCCCGATGATTTCCCCCTGCTGGTGCAGGGGGCGGCGTCCATGGACCCTCGGAGGAGCACCTCCCGAACGGTCCGCAGCCTTTTCGCGATCCGGTGGAAGCTGGGTGGCCTGCTCGGGTGGGACGACGCCGAAGGCGGGGTGGATGCGAGAGTGCCGACCCTCCGCGATCGGCTCCCCGCCGACCTCCGGGAAGGGCCGTCCGGGCCGAGCTTCGAAGGGCTCCCGTTCCGGCCGGTCTACCTGACCGACCGGGAGTTCGCGGCCGAGATCGCCAACCAGACGGTGCACGGCGTGCTGCACCTCGGCTGGTTGGTGGGACAGGACGGGTGCTACCACGGCCAGATGGCTGTGTACGTGAAGCGCAACGGTCTCCTGGGAACTGCGTACATGGCCGCGATCAGGCCGTTTCGGTATCTGTTCGTGTACCCGCGGATGCTTCGTGACATCGGGCGGACCTGGGCCGCGCTCAGCCCTGACGCGCCGCCAACCGACGGCTGAGGAACCGGCCGATCACGCGCCGCGTCAGCCTGAGGTGATGTCGTCGAGGTGGACGACGGCGTAGCCGGCCTCGTCAGAGGCCGCCAGGTCCACCGACGCCAGCAGCGCCCAGTCGTGGAAGCCTTCGGGATCGTGCAGGATCTGCCGCACGTGCCAGACGCCCGGTTCGGTCGTGTCGTCGATGATCAGCAGCCCGGGTCCACGGGCGTCGGCGTCGGTCAGCAGCACGGTGTGCTCCTCCCAGTACGCCGTCATGGTGTCCTGCCAAGCAGCTGCATCCCACCCGGCGTCCTCGTCGAGCTCGCCCAGCTCTGCCCAGTCCCTGCGGGCGGCCAGCTCGACCCGGCGGAACATCGCGTTGCGCACCAGGACGCGGAACGCGCGTGGGTTGCCGGTCACCGGCCTGACCTCGGCGTCGAGCGAAGGTCGTGCCGCAGCGGTCAGGTCCACGTCCTCACCGGCCGCCAGCTTCTCCCACTCGTCGAGCAGGGAGGAGTCGACCTGGCGGGTCATCTCACCGAGCCACTCGATGAAGTCGTCGAGCTCGTCGTTGCGCGCCGATGCGGGCACCGTGTGCCGCAGCGTCCGGTACGCGTCGGTGAGGTAGCGCAGCAGCAGTCCCTCGGACCGCGCCAGGCGGTAGAAGCCGACGTACTCGACGAAGGTCATCGCGCGTTCGTACATGTCGCGCACCACCGACTTCGGGCGCAGCTGGTGGTCGGCGACCCAGGGATGGCCGGTGCGGTAGGTCTCGTACGCCGCCTCCAACAGCTCGGCGAGCGGCTTCGGGTGAGTCACGTCGTCGAGCAGCTCCATCCGCTCGTCGTACTCGATCCCCTCGGACTTCATCGCTGCCACGGCCTCACCGCGGGCCTTGTTGAGCTGGGCCGCCAGCACCTGCCGGGGGTCCTCCAGAGTGGACTCCATCACCGAGACGACGTCGAGCGCGTACGTCGGTGAGTCGGCGTCGAGCAGGCCCAAGGTGGCGACCGCGAACGCCGACAACGGCTGGTCCAGCGCGAAGTTCGCCTGCAGGTCAACCGTGAGCCGTACACCACGTCCGTCAGGGTCTGGCTCGGGCAGACCGCTCGACGACGTCACCCGCCAACAGCGATCGGCCGATCGCCAGGGCGTGGCGGACGTGGCGGCGCTGGGCCGTCTCGTCCTCGTGGTTGTCGGTGAGCAGACGACGCATCGCGGCGAACGGATCGCCCGGACGGGCGATGACGTTGAGCAGCATCGAGTGGGTGACGGCGAAGCTCGACGTCAGGGGCTCGGGCTCGGCCGCCACGAGTCGCTCGAACGTCTTCTCACCCCAGCTGACGAATCCCTCCGGCGGCTTCTTGCGTTGGACCCGCTTCAGCTTCTTGGGGTCGTCGCCGGCCTTGCGCACCAGCCGCGCGTTCTCGACCTCGTGCTCGGGAGCCTGCACGACGACGGTGCCCACCGTGTCGTAGCCCGCCCGTCCAGCCCGGCCGGCGATCTGGTGGAACTCCCGGGCCCGCAGGTGCCGCACCCGGACGCCGTCGTACTTCGCCAGGCCCGTGAGCACCACGGTGCGGATCGGGACGTTGATGCCGACGCCGAGCGTGTCGGTCCCGCAGATCACCTTGAGCAGCCCTGCCTGCGCCAGCGTCTCGACCAGCCGGCGGTACCGCGGGAGCATCCCGGCGTGATGCACCCCGATCCCCATCCGGATCAGCCGGCTCAGCGTCCTGCCCGAAGCCCGCAGTGAAGCGGAACTCGCCGATCAGGGCGGCGATCTGGTCGCGCTCCTCACGAGTCGCGACCTTGAGGCTCGACAGCGCCTGCGCCCGCTCGATCGCCTCGGCCTGGGTGAAGTGCACGACGTACACGGGCGCCTGGTGCGTGGTGAGCAGCTCCTCCAGGGTCTCGTGGATCGGGGTGGTGACGTAGGAGAAGATCAGCGGCACCGGACGCTCGGCCGAGGCGACGATCGCCGTACGCCGCTCGGTCCGGCGGGTCAGATCGTCACGGAACCGCGTCATGTCGCCGAGCGTGGCCGACATCAGCACGAACTGGGCCCGGGTGAGCTCCAGCAGCGGCACCTGCCAGGCCCACCCGCGGTCGGGCTCGGCGTAGAAGTGGAACTCGTCCATCACCACGAGACCGATGTCGGCATCGGATCCTTCGCGCAGTGCGATGTTGGCCAGCACCTCCGCGGTCGCGGTGATGATCGGCGCCGTCGGGTTCACGGCCGCGTCGCCGGTGAGCATGCCGACGTTGTCGGCGCCGAAGATGTCGCAGAGCGCGAAGAACTTCTCCGAGACCAAGGCCTTGATCGGTGCGGTGTAGTAGCTGCGTTGTCCTCGCGCGAGCGCGGCGAAGTGTGCGCCGGCCGCGACCAGGCTCTTCCCCGACCCCGTCGGCGTGGCAAGGATGACGTTGGCGCCGTCCACGACCTCGATCAGTGCCTCGGTCTGCGCGGAGTAGAGCGTCAGGCCCTGCGCTGAGGTCCAGGACTCGAAGGCGTCGTACAGCGCATCCGGTGTCGGGATCAGTGGGGAGCTGCGAGAGGAGTGGGGGAAGGGCGGCGAGAGACATCGCCGCCCATCATCCCCTGCCGGACCGGGTGGGCACGGGGCGGTAGACCTTGCCCTGCCTGGTCGCCTGGCCGGACCTCCACCAAGGCATCGAGGGTCTGCCGTGCCTCGGGCACCGTCCACCGCAGCGCCCGTGACAGGTCCGCCGCCCGAGCCTGGAGGATGACGTCGAGGAATCGATCGGCTGCTGCCGCGGGATCGCGTCCGCTTCCCACCTCGAAGCGACGGCAGGTCAGGTCCAGCACGGACGAGGGCCAACCCGAGGACTGCTCGACGACGCCGGCCGTCGTGACGATCAGACTGCGCTGCAGCTCGGTGGCCGCGCGCTGGTAGCGGTTGCGGTCGCCGACGAGCACCCGCAAGGTCGCGCTCGGCAACGGACCGTCGACCAGCGCCAGGGCGATCTCGTGCGCTGTCGGGGAGAGGTCGAGCGATTGGTGGTCGTCCTCCGTGCCGTCGCCCGGATAGAGCAGCTGGAGCAGACCGGGGGACAGGAACGATCCGCGGCCGCCGACGAACCCGCCGTACCAGGCCAGCCCACGCCGGGGCAGCTCGTCCTTCCACGACCACACGCGTTGCTCATCGGCGTCCATCCCCGTGGCGAACGGCTCGGCATCCTCACCGGCCACCGCCTCCCACAGCGTCGGCACCAGCAGCCGCTCGCTCGGGAACAGCAGAGCGAAGCCGACGTCATCGATGAACGTCGCGGCTCGCTCGATGGACCGGATCCGGCGGCCCCGGACCCACCAGCGCCGAGCCCGAGCAGCTCCGAGCGCGGCGTCGGCCTGATCGTCCCGGCTCATGACAGTGGCTGCAGCGCGCTGCAGGTCAGTGCGCGACGGTCAGCAGGAGGACCGAAGCACTGACCGCTTCGATCTCGTGTCGCTGAGGCGGGAGCGCCAGCAGATCGCCTGGCCCGAGCTCGACACTGGCATCACCGGCATGGAGGATCACGCCGCCTTGCAGGCAGAGCAGCGAGGCGTCGCCGGGGCTCTTGTGCTCGCCCATCTTGCGGCCGGCGGCAAGCGCGACGAGGGTCTGGCGCAATCGCGCGGTCGGTCGGCCGTAGACACGGGCGGAGCTCCGCCCGCTTGGCGCCTGCACTGCGAGCGCGAGCTGGTCTTCGGCCAGGGTGTGGATCGAGGCAACGTCCATGGACCGATCATGTCAGGCGGACCTGACCCGCCCCGCCGGGCTACCTCCCTGGTGCGGATGTGCCGGGTTGTCAGTCCTTTGCCAGACTGGCGGCGTGACCTACCTCGCCGCTGACGACCGCTACGACTCGATGGACTACCGGCGCTGCGGACGCAGCGGGCTCCGGCTCCCGCTGTTGTCGCTGGGTCTGTGGCAGAACTTCGGCGACGACCGGGACGCCGAGGTCAAGCGCGCCATCGTCCGGCGGGCGTTCGATCTCGGAATCACGCACTTCGACCTGGCCAACAACTACGGCCCTCCCTACGGCGCCGCCGAGGAGGCCTTCGGTCGGCTGCTGGCCGAGGACCTCGCGCCGTACCGCAACGAGCTGGTCATCTCGACCAAGGCCGGGTGGGACATGTGGCCCGGCCCGTACGGTGACCTCGGGTCCCGCAAGTATCTGCTGTCCAGCCTCGATGACTCCTTGCAGCGGATGGGCCTGGACTACGTCGACATCTTCTACAGCCACCGCTTCGACCCGGACACGCCGCTCGAAGAGACGATGGGCGCGCTGGACAGCGCGGTCCGCCAGGGCAAGGCGCTGTACGTCGGGGTCTCGTCGTACTCCGACGAGCGCACCCGCGAGGCCGCCGCGATCCTCCGCGACCTCGGTACGCCGCTGCTCATCCACCAACCGTCGTACTCGATGCTGAACCGCTGGATCGAGCCCGACCTGCTCGATGCGCTGGAGGAGGTCGGGGCGGGTTGCATCGGCTTCACCGCCCTGGCCCAGGGCATGCTCACCGGGAAGTACCTCGACGGCATCCCCGAAGGATCGCGCGCGGCGTCGGAAGGCAGCCTCGACAGGAGCTTCCTCAACGACGAGAACATGGCCCGGATCCGGGGACTCAACGCGATCGCCGAGGACCGTGGGCAGTCGCTGGCCCAGCTGGCCCTGGCCTGGGCGCTCCGGGACGAGCGGATGACGTCGTTGGTGATCGGCGCCAGCAGCGTCAAGCAGCTCGAGGAGAACGTCAAGGCGCTGGACAACCTGGCCTTCAGCGACGAGGAGCTCGAGCGCATCGACGAGTACGCCGTGAATGCCGGCATCGACCTGTGGGCCGGTTCGAGCAGCAGCTGACGCCCTGACCAGCACCTCCCGCGGCTGCGGAAAGGTGCCGGTCGACAGCGGTCAGGTGTGCATGTCCTGCCGACTGTCGACCTGGGGGGCGCGGGCCTGTGCCGGCACGTTGGCTCTTGCGCGCTCTCATCCGTGGCCCATCGCGTCTTGGCGGTGACCTCCTCGAGGACCTTGTCCAGCTTGCGCAGCTCGTCCTGGCACTGATCGCGTGCACGCCTGGCTGTCGGTCGAGACGACTCCGGCACCCTGTCCTCCACGGAGCGGAGGTTGAAGGCGAAAGTGCTGAGCAGACCGCGGGCGCGTGACTGCCGCACGGTTCGCAGCTCACGCGCGATGCGGACTGTCAGCATCTCGGCCTGCTGAGCGTCGCCCTTGATCAAGGTGATGAGGAGAAGGTTCAGCAGGGCTTCCGCTGTCTGGTCCGTGGCGCTGAGCGTACGCAGCATCGCGTCCGCCGCTTCGTCCAGGCGATCCAACCGAAGCAAGCACCAGGCTTTGCGGCTCAGCTCGTCGGGCTCGAGGAAGCTTCGGCGCTCAAGCCGTTCGAGGACGTCCGCGAACACGTCAGTGGCGGTCTCCACGTCCTGGGTGAGCCACAGATTCTCGGCCAGCGTCACCAGCCAGGCGGTGTAGTTGGGCGCGAGGTTGACAGCCGCACGAGCGTACGTGACAGCTTCGTCCAGACGGTGGTCCATTCGCAGGGCGTGTGCGGCCACGATGGCCATGTGGCCGCTCGTGGGGCTCGCGGCAGCGCCCGCGGATGCCAGCCTGGCGGACATGGGCCACCCGCCGACGTGGTACCAAACCATGGCCAAGGCGGACCTCCAGAAGACATTCCCGCCGTCTCGCTGGCGTTCGATGTGCTCCAGCGCGACGTCTACCTGGTCGACCCTGAGCAGGCCGTCGACCGAGGCCAGCAACCCCCATGGCACGTCTTCGACCTCAGCAGAGGCACGGAAACTTCGTGCCGCCCGTTGGGTCTGACCCATGGCGACCTCCAGCCAACCTCGGGCACGTAGCAGATCGGGGTCATCGCCGTACTCGATCGCGAAGTCGTCCCAGATCTGCCACGCGGCCGCAAACTCGCCGAGCTCCGTCAGACCACTGGCACGCACCCCGACAAGCGCACGGTCGTCCTCGGATGTGACGCGTTCAAGCAAGTCACGCGCAGCGGTCTCGTTGCCTGTCTCGATCTCGATGGTGAGCAACAGACCCAGAGCGAAGGCGTACGTGGGGTCCTTCTCGAGTGCCTTGCTGAACAGTTTGCGTGCCTCCTGAAGGTTGCCCTCATCACGTTCGAGCGCACCCAGGGAGGCCAGCGTGTAGACGTGTTCGGGATCGCTGGCGAGCGCGGATGTGAGGAGTTGCCGAGCCTGGTCGCGACGCCCCTTGGTTCGGTGAATCTCGCCGAGTGCGGCCGCCACCAGAGGTGGAGAGTTATCGGCGTCGTACAGCTGCTCGAGCTCCGTGTGCGCCTCATCGAGACGGTCCAGGCCCCACAACAGATCGATCCTGCGCCACCGCAGATCAGCGTCCGGATCGGCGATGTCACTGAGTACGCCCAGCGCCTCCGTCTGCCGACCCATGGCCGCCAACACGTCGGCGTGCTCCCCTGCCAGGCCGGCATCGGCGGTGTACGTGCGTCGAACTACTCCGAAGAGTCGCTCTGCATCGGACCAACGCTCTTGCCGTGTCGCCAGCCGTGCCCTGCGCAGGCAGAGCGGGTCGGTGTCCCCTTGCGCGGCACGGATCGTCCGCTGGACCTGTCGCAACACGCTGTCCGCCGTCGCTGGTGTTTCTGCCTCGACCACGTGAACGAGCTCGTCGAGGATCCAGGCGGTTGTTGGGGCCGACACGGCGGCCTTCCCCAGCAGTTCGATCCCCTCCTCGAGCCTTTCCAGGGAGAGAAGTGCCTGCCCCTTGGAGGCCAAGGCGTACGCGTAGCTGGGGCTGAGCTCCAGCGCGCGGTCGAACTCCTCGAGCGCCTCGAGCTCGTGGCCGTCTCGTCGCATCGCCTCGGCGACCAGAGCATGGGCACTGGGTTGCAGCGGGTCGATGGCCCGAGCACGTTCGAACAAGTCCTTTGATCGAGCGAGGTCGCCGTCACCCATGATGATCTGACCCAACCCGCACAGCGCCTCGACATCGTCCGGGTTGCGACCTAGGGCCCGCTCGTACGCCGCCTGCGCGCCCTGGAGGTCACCAGCAGCGGTGAGGGCCGAGCCGAGGGACGTGTCCACGCTAGGAATCTCGTCCGACGAGAGCGTCGACAAGACGGTAACCGCCGTTGTGTAGTCCCCGCGCAACCTGGCGACCTCGCCACGAACCCACATCAGCTGCGGATCACCGGTTTTCTCAGCGGCCAACCCGAGATCCCTGTCAGCGGAGTCCAGATCTCCGCGCAGCGCCTGCACATAGCCACGGGTGCCCACCACGACGGGTTGATGCTGCGCAAGAGCAACCGCGTGGTCGAGGACTCCCAGGGCGTCGTCAAGTCGGTTGATCGTCATGAGCACCAGCGCAAACCTGTTCAGCACCCACCAGTCCGTTGGGAGATTTGCCAAGACGGCGTCCACGACGCCCGGGTCATCGTCGAGCGACTGGGCGTCGCTGCGCGCGACCGCGACCAGTGCCCGGCCCAGAGCCGGCTCGGCGCTGACCACTTCCCGGGCGTAGACCAACGCCTGCTCCGGCGACTCGGCCTGGATCAGGAAGCGCGCCCTCGCTGAGAGCATCAGGGGATGTTGGCTGTCCTGCTCATAGGCGCGCTCCAGAAGGTCGCCGGCATCGTCGTAGTTGCCGAGGTCCAACGCCGTAAGTGCGGCGACACTGAGCAGATCCACGTCGTCAGGCCACGTCCTCAGGCCTTCGGCGACGAGGGCGCCTGCCTCATCGAGGTCCACGAACCGCAGGGTGAGGAGCGCAACCCGCGCCGATCGAGCCGGTGACGGTGCCGTGTCCCAGGCGTTACGGGCGGCCTCGAGCGAGTCGTGGTGACGGCCATGTGCCTCGCGTGACCGAGAGAGGACATCCCAGGCCAGCGCCTGCAGCTCAGCGCTGATGGAAGATCGCGCGGTGAGGCCTTCGAGCTCAGTTTCCACTCGGGTGCGGAGACCACCCGCCGACCCACCCATCGGACGAAGGATCGAACGGGCGACGTCTTCGTCACCTTGGTCGACCGCGGCCAGGACCCGACTGACCTCGACGTCGGCCGATGGGGACGCCGAAGGGCGGTGACGCTGCGTGCCTGTCTTCAGCGTTCGGAGTCGGTCCTGCGATGCTTCGCGCGAGATCGCCATGTCAGCCTCCTCGTCCGGTCTCGACCCACAGCTGCTTGACCTGGCTCGCGAGTTCGTCAGGGTCGTTTGTTTGGGTCAGCCGAAGACGCCAGACGGCCGTCAGGACATCGGGAACGGCGTCGCTGGCCGGGTTCCAGCCTGGGGGGACAGTCTGTTCACGAAGGGCCTCCAACCAGAGCTCCGAAGCCCTCCATCGCTCGTCGTCGTACGGCCGAATGATCATGGTCATCTGGCGGAAATGAGAAACCGCCGCCTCGGTGAAGTCGTCGACCCAATCAGTCTCGGGCGGTGGCCCGATCGACTCCTGGACTGCCTCGGCTGCGGCTGCCGGGCCGGCGTGCGCCGACACGGCTTTCCGCCAGGTCTCTTCGAGCCTCGACACGTCGTCAGTGAACGACCCACCGGCCTGCGGGGCGGTGTCACCGCCGATGAGCATGGTCAGCATGATGACGCGCGCACGTTCGATGTCGTGAGGCGTCTCGGGATCGTATGGCTCGTCGTGGCGAGGGCTCAACCTGAGCAGCAGCGCCGCGCACGCGTAGGACATCCCCAAGGTGTACGCGGCGAACGCATCAGCGAGAAGCTCCTTGACATAGTTCTTCGTCCGGCCTGGCGTACCCGGGGTTCCGGCCGTCTGGTCGGGTGCGGTTCGCTTCAGGACGAAGCGGTCGATGAGCTCTGCGAGCGCTGGGTTGTTGCGGTCCTTGGCGTAGGCCAGTCCGACCTCGTGCGCGACCAACGGGATGCCCCAGATCGACCATTCGGGAAAACCGAGCAGCACGATGCTGTCCAGCGCACTGCCCAAAGCGGCCTGTCGAGCCGGCAGCGGAAGTGACTTGTTCGTCGCTCCCGTGAAGCGGGTGAGCAGCGCATCGGTCATCTCGCAGACCTGGTCGTCGAGGCCGGTGTCTCTCACGGTCAGACCGCCGAGGAAGTCGACGTACTCCATGAAGACCGGACGCGCCTGGTCCTCGAGCAGCTGCTGGTACTCGAGCCACTGGAGTCGTCGTTCATCGGCGCCGGTGACCTCCACCTTGCGCCGCAGTGCGACAACCTTGTCCCTCACCTTGTCGCAGCGTTGGTTGAGGCTGGACTGCAAGCGCGTGAGGTTCTCGTCCTCGAGCGTGACCGTGGTAGCCATCACTTTGGTGAGCCGGTTCTCCGTGTCGCCGACGGCGTCGATGACCGAGGCGATCATCTTGGGTGCCTTGAGCAGTTCCTGGTCGAGTCCCATGACAGCGTCGGCGAGGCTCTCTCGGAGCTCTGGTTCCTCGGCCATGGCGTCCGCGAGGTCGTTGAGACGACCCGACAAGGCCTTGAGAATTCGCTTCTGAGGGCGGAGCGCATCCATGGCGTCCTCGAGCAGCAGACCGCGCTTCTTGGCAACGTCCACACACTGTCCGACCTTGGCGATGTCGAGCTCGAGCGCGTCCAGGCGGATCTTGAGCAGATCAGCGGTCTCGGTCATCGTGGGGCTCCTCGGGCTGCGTGGACCGTGCGGCACCACCCGGTGGCGATGCCTGCGATCGTGGTTTCCTCATCTCCGGGATGCGAAAGTCGCCAGCGCCACGCCCCGTCGACGATGGCGCGGACCGACGCGCCTTCGGGGAGCCTGCGTTCGGCTTTCGACGAAAGTTGCCCCGAGACCTGGATCGCGCGGTCGGCATCGCGGTAGACGAGGTCGGGTCGGTGTTTGAGAACGGCTTTGACAGCTTGTCGCGAGGCGAGCTCTCCGGCGGCGGCGACAGCGGGGTGAGAGCCAACAACCTGACAGGCCAGGGGATCGACGACGGTCTCTCGCTGTTGCTGGTAGCGGGCGTGGCCGGTGATGTCGGTGAGTGCGTCGAGCGTCTCGCGCATCACCGCCACCCGGTCGCGCCAGGAGGGGTGGCTGCTGCTGGCGCGGGAGGCTTGGGCGTCGCCCGGAACACGCAGCACAAGACAGGCGACGGGGTACGTGGGCCCACAGCTGATCGTGGCGAGGACATCTGCCATCAGCTCGTCGGCGTGCTTCCGCGAACGGTCGGCGGTCTCGCCCGCTGCCGAGAGGGTTTGGGCGGTGGCGTCTGCAATCTCCTGCAGTGGCCTGCGATCCGAGAGTGCCGGCTCGAGGTGGTGAACCTGCTCGACTGCATGGTGACCGAACTCGTGACCCAGGAATGGCACATCCCAGATTCGCGACCCCGGGAACCGCAAGGACACGGTGCTGCGGGTGTGGTCGATCGACTCCATCTCCTGGGTGTGTGCCAGGACGAGAGGCTTCACCCCCGCGGCCTGAGTGAGTTCATGGATCAAGGCCTCTGCCGAGTCGAAGGCGCCACCGTCGAGTCCCTCGGAACGAAGAAGACGGGTCATCAGCAAGGCGACGATCTCGTCCACGAGGGTGTCGGCGGACCTGGCCTGGCTGTGCCATTCCTCCCAGGCGTCCGGACGGCCGTGCAGGTCAGCAGCCCACTTGTCGCGATCGTCGATGCGGTTGGAGAGCGCCGTGCGTCGTTGATCGTCATCCGGTGAGGCCAGGCTGTGGGCAAGCAGCGATTGCAGGTCCTGCATCCGGGCGCGTTCGCCCGCTGTCCTCAGCGCCAGCAGATTGCCCTGATCGACTGGCATGTCAGGCCCCGCCGACGAGGAACCGTACTCCGCGGACCCGTCCAGGAAGATCAGTGGCGCCGGTGTAGTCCCTCCCGAGGACGACGACCGCACCGAGCACCAGGCAGAGCCCGACGATCGAGATTGCTGTCGCGTGCGGCAGGGTGATCTGGACCATGGCCAGCGCACCGGCCAGCCCGACGATGGCAGCGGCAACCCGCCGCAGCACGACGCAAAGCCGTGCGAACCGGTCGGCGAGCGCGGCGAGATCCTCAACGGTTCGGCGCCGTGCGTCGTCGACGGAGGAGCGGGAGTCGCCGGCGGGCGGTGCCAGCCGGTCGCGGACCTCTTGGGCTCCGATCGCGAACGCCATCAGGACGTGCGGTTCGTCCCCCTGGTCGAGGCCCGCCAGGATGCGTTCGAGCTTGTTGCGTGCCCGTTCGATCGCGGCGAGGTCGACGAGATTCAGCAGGAGGTCCAGTCCACGGGCGACGGCGCGAAGGCCCCAGCGCAGGAGCCGACCCGCGATCTGGTCCGCGTGGGCGGTAACAGGGTTGCGAAGCGGCTCGGGCACTGACGTCATCAACGGTTTCCGGGCCTTGTCGAGGAGGGTCGAGGCAACGTCAGCGGCGGTCGCGGACATCTCGTCGAGGGATTGGATCGCGGCGTCGTCGACAGAGAGCAGGACACCATCGGGAGCTGTATCGAACCCGTGGGTCGCAGCCTCGACGGCGCCGCCTGACTCAAGCGTTGTCGCGTTTGCTTCGAGGGACGTGACGGCACGGTCAAGTTGGTCCACCGTTTGCGGTTGCTCCAGTGCCGACTCCGCTGTCACGAGGGTCACGCCGATCCCGATCTGGGAGAGAGCCTCCGCCAGCACGTCCTCCTCGCTGACGTCGATGTCCGCAGCGTCGAAGCCCTGGACCGACGACTCGATGGTTCGCCGGGCCTGCAATTCGAGGTGGTCCACGGCAGTCTGGACGTCCGCTCCCTGGCCTCGCACCGATCGGAGCAAGGCCGCGGCCGCAGTCGCGACCGATCTCGAATCGGCCACGGCGGAGTCGACACTCATGATTACCCCCACACATGGTGGGACGGCCCAGCCGTGCCGCGGAACCCTCCCTCACGGGTGTACGCCCGGTGTGTCTTGACTGTCAAGATTCGACAGCCCTCGCGATGGGCGGGAAGGGTGCGGGTCAGGACAGGCCGAGGATGGTTCCGTCGTCGGTGAGGTCGATCCGGGCGGCTGACGGGTCCTTCGGCAGTCCGGGCATCGTCATCACGTCACCGCACACCAGCACCACGAAGCCGGCGCCGGCAGAAAGTCGGACCTCTCGCACGTGCAGTGAGTGACCCAGGGGAGCGCCCCTGGAGGCGGCGTTGGTCGAGAAGGAGTACTGGGTCTTGGCCACGCAGACCGGCAGGTGGCTGAAGCCGTCCCGCTCGACCTGCCGGAGGCGACGCCGCGCCTTCGGGTCCCAGGTGACCTCCGCGGCGCCGTACAACCGGGTGGCGATCGTCTCGACCTTCTCGGTCAGGTTCTGCTCGTTGTCGTAGGTGAAGGAGAACCGGTACGGCGAAGGCTCGTCGAGCAGGCGCAGCAGCCCTTCCGCCAGCGGTCGGGCGCCGGCGCTCCCGTCGACGAAGTGGGTGGCAGGGAACGCCTGGACCCCCTCGGCCGCCACCAGGTCGACCACCTTCGCCACCTCGGCGTCGGTGTCGCTCGGGAACCGGTTGACGGCCACGACACAGGGGATGCCGTAGACCTCGCGGATGTTGTGCAGGTGCCGGGTCAGGTTGGCCATGCCCTTCTCGATGGCCTCGAGGTTCTCGACGTTCAGGTCCGTCGCTTCGATCCCGCCGTGGAACTTCAGCGCTCGCACCGTGGCGACCACGACGGCGGCAGCCGGACGCAAGCCGGACTTGCGGCACTTGATGTCGACGAACTTCTCGGCACCGAGGTCCGCGCCGAAGCCCGCCTCCGTGACGACGAAGTCCGCCAACCGCAGACCGGCCCGGGTCGCCATCACCGAGGAGCAGCCGTGTGCGATGTTGGCGAAAGGTCCTCCGTGCACGAACGCCGGAGCATGCTCCAGGGTCTGCACCAGGTTGGGCGCGAGCGCGTCGCGCAGCAGCACGGTCATCGCGCCGTCGGCGCCGAGATCCCGTGCGGTCACCGGAGTCTTGTCCTTGGCGTAGCCGATGACGATGTCGCCGATCCGTTTCTTCAGGTCGGCCCACGACTCCGTCAGGCAGAAGATCGCCATCAGCTCCGAGGCGACGACGATGTCGAAGCCCTCCTCGCGCGGGAAGCCGTTCGCCGTTCCACCCATGCCCACGACGGTGTCGCGCAGGGCGCGGTCGTTGAGATCCAGGACGCGCTTCCAGGTGACCGTCCGGACGTCGATGTCCAGGGCGTTGCCGTGGTGGACGTGGTTGTCGATCAGCGCGGCCAAGAGGTTGTTGGCCGCCCCGATCGCGGCGAAGTCACCGGTGAAGTGCAGGTTGATGTCGGTCATCGGTACGACCTGGGCATAGCCGCCGCCGGCCGCACCGCCCTTCATCCCGAAGACCGGTCCCATCGACGGCTCGCGCAGGCAGGCGATCGTGCGGTGTCCGAGACCGTGCAGCGCGTCGGTGAGCCCCACCGTCGTCGTGGTCTTGCCCTCCCCGGCCGGGGTGGGCGACATCGCCGTGACCAGGATCAGCTGACCCTCCTGGCGGTCCGCGAGGCTGGTCAGATAGCCGAGGTCGACCTTGGCCTTGAAATGTCCGTAAGGGACGAGGTACTCCTCGTCGATCCCCAGAGTGTCGCGCGCGACCTCCGAGATGTGCTTGAGCTTCGCCGCGTTGGCGATCTCGATGTCCGACAGCATGTCGACCCTTTCCACGTCGTCATCGCATGATGGGCCCGCCGAACCCGTGACGCGGGGCCGCCGCCACGTTAGCCTTGCAACCCCTGGGTTGTCTCGCCTAGCGCCGTCGTGTTGTGCCATGCGCAACAGCGACGGTCCGGTGACCTCATCCAGCCTCCCACCACGCTGACAGAAGGCAGGACCGATGCCGACGGAGACCCTCGACGGCTTCCTCGAGCGGCTGTCCGGCGGCAACCCCACCCCCGGTGGCGGTGCCGCGGCAGCGGTCCAGGCGGGGCTGGGCGCGGCACTGATCGGCATGGCCGCACGGTGTACGCCGGCTGACCGGTTCCCGGACGCGGCCGACGACGTCGGACAGATCGCTCAGGCCGCCGACGACTGCCGCGCCCGCAGTCTGGCCGCGGCCACGGCAGACGAGCGGACCTTCGGCGACGTGGCGGCGGCGTACCGCCTGCCCAGGCACGATGACGAGCAGCGCGCGGACCGGGCGAGCGCGATCTCGGCAGCGCTGGAGGCGGCCACGATGCCGCCCCTCCAGGTGGTGGAGCTGGCTGAGCGCCTGGTCGACCTGGCGGAGCGGCTGACTCCCGTCGTCAACCCGCAGGCCCTGGCCGACCTGGCCGCGGGCGTCGAGGCCGTCCGCTCCGCCTGCACCGCTTCCCGGCTCACGGTGGAGACCAACGTGCAGGCCATCGCTGACGGCACCGTCCAGGTCGCGGCTGCGGAGCACAATGGGAGACGTGGACAAGACGCTCGAGCGTGCCCATCGACTGACCGAGGCGATCTGGGGCAGGCTGGTGCCGTGAGCAGCTCCGTGTCACCGGACCAGCGCAGCCGAGTTCGACGCCGCCGCGCTCGCCGACGCGGTCAGCTCCGCCGTCGCCGCCCACCACGACGAGCCCGGCCCGCTGATGGAGATCCTGCACACCCTGCAGGGCTCCATCGGCTGGATCCCGCCCGCGGCGATCGGGCTCCTCGCGCAGGAGCTCAACCTGTCCCGGGCCGAGGTCCATGGCGTCGTCACCTTCTACCACGACTTCCGCGACCGGCCGGCTCCGCGAAGGACCCTGCGGATCTGCCGCGCCGAGGCCTGTCAGAGTGTCGGCGCGCGAGAGCTGGCGGCTCACGCCACGTCGCGGCTCGGCGTCGACTTCGGTCAGTCCACCCCGGACGGCGACGTCGGGCTCCAGCAGGTGTTCTGCTTCGGCAACTGCGCGCTCGGGCCGACGGTCGAGCTCGACGGGCGGCTGTTCGGTCGCGTCGACAACGCCCGGCTCGACGCCCTGCTGGCTGAGGAGTCACGCCCGTGAGCACGCCGGTCACCGTCTACGTCCCGCGCGACAGCGCCGCGCGGTCGGTCGGCGCCGACGACGTCGCCGACGCCCTGAGCTCTCGGCTCGGCGACGCGGCCCACGTGGTCCGCAACGGCTCTCGTGGGCTGCTCTGGCTCGAACCTCTGGTCGAGGTCGAGACCGACCGTGGGCGGGTGGCCTACGGCCCGGTGACCGCTGACGATGTCGCCGGTCTGGTCGACGCCGGTCTGCTTCGGGGGGCCGACCACGAGCTCTGCCACGGACCGACCGACGAGATCTCGTGGCTGCGCGACCAGCACCGGATCACGTTCGCCCGGGTCGGCGTGATCGACCCGCTGTCTCTCGACGACTACCAGCAGCATGGCGGCCTCGTGGGACTGCGCCGCGCGCTCGACCTGTCCCCTGAGCAGCTGACCGAGGAGGTCGTGACCTCCGGACTGCGCGGCCGGGGCGGCGCTGGTTTCCCGGCCGGGATCAAGTGGCGGACCGTGCTGCAGGCCCAGGCCGACCAGAAGTACATCTGCTGCAACGCCGACGAGGGCGACAGCGGCACCTATGCCGACCGGATGCTGATGGAAGGCGACCCGTTCTGCCTGATCGAGGGCATGCTGATCGCCGCGCGCGCGGTCGGCGCGACGCAGGGCTACCTCTACCTGCGCTCGGAGTACCCCGCCGCGGCGGAGACCCTGCGCACCGCGATCGAGATCGCCTACAGCCGCGGCCTGCTCGGCACCTCGGTGCTGGGTTCGGACACATCGTTCGACCTCGCCCTCCGGATGGGCGCAGGCGCCTACATCTGTGGCGAGGAGACCTCGATGCTGGAGAGCCTCGAGGGCAAGCGTGGGGTGATCCGGCCGAAGCCGCCGATCCCCGCCCTGGCCGGGCTGTTCGGCAAGCCGACGGTGGTCAACAACGTGATCACCTTGGCCAGCGTGCCGGGCGTGCTCGCAGACGGCGGAGCGTCGTACGCCGCCTTGGGGGTCGACCGGTCGCGCGGCACCCAGGTCTTCCAGCTGGCCGGCAACATCGCGCGCGGCGGCATCGTGGAGACCGCGTTCGGCATCAGCCTGGGCGACCTGGTCAACACCTACGGCGGTGGGACCCGGTCCGGTCGGCCGGTCCGGGCGGTGCAGGTCGGGGGCCCACTGGGCGCCTACCTGCCGGTGGACCAGTTCGACCTCCCGCTCGACTACGAGGCGTTCGCGGCGGCCGGTGCCATGGTCGGGCACGGCGGACTCGTCGTCTTCGACGACACGGTCGACATGGCGGTTCAGGCACGGTTCGCGATGGAGTTCTGTGCGGAGGAGTCGTGCGGCAAGTGCACGCCCTGTCGGATCGGCTCGGTGCGCGGCGTCGAGGTGATCGACAAGATCATCGCCGACCAGGACCGCGACGCCAACCTGATCCTGCTCGACGACCTGTGCGAGACGATGGTCGAGGGCTCGCTGTGTGCGATGGGTGGGTTGACACCCATGCCGGTCCGCAGCGCCATCGAACACTTCCCCGACGACTTCGACCGCCCCGGAGTCACCCCACCCCCCCACGCCACGGTCGAGCTCGTCGACCGGCACGCAGCGCCGCAACAGCCCGCCACCCAAGGGGCAGGCACCACGGAGGTCACACCATGACGCTCATCAAAGAACCCGACCTCGGCACCCCCGAGCGGCCCGGTCCGGCCACCGTCGCGCTCGAGATCGACGGCCAGCCGGTCAGCGTGCCCGAAGGCACCTCGGTGATGCGCGCTGCCGCGCTGGCCGGGGTCGACGTACCCAAGCTGTGCGCGACCGACAGCCTCGAGCCGTTCGGGTCGTGTCGTCTGTGTCTGGTCGAGGTCGAGGGCGGCAAGGGCACGCCCGCGTCGTGCACGCTGCCCTGCTCCGACGGGATGAAGGTCACGACCCAGAGCGACAAGCTCGCCCGGCTGCGTCGCAACGTGATGGAGCTCTACATCTCCGATCACCCGCTGGACTGCCTGACCTGTCCGGCCAACGGGGACTGCGAGCTTCAGGACATGGCCGGCGTCGTCGGATTGCGCGACGTCCGCTACGGCTACGCCGGCGACAACCACCTCGCGGCGCCCAAGGACACCAGCAACCCCTACTTCGACTTCGACCCCAGCAAGTGCATCGTCTGCTCGCGATGCGTGCGTGCGTGTGAAGAGGTGCAAGGCACGTTCGCGCTCACCATCTCCGGTCGCGGCTTCGACTCCGTGGTCTCCGCCAGCGCGGGAGAGAGCTTCCTGGACTCCGAGTGCGTCTCGTGCGGCGCCTGTGTCCAGGCGTGCCCGACGTCGACCCTGCAGGAGAAGTCCGTCGTCGAGCTCGGCATGCCGACCCGCTCGGTGCTGACGACGTGCGCCTACTGCGGAGTGGGGTGCTCCTTCAAGGCCGAGCTGCGGGGCAGCGAGCTGATCCGGATGGTGCCCTACAAGGACGGCGGCGCCAACGAGGGCCACTCCTGTGTGAAGGGCCGGTTCGCGTTCGGATACGCGAGCCATGCCGACCGGGTCCTCAAGCCGCTGATGCGGGAGAAGATCACCGACGAGTGGCGCGAGGCCGAGTGGGACGAGGCGATCGGCTTCGTGGCCCGGCGTTTCCGGGAGATCCAGGCGGAGCACGGCGCCGGTGCGATCGGCGGCATCACCTCGTCACGAACGACCAACGAGGAGGTGTACGTCGTCCAGCGGATGGTGCGCGCCGCCTTCGGCAACAACAACGTCGACACGTGTGCGCGGGTCTGCCACTCACCGACGGGGTACGGCCTGAAGCAGACGTTCGGCACGTCGGCCGGGACGCAGGACTTCAAGTCCGTGGACCAGGCCGACGTGATGGTCGTGATCGGTGCCAACCCGACCGACGGCCACCCGGTCTTCGCCTCCCGGATGAAGCGGCGGCTGCGCGAGGGCGCCAAGCTGATCGTCGTCGACCCCCGCCGGATCGACCTGGTCCGCACGCCGCACGTCGAGGCGTCGTACCACCTGCAGCTCGCACCAGGGACCAACGTCGCGGTGATCAACGCGATGGCCCATGTCGTCGTCACCGAGGGCCTGATCGCCGAGGACTTCGTGGCCGAGCGGTGCGAGGGGTTCCAGGAATGGGCCGACTTCATCGCGTTGCCGGAGAACAGCCCGGAGGCACTGGCCGACATCACCGGCGTGGACGCGGCGGACCTGCGCGCGGCCGCTCGGATGTATGCGGCAGGTCCCAACTCCGCGATCTACTACGGTCTCGGCGTCACCGAGCACAGCCAGGGCTCCACGATGGTGATGGGAATGGCCAACCTGGCCATGGCCACCGGCAACATCGGCCGCGAAGGTGTCGGCGTCAACCCGCTGCGCGGCCAGAACAACGTGCAGGGCTCGTGCGACATGGGCTCCTTCCCGCACGAGCTTCCGGGCTACCGGCACGTGTCGGACCCGAACGTGCGGGCGATCTACGACGACCTGTGGGGCTCGACGATCCTGGCCGAGCCAGGACTGCGGATCCCCAACATGTTCGACGCCGCGCTCGACGGCTCCTTCCGCGCGCTGTTCATCCAGGGCGAGGACGTCGCGCAGTCCGACCCGAACACCCAGCACGTGCATGCCGCGCTCGGTGCGCTGGACCTGCTCGTCGTCCAGGACCTGTTCATCAACGAGACCGCCAAGTTCGCGCACGTGCTGCTGCCCGGTACGTCGTTCCTCGAGAAGGACGGCACCTTCACCAACGCCGAGCGCCGGATCAACCGGGTCCGCCCCGTGATGCCGCCGCGGGTCGGCAAGCACGAGTGGCAGGTCGCCTGCGAGATCGCGCAGGCGATGGGCTACGACATGCACTACGACAACGCCAGCCAGATCATGGACGAGATCGCGCAGACGACACCGACCTTCGCGGGCGTGTCGTTCGACCTGCTCGACAAGGTCGGTAGCGTCCAGTGGCCGTGCAACGCCGACAACCCGACGGGCACCGAGATCATGCACACGAAGGAGTTCGCGCGCGGACTCGGCCACTTCGTCCCGACGCCGTACGTCGCCACCACCGAGCGCAGCACCCGACGCTACCCGCTGATCCTGACGACCGGCCGGATCCTCTCGCAGTACAACGTCGGCGCCCAGACCCGGCGTACCGCCAACGTGCTGTGGCACTCCGAGGACGTGCTCGAGGTGCACCCCCACGACGCGGAGGTGCGCGGGATCAGCGACGGGGACCAGGTCACCTTGAGCAGCCGGGTCGGGCAGTACGACGATGAGCGTCAAGATCACCGACCGGATGCCGGTCGGGGTGGTCTACACGACGTTCCACCACCCGGTCTCCGGGGCCAACGTCGTGACGACGGAGAACTCCGACTGGGCGACGAACTGTCCGGAGTACAAGGTGACCGCCGTCCAGGTCGCGAAGGCTCGCGAAGGACTGGCCACGGATCACGCCGAGGGTGCGCTGTCCCGTCGAGACGGCCGGCGTGTCGGGGTCCGCCTCAGAGTCGGCCTCGGTGTCGGGGTCGGTGTCGGCCTCGGCCTCGGCGTCGGTGTCGGGGTCGGTGTCGGGGTCGGTGTCGGGGTCGGTGTCGGGGTCGGTGTCGGGGTCGGTGACGGCCACAGCGTCGGCGTCGGTGTCCGGGGCGACGAGGGACACGGCGCCGGCGTCGGGTCGCCGTGGTTGAGCACGACGTCCCGTTGGTACCGCCGGTGGTCCGGCTGGCCAACGACATCGCGCGGCAGTTCGCGCACCTGCCGGATGACCAGGCGGCTGCCGCTGTCGCCCAGCATGTGTCGATGTTCTGGGACCCGCGGATGCGCGAGGACCTGGCTGCGGAGATCGCTCGCGACGACTCCCAGCTCGACCCGCTCGTGGTCCAAGCCGTCTCTACCCCCCGCTGACCGAGCTGGCCGAGCTGGCCGCGCTGCCAGCGCTGGCCGCTATTGCGCGCTCGTGACGCGCTGGACAGCCGGGCCGGGCGACTGAGGCGTACGTCTTCCGACACTCGCCTGCATACGGTGGGCGCTCGGCCGGTGTGGCGTGCGTTGTCCGACACTCGCCTGGAAACGGTGGGCGCTCGGCTGGTGTGGCGTTCGTTGTCCGACACTCGCCTGGCAACGGTGGGCGCTCGGCTGGTGTGGCGTTCGTTGTCCGACACTCGTCTGCATACGGTCGGCGCTCGGCTGGTGTGGGGTTCGTCTGTCCGGCACTCGCCGGGTAACGGTCGGCTCGCGGCTGGTGTGGCGTTCGTTGTCCGGCACTCGTCTGCATACGGTCGGCGCTCGGCTGGTGTGGCGTTCGTCTTCCGTCACTCGCCGGGTAACGGTCGGCTGGCGGCTGGTGTGGCGTTCGTTGTCCGGCACTCGTCTGCATACGGTCGGCTGCTCGGCTGGTGTGGCGTTCGTTGTCCGACACTCGTCTGCATACGGTCCGCTCTCGGCTGGTGTGGCGTTCGTTGTCCGGCACTCGTCTGCATACGGTCCGCTCTCGGCTGGTGTGGCGTTCGTTGTCCGACACTCGCCGGCAAACGGTGGGCGCTCGGCAACTGCGCTCGGCTGGTGTGGCGTTCGTTTTCCGGCACTCGTCTGCATACGGTCACCTCTCGGCTGGTGTGACGTACGTCTTCCGACACTCGCCGGGAAACGGTCAGGCGGTGGCCGGAGACGAGCGGTGGTCTCGATGTCGGGACAGGCTCGGAGATGGACAGGTGGCGTACGTTCTCGGGGTGAGCGAACCCATGTCCGACCTGTCCCAAGTGATCCGACGAGCTGCCGACGAGGTGGCTGCCTTCCGTGCCACCCTCGCCGAGCGACCAGTGGCACAGCCGGTCGACGTCGAGTCCCTGCGGCAGGGCTTCGGGACCAGTGTTCCCGAGCAGCCGTCCACCGCCGACGACGTGCTGACCCAGCTCCTTCAGGCCGCCGAGCCCGGCATCGTCGCGTCGGCGGGCCCTCGCTACTTCGGCTTCGTGGTCGGTGGGTCGTTGAGCTCCGCCACGGCTGCTGACCTGATGGCGACGGGCTGGGATCAGAACGGCTTCACGGCGGTGTTGTCCCCGGCTGCCCTGGCCGCCGAGCACGTCGCGGGCCGGTGGGTCAAAGAGCTGCTGGGAGTTCCCGAGACGGCCTCGGTCGGGTTCGTCACCGGAGCGCAGGAGGCCAACACGGTCGGACTGGCCGCAGCGCGTCATCACCTGCTTGCCGAACGCGGCTGGGACGTCGAGCAGGACGGGCTGGCCGGGTCGCCGCGGGTTCGGGTGCTGGCCAGTGAGGAGCGGCACGCGACGATCGACCGCTCGCTGCGGCTGCTCGGCCTCGGCAACCACGCGGTGGTACCGGTGCGTTCCGAGGCCAACGGCGCCATCGACGTCGACCAGCTCAGGGACGTGCTGGACCAGGAGCCGGACGTCGCGACGATCGTGGCGCTGCAGTCCGGCAACGTGAACACCGGGGCGTGCGACGATCTCGAGTCGGCGATCGCCATGACCCACGAGTACGCCGGCTGGGCTCATGTCGACGGCGCCTTCGGCCTGTGGGCCGCGGCCTCGCCGGCGTATCGACACCTGACCCGAGGGCTCGAGCTGGCCGACTCGTGGGGGTGTGACGCGCACAAGTGGCTGAACGTGCCCTACGACTCGGGCCTGGCCCTCGTCGCACGACCCGACGTCCATGTCGCGGCTGCGTCGTACACCGCCGCGTACCTGACCGGGGTCGGGACAGGCGAGCCACACGGGGGAGACCTGGTGATCGGTTCGTCTCGACGTGCTCGGGGTTTCGCTGTCTGGGCGGCGATCAAGGAGCTCGGACGGGAAGGCGTCGCGGCGCTGGTGGAGCGCAACTGCCGCCTGGCCCAGCGCTTCGCCGACCGGTTGCGCGAAGGCGGTGCCGAGATCGGCAATGACGTCGTGCTCAACCAGGTGCTGGCCCGGTTCGGTGACGACGCGACGACCGACGCCGTGGTCGACGGTGTCCAGCGCGAGGGGACCTGCTGGATGGGTGCGACGACCTGGCACGGCCGTCGCTACATGCGCATCTCCGTCTCGAACCACGCCACCACCGAGGACGACGTCGACCGTTCGGTCCAGGCGATCCTGGGCATCGTCGCGAAGGTGTCCGTCACCTCATGAGGCTCTTGTAGAGCTTGATCAGCTTCGTCAGCGCAGCGATCGGGCGGATGTCGTGGTCCGGCTTCGAGTCCGGATCAGGACCGTCGTTGTTGTTGGTGACGATCACGTTGTGGGCGTAGGTCTGGCCGCGGAGGACGTCACCGGTGGCGGGGCTGACGAAGAGGCGCACGTCGGTGATCACATGTCCGTACGAGGCCGCGCTGGTCAGCAGCCGCGGTCGCCCGTCGGGATCGCGCACGGTGCAGTTGTAGGCGTCGTGGGTGTGACCGGAGATGACAACGTCGATCTGCGGGCTGAGCTGCTCGGCGATCGGCAGCGCCGGTCCGGAGACCGCCGGGCAACCGTCGTAGTCGGTCGGATCACCGGAGTCGCCACCTTCGTGCAGCAGCACCACGATCGCCTTGACCCCCTTCGCCTCGAGGCGAGGGACCAGCTTGTTGGCTGTGTTGACCTCGTCGGTGAAGCGCAGACCGCTGAAGTCCACTGAAGGCTCCAGGTTCGGGGTGTCCTGGAGTGTCAACCCGATGAAGCCGACCTTGACGCCCTTGACCTGCTTGATGACGAAGCCGGGCAGGATCGGCCGGCCGTTGTGTGGCTGGTCGTCGTGGTACTTCACGTTCGCGGCCAGGTACTGGAAGTGCGCCCCGTCGAAACGGTGGGCGGCGCACGAGTTCTGGTAGTTCGCACCGTCGGGGCCGTCGTGGATGCAACCACCCCGCTGCATGCGCAGCAGCTCCGGATAACCCTGGTCGAACTCGTGGTTGCCTACCGCCGCCGCCTGGAGCCCGAGCTTGTTCATCGCCTCGATGCTGGGCTCGTCGTAGAACTGCGCGGACAGCAGAGGTGTCGAGCCGATCAGGTCACCGGCCGCCACGGTCAGCGTGCCTGCACCTTTGCGCGCAGCCTGGTCGCGCAGCCTCTTCAGATGTCTGGCCACGAACGCGACGCCACCGGCCGGCGTGCCGTTGAACCTGCCCTCCTTGCGTGACGCGGACTTCTTCTCCAGGCGTCCGTGGAAGTCGTTGATCGCCAGCACGTCGATCCGGATCCGGCCTGCGCGCGCGGCGGCTGCGGGCGTCTTCGCAGTGGTTGTGGCCTCGCCGGCAGCGGCTCCGTCGACCAGGCCGGCGCGGGCGGCAGCGACGGCGTACGCCGGGTCAGCCGCCGCCGCTCCCGGGAGGGTGGCCGACGCGGCGAGCGACAGTGATCCCAAGGCGATGAGCAGGCGTGGCCAGCCTCGGCCATGTGGTGACATCGACGTATGACTCCGGATTCGTCTCGTGGCAGTCCAGCCACCGTACCGGCCACGCCGGCCCTGACGGGCGTGAAGCAAACGAATGGGCTTGCCCGGGCGGGGTGAACCCCTCGCCGTCTAGGCTCGCGTGCCGTGGCGTTGTTTCCTCACTACCGGGCGACCCCCGGGTCTGTGTTCGACGCGGCGGAACAGATCGAGACGACGGTCAAGCCGATCCGGTCATTGCGCGGCGCGGTGCTGTCGCGGCACGCGCAGGCGGTCGCCGCCACCGCAGGCAGCCTGCAAACGCCACTGAGCCAGGCTGACCAGCAGACCGTGCACAGCGCGGAGTCCATCTGCCAGGGGGCGGCCTTCGCGGCTGGATGCACCCGGGCCTGGGGTGACGCCATCACGACGTACGACGCCGGCATCGACGCGCTCAACCGGCGGTACGACGAGGCCGAGGCCCAGCACTTCGGCCAGAGCGCGCCTGGACTGTGGGACTACCTGACTCACGGCAAGATCGACGACTACGTCCATGACCTCGGTGCCTACCACCAGCACGTCGCCGCCGCGCGGGCCGCGTTGATCGCCCAGCTCAAGCGCGAGGAGCAGCAGCTGCACAGCGACCTCGACGACGCCGGGACCCGGACCGCCGGCATGCTCAAGAGGGGCCCGACCGAGGCAGACGTGCTGGCCCTGGTACGCGCCGGCGCGATGCCCCTGGGTGTCGTGGACATCTTCCCCGGCATCGACTTCAGCAGTCTCGACCTGGCAGCTCTTCGGCGCCGGCTGGCTGCGATGGGCCGGTCGGGCTTCCTCGACCCGGCACAGTTCCCGACCGCCGAGGCGGCACGCAAGCTCCTGGACCTGATGCGTGAGGACGGCGTCGCACCCGGCGACTACGGGCCGCTGCTCCAACGCTTCTGGCTGCTCACGGCCTGTGAGAAGGCCGGGATCTACCTCGACGGCTGGGACCCGAGCCAGGGCGCCGACGCCAACCTGCCCAACCTGGTCGCGTCGTACCAGTACTACGGCTCGCTCTTCCTGTCCAACCCCGACTTCCAGTGGGCCGGGATGGCCAGCATGATCGGCCCGACGTTCGCGGGCGGCATGTTCGACCTACAGATGCTCCGCAAGCTCGGCGACCTCGCGTCGGCCCCGCTCGACGTGGCGCCCGACTGGCTGGTCGGCCCGTTGCTGCCGCCCCAGCTGCGCGACCTGGCCGTGCTGGGCCAGATGAGCGAGACCGAGTTCCGGTTCTTCGAGACCAGCCTGCTGCAGATGCAGAAGGACATCTTCTCCGACCAGATGCCGATGCACGAGGCGTACCTCGCGGACGGCGTCGGCGGTGTCAGGGAGATGTACGACGCCGGGCTCATCGACCGCGACACCTACCTGGCCTGGCGTGACATCGACAGCGGCGACCCGGGTCGGGTGGCGGCCGGCAACACCGCGCTGCTCTACCGGGAGCAGCACGACATCATCGGTCAGGCCTACGACGACATGCGCACCTACCACGGTCCGGTCGGCCAGGTGATGACCTACGCGATGGGGGCGGTGGGTGCTCCCGGCATCCCGGGCGCGCACACGCTGGGTCAGTACGATCCGCTGGCCTTCGGGGGCCGGGTCCAGGCTCCGGGAGTGGACACCCCCTCGGTGGACGGACCGGGACCGCTCGACCTGCCGAGCATCCACTCGCCGAGGCCGTACGGTGAGCTCGACGTGACGACGCCGCTCCCGCGCGGCAACATCTCGAACTTCGGCACCCGCTGGGACCTGATCGAGCACGACACCCTTCCGGCCTACCAGCACCTGCTGTCCGACGACCCGCAGCAGGTTCGCGACATCCTGACGACTCCGGTGCAGGACCGGATCGACGAGGCACGCCTGGTCAACAACCTCGGCGACCTGGTCGACCGGCTGAGCGACTGGGACGTCCACGTCGCGATCGGCGTGCAGTGACCGGCCACTAGTGTCATGCACCATGCGCCGAGCGGCACTGACCTTGACCTGCGTGATGACAGCGACACTGATACAGGGGTGTGATGTGGGGACCTCCGACTCCCAGGGTGAGACCGGGTCCGGCAGCTGCGAGGCCCGGACGTACGACCTGACCCGGCCACCGACGCGGTCGGACTTCGACATGGCCGACGGCGAGGCCACGGTCGACGTCTCGTGCGACAGCGGCTTCGAGGTCACGCTCCGGCTCCCCGACGACGCGACCACGACGATCACGGCCCGTCGGCTGAACGCCGACAGCTACGCGGCCACTGATTCCGCCACGGGTGACCCGACCACGCTCGACCTCCACTCGGTCGCACTCGACCCGGACACCGCGGTCCAGGTCACCCACGGGGTAGCCGATGACCTGACGATCGATGCCCAGCAGGTCACGCGGTGGCGGCACGACGTTGCGGCCGCGCCGGAGTCGAACGTGGACTCCCCGTTCATGCGGTCCACGCTCGGATACCTCACCGCTGAGCTGCAGGTGCAGTACCTTGCGGCGTCGGGCAACAGCTACGTCCACCTGGTGCTGTCCTGGGGCTGACTCGGGTCAGTCGGCGGACGGCTCCACGAGCTCGACCAGGGCGATCGTGATGTTGTCCGGTCCACCGGCTTTGATAGCCGCCTCCCAGAGCCGGAAGACCGCTTCGGCTCCGGTGTGCTCCTCAAGGGTCGTAGCGATCTCGCTGTCGCTGACCACGTCGCTCAGGCCGTCGCTGCAGACCAGGTAGCGGGTCGACCGTTCCACGTTGCGGGTGACGACGTGCGGCTGGACCTCCGTCAGGGCCGGACTGCCCCCGAGAGTCTGGGTCACGATCGAGGTATGGGTCTGCCCGTCGGCCAAGGGTGGGCTGTCGTCCTCGCTGGCTCGCTCGAGGTTCGGCTCGCGGCCGGCCGTCACGGCGTACACCCGGCTGTCTCCTACGTTGAAGACCCGGATCGCGTCGCGGCTGATGACCACCCCGGCCACCGTCGACCCCATGGCAGTGCGTGCGACGTCCAGTGAGGCCTGCTCGTACACCGCCAGGTTGCAGCCGCGGATCGCCTCGCGCACCGTCTCCTCGTCCCGGAGCAGACCGGCCACGCGGGACAGCGACTCGACCACGACGGTGCTGGCGAGCTCGCCGGCAGGATGTCCGCCGAGACCGTCCGCCACGGCGACCACGATCGGCTCCTCGACGAGCGGGAAGACCAGGGTCTGCGGGGACCGCGTGCTCACCGCGCAGATCGTCCATGGCCCGACGAGCAGGCTGTCCTCGTTGTGGTCACGCAGCGACCCGTCGTGGCTGACGGCGGTGACAGCGATGTAGGTCAGGATCTGCTCCGTCCGAGGTGGTGGTGTGGGGGAATCCACGGCTGGCCCCGTTGACCTCGACCCTAGGACGAGGCGAGCAGGTCTGCGCACCCTGGCATCTGACCTACTTGTGAGTAACAATGGGGGCAAGCCGATCGAAGGAGCCGATGTGACCACCGACGTCACTGCCAAGACCGCCGACCAGAGCGAGCCTGAGAGCCAGCCCACGAAGGTCACCGAGCGCGAGGCCCGTGCGGTGGCCGAAGCCGCACGCGAGACCGAGTGGACCAGGCCCAGCTTCGCCAAGGAGCTCTATCTGGGTCGCTTCGACCTCAGCCTGATCCACCCGCACCCGGTGTCGAAGCCGGACGACGCCGAGCGCGGAGAGGCGTTCTTGGCCAGGCTGCGCGAGCTCTGCGAGACGATGGACGGCTCGCGGATCGAGCGGGAGTCACTGGTGCCCGACGAGTACATCAAGGGCTTCACCGAGCTGGGTGCCTTCGGCATGAAGATCCCGCCCGAGTACGGCGGTCTCGGCCTGCCCATGTCCTACTACGGTCGAGCCTTGATGCTGGCCGGCTCGGTGCACCCGACGTTGGGAGCCCTGCTGTCGGCGCACCAGTCGATCGGCGTACCGGAGCCGGTGAAGAGCTTCGGCACCGAAGCGCAGAAGCAGGAGTACCTGCCGCGGTGCGCGGCTGGAGCGATCAGTGCGTTCCTGCTGACCGAGCCCGATGTCGGGTCTGACCCGGCCCGGCTGGGGACGACCGCGACGCCCACCGAGGACGGCGAGGCCTACCTGCTCGACGGCGTGAAGCTGTGGACCACCAACGGCGTCATCGCCGAGCTGCTGGTCGTGATGGCGGCCGTGCCGCAGCACGATGGCGGCCGCGGAGGGATCACGGCGTTCGTGGTCGAGGGCAATGCCGACGGTGTCACGGTCGAGAACCGCAACGCTTTCATGGGGCTGGCCGGCATCGAGAACGGTGTGACCCGGTTCGACCAGGTCCGGGTTCCGGTGGCGAACCGGCTGGGCCGCGAGGGCGAGGGTCTGAAGATCGCGCTCACCACCTTGAACACCGGCCGGTTGTCCATCCCGGCGGTCTGTACGGCGGCCGGCAAGTGGTGCACCAAGATCGCCCGGGAGTGGTCTGCCGCCCGCGTGCAATGGGGCAAGCCGGTGGCGCAGCACGAGGCCGTGGCCACGAAATTGTCGTTCATGGCCGCGACGACCTTCGGGCTGGAGGCGGTGCTCGACCTGTCCGCCCAGCTGGCGGACTCCGGCGCCAAGGACATCCGGATCGAGGCCGCCCTGGCCAAGCTGTGGGCCAGCGAGATGGCCTGGAAGATCGCCGACGAGCTCGTACAGATCCGTGGTGGGCGAGGCTTCGAGACGGCCGATTCACTGGCTGCGCGGGGCGAGCGAGCGGTGCCTGCCGAGCAGATCCTGCGTGATCTGCGGATCAACCGGATCTTCGAAGGTTCGTCGGAGATCATGCGGCTGTTGATCGCGCGCGAAGCCGTGGACGCCCACCTGAAGGCGGCGGGAGACCTCGCCTCTCCTGACGCCGACACGAAGGCCAAGGCGAAGGCTGCGGTGAAGGCCAGCGGCTTCTACGCCGGCTGGCTGCCCAAGCTGGTCGTCGGCAAGGGGTCGGTGCCGACGTCGTTCGACGAGTTCGGCTCGCTCGCCAAGCACCTGCGCTATGTGGAGCGGTCCTCCCGCAAGCTGGCCCGCCAGACGTTCTACGGAATGTCGCGCTGGCAGGCAAAGCTGGAGTACCGACAGGCGTTCCTGGGCCGGATCGTCGACATCGGCGCTGAGCTGTTCGCGATGGCGGCGGCCTGTTCGCGTGCGGCGATGCTGGCCAAGGAGAATGCAGCACAGGGCGAGTCGGCGTACGAGCTCGCCGACGTGTTCTGCGCTCAGGCCCGGCTCCGGGTCGAGGCGTTGTTCGATGGGCTGTGGAGCAACACCGACGCTGCCGACCGGCGACTCTCGGCCAAGCTGCTCGACGGTGACTACGCCTGGCTGGAGGAGGGCGTGCTCGACCAGTCCGAGGGGACCGGCCCGTGGATCAGTGAGTGGTCCAAGGGCGCCAGCGACAAGCCCAACGTGCACCGCGCCTACCGCTGATGGCCGGTCCCGAGCGATGGAGTCGCTCGGGACCTGCTCAGTCGGCCACCTCGACTCCTTGATCTCGACGGGCTCGATCAGCGGGTTCGCGGCAGGGTCAGCGGTGCCGGATCTGCAGGACGACGGTGTCGAAGCGGGGTGGGGGAGTGAACGCCGTGCGCGGGACCGACAGCCCCAGTCCGGCGCGGTAGCGCCGGGCGTACGGTCCCTTGAGGCCGCGCTCGCACACGCCGACGGCCGCACCGCGCTGCAGCACGAGGTCGGCCGAGCGCAGCCGGTCGCTCGTCATCAGCAGCCGGACCGTCGCGGCCGTCAGGGCGTACGGCGGCGAGGCCACGACCCGAAACGGTCGACCGGGAAGCCACAGGTCCCTCAGATCCCGCGGCAGCAGCGTGAGGCGTTCGCCGACCTGCGGATCCTCACGCGTGAGCTGCTCGAGTCTCGACCGCATCGAGTGCAGACGTCGTGCGTGCAGCTCGATCGCCAGCACCCGCGCACCGGTCGCGAGCAGCGGCCAGGTCAGCGCACCGGCGCCAGCGCCGAGGTCGAGGACGAGGTCACCGGGACGGACCGGCGAGGCAGCGACGACGCGCTCCGCCCAGACCGGGCGCAACGCGTGCCAACCCCAGTCGCTCCGGGCCGGCCTGGACCGACCCCCGGACACGACGAACCATCACGTACATCGGCATACCCGGACCGTAGGCGGTGCTGCCTGGCCGTCGCAAACGTGTTTTCCGAACGTTCCCGATCTGCTGGGGCGAGGGGCTCGTCGGCGCTGCCGCAACGGCGTAACTTCGACCTGGGAGGTGACAGGCACCATGCAGGCAACGATTGGTCAGCGATTGCACATCCACGGCCGGAACGTCGGGTCCCACGACGACCTGGTCGAGATCCTCGAGGTGCGCGGCGAGGATGGTCAGCCGCCGTACCTGGTCAGGTACCCGGACGGCCATGAAAGCGTGCTCTTCCCCGGCCCCGACTGCGAGGTCGAGGACCGGTAGCCACGACGCGTCGGCCAGACCTGAGGTCCCACGGGCAGGATGGGGTCATGCCGAACGCGTGGGTGCTGCACGTCGACCTCGACGAGTTCATCGCGGCCGTCGAGGTGCTGCGACGTCCGGAGCTCGCGGGCCGGCCGGTCGTGGTCGGCGGGCGAGGCGACCCGACAGAGCGGGGGGTGGTGTCCACGGCGTCCTACCAGGCGCGGGAGTTCGGGGTTCGCTCAGGCATGCCGTTGCGTACGGCCGCCAAGCGATGCCCGGAGGCGGTGTTCCTGGCTGTCGACGCTCCGGTCTACGAAGCCGCGAGCGCGGTGGTGATGGACACGCTGCGTGGGTTCGACGCGGTCGTCCAGGTGCTCGGCTGGGACGAGGCATTCGTCGGTGTCGAGACCGAGGACCCGGAGGCGTTTGCGCGGGAGCTGCAGGCGGCCGTGCTCGACGCGACGCAGCTGCACTGCTCGGTCGGGATCGGTGACAACAAGCTGCGCGCCAAGATCGCCACGGACTTCGGCAAGCCCCGCGGCAGCTACCGGCTGACGGCGGACAACTGGTATGCCGTGATGGCCGACCGTCCGACCGACGCGCTGTGGGGGATCGGGCGCAAGACGGCCAAGCGGCTCGAGGGAATCGGGATCAGGACTGTAGGGGAGCTGGCCGCGGCTGACCCCCACGACCTCGCCGAGCGACTCGGACCCACCATGGGCCCCTGGTACCGGAGACTGGGTCGCGGCGTCGACAGCTCAGCGGTCGACGCCACGCCGTATGTCGCCCGGGGGCACGGTCGGGAGGTCACGTTCCAGCACAACCTGACGGACTGGGACCAGGTGGCGGCCGAGGTACGCCGGCTCGCGCTTCGCGTCACCGAGGACGTTCGCGCAGAGGGACGTCCGGCCGTGCGGGTGGGGCTCAAGCTGCGCTACGCGCCGTTCGTCACGACCTCGCGGAGCCTCACCCTGGACGCCCCGACTCACGACGCAGGAGTCATCGCCGAGGCGGCGCTCACGTTGCTCGACCGCCTCGACCATGACCGTGATGTCCGGCTGATTGGCGTTCGCGCGGAGATGGCTCCGCCGAACGACTGAGCCGCCCTCGTCCCTCCGTCCGGCAACTCGATACGAAAGGTCTCATCAGCGCAGGGACGAGGAGCCGGGTTCCTCCTTAGCCTGGAACAAGACAGGAGGAGCAGGTATGGCAGTGGGCGATGCCACCCGGGACGGGCGCGAACTGCGGGCAGTCCCCGCGCAGGGGACGGCTGCATCGGTCACGCCCGCGCCGACCGTGCCACCTCAGACCTCGTCGAGTGGCGAGCTGCCGACCCGTTCTGTCGTCGACGCACTGGCCGGTGACACCAGGGTGCTGCATTCCCGGCAGTGGCCCGAGCGAGGCTATGAAGCCCTCGACCACGTGGTCGTCGCACCCACCGGGATCTTCGTGATCGACAGCGTCGGCTGGACCGGCGAGGTCGCCATGACCCCGGACGTGCTCGAGGTCAACGAGCGCCGCCGCGTCGTCGTAGTCCAGGCCGTGCACGAGACGGCTCGCGACGTCGCGCTCCTGTTGTCCCCAGACCTGCGCGATCACGTAGTCCCTGTCCTCTGTCTGGGACGAGACGAGCCCATCAGCGGCTGGGTGAAGGCGGTTCGAGTGTGCTCGACCTCGACCCTGCGCGACCTGATCGAGGATCGTGAGGCGGTGCTCACCGGAGCCCAGGTGACGCAGATCGCCGACGAGCTCGACGCGGCACTGCCCTCGACGTCCTCGACCGCAAGTGTGCGCACCCGTGCCGCCGACCACGCGGCCCCGCAGCCGGACGACGGGGACACCGCGGCGGCACCCGACGCCCCGTGGTACCGGTCGCTGGTGGGACGGATCGTCGCGGGCGTGGTCGCCACGATCGTCGCCTCCGGCCTGGTGTTCGTGGGAGTCGAGGTCACGAAAGATCATCCGTCCTCCAAGCCCGGCCACCCGCACCGAACCGTCGTTCAGCAGCGCTGACGGCGCCCTCGCTGACTTTCGACCGTGGGCCGGAATGTCGGCGACATCGGACCGGTTGCAGCAAGCGAGTAATCTTGTAATCGTGCCTTCAGGAGTCGGTCATGGACCAGACCGGTAGCGACGCGCTCGACGCGTACTCACAGATCGTCATCGGCGTGGCTGAGCAGCTCACGCCTCGAGTCGCCGCGCTGCGCGTACGGCAGGAGGCTGGACGAGGGGGACCGCGCGGCATGGGTGAGGCGGCCGGCTCGGCGGTCGTCCTCACCGCGGACGGGCACCTGATCACGAACGCCCACGTCGTCGAGGGGGCAGGATCGGGGCAGGCGGCGTTCGCCGATGGGACGGTGGCGGCGATCCAGGTCGTGGGCCGAGATCCGCTCTCGGACCTGGCGGTGGTCCGCGCGGACCGTGCGATCCCGGAACCACCGGAGTACGGCGATGCCGACCAGCTGCGCGTGGGGTCCTTGGTCGTCGCCGTCGGAAATCCGCTCGGCCTGGCCGGCAGCGTCACAGCGGGCGTCGTGAGTGCCGTCGGGAGGGCCATCCCCGCTCGCACCCGGTCCGCGTCGAGGATCATCGAGAACGTCATCCAGACCGATGCCGCGCTCAACCCCGGCAACTCCGGCGGGGCGTTGGTGGACTCTCACGGTCGCGTCGTCGGGATCAACACTGCCGTGGCCGGCTTCGGCCTCGGGCTGGCGGTGCCGATCAACGCCACGACCCAGCGGATCGTCTACGCGCTGCTGCATGACGGTCGGGTACGCCGGGCCTACCTGGGTCTCGTCACGTCGCCTGCCCCGCTGCCGCCGGTGTGGACCGACCGCACCGGACAGCGCACTGCGCTGCGAGTGGCGGAGGTCGTCGCGGACAGTCCTGCGGCGTTGAGCGGTCTACGAGCGGGGGACCTGATCCTCGCGGTCGACGGCACACCCCTCGGCGATGCCCAGTCGCTGCAGCGGCTGATGTTCGAGGAGGCGATCGGCCGGCGAACAGAGATCACCGTGCTGCGCAACGGCGCTCTCGTCGACGTGGTCGCAGAGCCCGTCGAGCTTGCTGACTGACTGCTTGATGCCGCGGGCGTGACACCCCCTTGTGGAGCGTCACGCCCGTCGACGAGTCGTTCAGGACTGGGCGCCGAGGCTCTCCCAGTAACGGTTGAGTGCCCCATTGGTCTTGACGAACCAGACGATCGGCCCCACCAGGATGAAGATGCCGGGGAAGGCCCACAACCCGGTCGCCGCGCTGACCGGCGCCTCACGACCGGACCGCTCGTAGAGCTTTCCGACCTCAGCCGCCATGGTGTAGGGCAGCACGATCCCGGCGAAGATCGCGAGGATCAGGGCGACTGTGCCGCCCATGCCCTGTCCGGAGTGCTGCTTCATCTCCTCGTGGGTCTTGTAGTAGTAGACCCAGCCGTAGATGCCGAGTGTGATGATCCAGAGGAGCAGCGTGATCCCGGTGCCGCGGACCTGCCCGATCGGTCCGTTCTGGCCGTACGGCTGCATCTGCCCGTATGCCTGCTGGGCCGGGTAGCCAGGTTGTTGCTGCTGCGGGTAACCCTGCTGCGGTGGGTAACCCTGCTGCGGTGGGTACCCCTGCTGCGGTGGGTACCCCTGCTGGGGCGGGTACCCCTGCTGCTGCGGGTACCCCTGCTGTCCCTGGGCGGACTGGAGCGGGTCGGGGTAGCCCTGTGGTGGTGTGGGCGGCTGCCCCTGCGCAGGTTGTTCGGGATTCTGATCGGTCACGGGGTCCCCTCGGGATGGAGCCGACACCATGTGCGTCAGCCCGTCGGGGTCGATCCTGTCACGCGGACCCGGCACGGCGCGCGAGGTTGGTCCGGTGGCTCGCTCATGGCTCGACGAGCACCCTGCCGCCGGTCACCTCCGTCGCGACCTGGCGCAGGCACAGCTGGCTGGTCTGAGACGCACGAACGAGGTAGGCGAGGGCGCGCTCGGCATCCATTCCGAAGCGTCGCATGATGGCCCGGGTACCCTCGGCGATCTCGTCGCCGGCAGTCATCACCTGGGCGACCACGTCGACGTCGGCGTTCAGGGCCACGAGGTCTCCGGCGACCTCGGCCATGGCTACAGCGGCATCCAGCACGTCGGCAGCAAGCGGTCCCGGTTGCGCTGAGTACAGGTTGAGGACTCCCGCGAGTCGGCCTCTCGATGCCAGCGGGATCGACGTCAGCGAGCGGAGCCCGAGACCGTTCGACTGTCGGCGGCACGTGTACGAAGGCGGCGTATCGGCGACGTCGTCGTCCTGGGAGATCGGTACCCCGAACTGAGCGGCGCTGACCGGGCCCTCCCCGCGTTCGTACTGCCGGGCGTCCGCAGCGCGGACCAGCGGGTCGGTGGCTCCCACGCTGACCAGGCGACGGCCACGCGCCAGGCTGATGCTGACGCCGTCGACTCCGTTGAGGGTGGCGCGAATCGTGTGGGTGAGCCAGGACAACGCGTCGTCGGGGCTTGAGGCCTCCGACGACAGGAGGCCTCGGGCGGACGGCTGACTCATGACGGGCTCCTTGCGTTGCGGGGCTGGATGAGACTATGCAAGCAGCAATTCGTATCTGCATAACAGTGGGAAACTTATGCACAGGAGAGGGAGCATTGCGCAAGATCACCGGCTCTGCCAGGCTCACTTAGCAGACGGGGTGACGATGGTGCGCGATGATGGATGCTTCACGTAGGCGTCTGTAGCTGCACAAGATCTTCAGGAGATGCCGATGAGCGAGACCGAGATCCGTCCGGCGCCGGAGCCGCCCGACATCGGGAACGGCCTGAGCATCCAGGCCGTCAGCCAGCTGCTGGACGTCCCGGCACCGACCATCCGTTCGTGGGAGCGGCGTTACGGCGTACCGCCCACCGGCCGTAGCGCCGGAGGTCACCGGCGGTTCTTCCCCGACGACCTGGTGATGCTGCGCCTGATGCGCGACGAGATCGCCAAAGGCCACCGCGCCTCTGATGCCGCGGCGCGGGTGCTTCGTTCAGCCGACGCGGAGTCGCCGCATCAGGACCTGATCGACGGCTTTCTCCAGGCGGCGCACCGGCTCGATCCCCGCAGTGCGGACGCTCTGCTCGAGCATGCCCGCGCGAAGGTCGGCGTCGAGACCGCGATCACCGCAGTCCTCCTGCCCGCCATGCGGCAGATCGGGTTGTGGTGGGAGACGGGACGCTGCGACGTCGCGCACGAGCACCTCGCCACCGAGGCCGCACGCGCTTGGCTCAACCGACTGCTCTATCTCGGCCCGTCACCCTGGCAGCCGGAGTCAGTGATCCTCACCTGCGGTCCCCGTGACTTCCACACCCTCGGTCTGGAGTCGATGGGCGTGGTGCTGGCCAACCGTGGCTACAGCTGCCGGGTCCTGGGCGCCCGTACACCGGTGAAGTCGCTCGCGACCGCGGTCAAGGGCACGGGTGCAGCCGGTCTGGTGATGGTGTCGCATCTGTCGATCGGTCGTCGTTCCGCCGTCGAGGCCCTGCAGTCGGTGCAGCACACCGGGACCCGGCTGTACTACGCAGGCAACGCCTTCGTGTCTCCCCAGTCACGCAAGAACGTCCCGGGCACCTATCTCGGCGAGGACCTCATCGCCGCTGCCGAGCTGATCGCCTCGACCGTCTCCACGCGCGAGATCCGGGAGCTCAGCCATCACGCGAGCCGATAGGACGCGTCCACGTGGGTACTCCGCCGTCATGACGATCACGCCGACACCGGAACCCGATGGCACGCCCACGGCCCCCGAGCCCGCACCGGACCCTGGTCCGATCGTGCCCTCACCTGGGCCTGGGGAACGCGAACCGGATCGGATCGATCCGCCCCCGCTCGATCCGGAGCCCGCAGGTCCAGGTGGCGACCCCGATCCGCAACCCGACCCGGACACGCCGGGCCTGAGCACCCGCGACTCGCAGCAGGGAGCCGTCGATCAGGAGATGGCCGGCCCGAGCGCGCAGGTGGACTGACTCGACGTCGCCGGCCCATGAGTGCGATGCCCGCCGGGTCGCCGGCACGCGGACCGCGGACTAGCCTGCAGGACACGGGGCGATGCGGAAAGGTGTGACCATGCGGGTGCTCTGCGCCGATGCCACGGACGAGACGACCGTCGAGCGGTTGGCATCGCACGGCCACACCTGTGAGGTCGAGCCCGAGCTCAAGACGGCCGACCTGGCCGCCCGGATCAGGGGGTACGACGTGCTGGTCGTCCGCAGCACGAAGGTCACGGCCGACGTGTTCGACGCGGCTGACCGACTGTCCCTCGTGGTGCGCGCGGGTGCCGGTACCAACACGATCGACACCGCCGCTGCGGCGCGTCGGGGGGTCTTCGTCGCGAACGTGCCCGGTCAGAACTCGATCGCGGTGGCCGAGCTGACCTTCGGACTGCTGCTGGCGATCGACCGCCGGATCGCCGACAACGTGGCTGACCTACGGTCCGGCCGGTGGGACAAGAAGACGTACAGCAAGGCGAACGGGCTCTACGGTTCGACGCTGGGCGTCGTCGGGCTGGGGGACATCGGCCTGGCTGTCGCGGAACGAGCCGTCGCGTTCGGGATGACCGTGCAGGGTGTGGCGCGCGCTGACCGTGACGAGGCCGTGCAGACCCGACTCGACGACCTCGGCGTCGTGCAGGTCGAGTCGCTGGAGACCTTGGTGTCCTCGTCGGACGCGGTGACGTTGCACGTGCCCTCCAACGAACACACGCGTGGCATGGTCGACGCGGGATTCCTCGGCTGGATGCGACCCGGTGCCGTGCTGATCAACACCTCGCGCGGTGACGTCGTCGACGAGGCGGCGTTGCTGAGCGCGATCGAGGAGAAGGGCCTGCGCGTCGGACTCGACGTGTACGACGACGAGCCGTCCAGCGGGCGCACCGAGTGGACGTCGAAGCTGGCCCAGCACCCGAACGTCGTGGGTACCCACCACATCGGCGCCTCGACCGAGCAGGCCCAGCGCGCGATCGCCGGGGGCGTCGTCGAGGTGATCACCGCCTTTGCCGACGGCCAGGCGCCCAACTGCGTCAACCTGGCTCCGGCGCGGCTCGGTTCGGTGACGCTGAGCGTGCGACACCTGGACAAGGTCGGAGTGCTGGCCCGGGTCCTCGACCTGCTCAGCGAGGAACGGCTGAACGTCGAGCAGATGCAGAACCGGGTCTTCGACGGAGGCCACGCCGCTGTCGCGACGATCGACGTCGGGCGGAGACGTGGACGACCGGCTGGTCGATCGGCTGCGCGCCATCCCGGACGTCATCAGCGTCTCCAGCACCAGACTCCCCTGAACGCCCCGGCAGCCCGTCTGCCCTGCCCGGGTCAGGGGCTCCAGATCAGCGGAACGAACGAGTAGCGGCCGTGCTCGTGGACGGACACCTCGTCCTCGCCGAGCCGGTCCACCACGGTCATCACCGTCTGGATCGGGACGACCAGGCGACCCCCTACGGCCAGCTGGGCGATCAAGGGGTCGGGCATGGCCGTCGCCTGCGCGGAGACCAGGATCTTGTCGAACGGGGCGAGGTCCGGAGCTCCGAGAGCCGACGGGTCCGCCATCTGGATGTCGACGTGCGCGCCACTCGTCGCGCGCACGTTGTGCCTGGCGAGCTTCGCCAGCGCAGGCACGATCTCCACCCCGAGCACGAGACCGGACTCACCCACCAGGGCGCCGAGCAAGGCGGAAGTCCAGCCCGATCCACATCCGAGGTCGAGCACGCGGTCACCGGGCCGAGCGTCGAGCAGCTCGAGCATCGCGCGGACCGTTCGCGGCTGGGAGTTGGTCTGGCCGTGCCCGATCTCGATAGGGCGGTCCTCACCGGCGTACCGCCGCTTGCGTCGCGGCAGGAACGGCTCGCGGGGGACCGCGTCGAACGCGGCCTGCACCCGGTGCTGAACGTTCGCGGACGCCGAAGGCGGGTTCATCGTCGGAGGGCCTCAGTGCCACCGTAGGGCATTGGAGGGCTGGAAATTCGGATGCGCGATGGGGTTGCCGCCTCCTACGCTCGGGCCATGGGTATCCCGGAGTGACGTCAGCCAGGCGCCGATGGCGGCGGCCTGACGACCAGCGCGCAACCCTCGGGCCGGCAACCCGCGGCGGGCTGGTCAGGCGACCACTCCCGTTTCGGAGCTCTCGATGGACCCTCTGTCCCCGGCAACTCGTCCGACCCACGGCCCAGCCCCGTGTCTCATGCGGTTGCAGCCGATCGCTGCCCATCAGCCGGCAGCGCGTCGCTACGTTCAGGTCCGACGCAACGCGGCGCCCCGCCACCAGCGCGTCACCGTGGTGCAAGGTCGCTGGGCACACGAGCACCTGCGACGCGTGGGCGCCCGGATCGACACCTTGCTGTGGTGTCCGGGCGAACCGCGCAACCGCGACCTGGAGGCGGTCGCGGCCGGTGTGCTCGAGCGCGCAGACTCGGCGTACACGATCTCCGAACGCACCCTGGCGCGTCTCCACCCGGGTTTGGCAGCACCGGCGCTGATCTCCGTGGTGCCGTTGCCGGAGTGGTCGGCCGCACACGTGCTCGGGCCGGACGCCCGGCTGCTGCTGGTGGCTGACGGGATCGAGTACGCCGGGAACCTCGGCACCTTGGTGCGCACCGCCGACGCCTGCGGCGCGGACGGTCTCATCGTCACGTGCGGGATCGCCCGCCTGAGCCATCCCAAGGTCTTCGTCTCCAGCCGGGGCACGGTCATCACCGTGCCGGTGCTGGAGTACTCCGATGCGGGGGCCGCCCGACGTGACCTGGACGCCGCAGGGTTCACGGCCTTCATCGCGGACCCGGCAGCGGCCCGGTCGTACCGCGACGCCGACTACGCCCGGCGGAAGTCGGCCGTCGTCGTCGGGTCCGAGGGCGAGGGTGTCTGTGACGTCTGGCGTACCCCGGACCTCACGCGAGTGAGAATCCCGATGCACGGCCAGGCGGACTCGCTCAACGTCGCGGCGTCAGCGGCGATCCTGGCCTTCGAGGTCCGGGCCCAGCTCGACCTGTCGGGTGAAGCCTGGAGTCACGACTCGCAGACGATCCCGTCGTCGTCCGCGTCGACGTACCAGGGGTATTCCGGGTCGCGACCGCGATAGTACGGCCCGTAGCCGTGAGCGATCGCCTCTCGGCAGGAGTCGAAACGTGGATCGGTGCCCGGGGAGCGCGTCACCACGCGCGCCTTGTGCACGCGGATGAGGGTGTTGGGGCAGTGCCGAGCCACCTTCCGCATCGCGCGCTTCTCCGTGGCGTTGACGCGTAGCGTCCAACGGACCTTGACCGCCGTGTACTGCGTGACGTAACCGCAGCGGCCGTACTCCGGCAGCCAGTTGGCCGGGTCGCTGTCACCCTTGGACTGGTTGACGTTGTCAGTCACGGCCTTGAGGGTCCGCGAGTCCGCCAGGTCGTTGGCGTAGGCCACCCGGCGGGCGGTGCCCCACCGCTTGCCCCCGGATCGCCAGACCTCGAACAGCGGCACCAGGTGATCGATGTCGACGTCGCTGGCACGTCGCCAGTACCGCCGGTCGTAGGACGAGAACCAACGCCCGCGGACCACAGTGCACCGTCCGGTCACCGCCCGCAAAGACTCGCCGACCAGGACCTCGGCACGCGTGTCGCGGCAGTCGCCGTCGGAGTCCCGCCAGCCGCCGAACTTGTCCCGGTCGTAGCCGCGCGGCGTCTGCCGGGCCACCGGCAGGCGGCGCACTGCCGCGCGCAGTCGCACCTTGATCAGCGCTTTGCGGTTCGCGGCGTACGGCGGGGTCTGGACGGCGACGGCCACGGTGCTGACGTACGCGACCGGCTCGGCCGGCGCGTGCGCGGTCGATGCACCTGCAGACCCGGATGCGTAGGCCGACGACAGCACGGCGACGAGCAGGAGCTGGATCAGTGGACGTCTCACGTCCACGTCTCTACCAGACAAACCGGGTGAGCAGGTGGATAACCGCTGATCGTGCGCTGCCGGGGCCGGGGGCAGGGATGCCGGCCGTCCGCGAGAGGCTTCGGTGTGGACGCCTTCAGCCTCGTCTGGCACCGGATCACCGTGATGCAGCCCGCGCCGGCTCACGAGGTGGTACTGGGCGCCGCCGTCGCAGCCGCACTGATCGTGCTCGTGCCGCAGACCTGGGAGCTGTCCCGGCACCTGGTCACGATCGTGCACGAGGGAGCCCACGGACTGGCCGCGGCCCTGACCGGGCGTCAGCTGGCCGGGATCAGGCTGCACTCCGACAGCTCCGGCGTCACCGTCTCCCGCGGCAGACCCGCCGGGCCGGGCATGGTGGCGACGGCGGCCGCGGGGTATCTCGGCCCGGCGCTGCTGGGTCTGGGGTGTGCGTGGCTGCTGGCACAACGCCACGCCGTGGCGGTGCTGTGGCTGCTTCTCGTGTTGTTGGCGGGCCTGCTGCTGCAGATCCGCAACATCTTCGGTGTGCTGATCGTGTTGCTGGTCGGGGTGGCGCTGTTCCTCGTCTCGTGGCGGCTCGACGTCTCGGCGCAGGTGGCGGTGGCGTACGCCGTCACCTGGTTTCTGCTGCTCGCCGCACCACGACCGGTCTGGGAGCTCCAACGGTCCCGTCACCGGGGCCGCGCTCCTGGTTCCGACGCCGACCAGCTCGGTCGGCTCACGCCGCTCCCAGCGCTCTTCTGGGTCGGGATCTTCCTGCTGGTCACGCTCGGGACGTTGGCCGTGGGCGCGTCGCTCCTGCTGCCGCGTTGACGGGGCCGGTATACGTGAGCCATGGCTGAATCGGTGGTCCCGGCTCCTGGCACACACCTGACGGACGGCTGGGAGCCGGACCTCGCGGCCGACGACACGTTGGTCAGACAGGCGGTGCTTGCGCACGCGTCGTGGCCCGTGGCGGTGGCGGTGAGCTCGGGTCGGCCGTGGCACCAGGACGCGGACTGGTCAGGAGCCTGGTTGGGAGACCGCGGGACCTTCACCAACATGGTCATGCCCACCCGGCCACCAGAGGACCCGGCCTCGTTGGTCGCCGCTTTCAACGACTTGGTTCCGAGCCACGCGTCGTACGTGCTGTTCGACGCGTGGCGGACGGACCTGGCCGGGTGCGGTCTGACCCTGATCGGGCACCCTCCGATCATGGTGCGCTTTCCGGGGTCGTCAGGGGCACCGGGTGGTGGGGCAGTCGACGTCCGCGAGGTGGTGACCGCCGATGACGTGGCAGTCGCCGAACGCATCGTGGTCGAGGGCTATCCGTTACCTGAGATGCAGCCGTTGAGCCGCGGCGACGTGTTCGGTCTGACGATCCTGGAAGGTCCGACCCGGATCTGGCTCGGGTATCTCGATGACGAGCCGGTCGCCGTCTCGGTGGCTCACCACCATGCCGGAGTGACGCTCGTGCAGTATGTCGCCACCTTGCCGGTCGCGAGGGGACGTGGTCTGGGCGCTGCAGTCACGTGGGCAGCCACGGTGGCTGAGCCGGATGTCCCCGCGATGCTGGTCGCCAGTGACGACGGCCGGCCGGTCTACGCCCGGATGGGCTATCACGCGCTGATGCGCTGGTCAGCCTGGGTCCGGCTCCCCGCCTGACCCAGCCCGCCAACCGGACAGTGCTGCCTCAGGCGTGGTCGATGCAGGAGGTCGCCCAGGGTCGGGCCTCCAACCGAGCGGCGCCGATGTCACGACCGCACACGTCGCACGCGCCGTAGCTTCCCTCCTCGATCTTGACCCGCGCCCGGCCGACCTCGGCGAGCAGCTGCTGCAGCTTGTCGTGGGCCGGGACGGCTGACAGCCGGTCGACCGCCTGGCTGGTCCCTTCGCCCACGCGCTTGCCGAACGAGATCGAGCCGAGCTCGTCGGGCGGTGTTGACATCTCCGCCAGCTGCTCCTCGAGCTGCTGCTGCTTCTCGGCGAGCTCGGCCGCGATGTCAGTCATCTCGCCATGGTCGCACCTCCTGCCCCGGTGTCCGGCTCCGGTGCGTCGCGACGGCCGGTCCTGCTGCTCGGGGGTCTATTCGCGGACGACGTCTCGCGGTGCCTTGTCGGTCCGGAGACCGAGGAACCGCGGATGGCGCAGCTGCCCGTCCCGGGTCCACTCCGCAAAGCGCACCTCGGCTACCAGCCTCGGCTTCACCCAGTGCACGTCCCGTCGAAAGGCAGGAGCGCTCGGCAGCGTCGCTTCGGCGTACGCCGGCCCTTCGCTCACGATGGCCTCGAGCTGCTCGGTCAGCGAGGTCAGCAGCGCCTGGTCGAAGCCGGTCCCCACCTTCCCGGCGTACGTCAGGTCGCCGTCGGGGGAGTAGTAGCCCAGCAGCAGAGAACCGAATCCGGTCCGAGACCCACGTGGGTCGGTCCAGCCGCCGACCACGAACTCCTGACCGCGCTCGCACTTGAACTTCAGCCAGTCCGTCGTGCGCCCGGAGTGGTACGGCGCGTCGGCCCGCTTGGCGATCAGCCCCTCCCACCCATCGGCGCAGGCCTGTTCGAAGTACGCCTCACCATCGGCGTTGCGGTGCTGGGTGTACCGCAACGGGTCGTGCCAGTCGAACAGATCCTTCAGCAGGGCCTTGCGCTCACGCAGGGGGAGCCGGCGGGTGCTGTGCCCGTCCAGGTGCAACAGGTCGAACAGGTAGTAGAAGACGGCCACGCCGGTGCGCAGCGCCTTGGCCGGGTCGCTGACGTGCATCCGAGGTTGCAGCCGGCTGAAGCTGGTCTGGGAGCCGTCGAAGGCGACAACCTCCCCGTCGACGACGAAGTCAGGGGCGTCGACGACAGCGAGCGCTTCCACGATCTCCGGGAAGCTCGCGGCGGCATCCGCCCCACGCCGGCTGCGGATGCGGACCACGTCGCCGGACCGCGACCCGAGGATGCGCATTCCGTCGAGCTTTCGTTCGTAGATCCAGCTCGGTCGCGAGAAGCGGTCCTGGGTCAAGGTGGCCAGCGCCGGGCCCGGCACGTCCGACACCTTCTCACGACTCGCCATGCCCTCTTTGTACCCCAAACCCTGTGAGAGAGTAGGAGCGGCGCGGGTGCGCTGAAGTGACGACAGAGCCGAGGGGATCACCCTGACCACTCATCAGGCGACGTCCAAGCCTGCCGTGGCCACCGGACCAACCAGCGACACCAAGACCGAGGCCGCGCGTGAACGGTGGACCGGGCTCCGCGTCGCGGGCTGGTTGCTGCACCTCTACACCGCCGTCGGAGTGGTGTTCGGCTTCCTCATCGTGATCGCGGCCTTCCAGGGCAAGGTCGAGCAAGCCTTGTGGTTGGGGCTGATCGCGCTGATCATCGACGGCACCGACGGAATGGTGGCTCGCTACCTGCGCGTCAGCGAGACCATCCCCTCCTTCGACGGGGCTCGCCTTGACGACATCGTCGACTACCTGACGTACGCGTTCGCGCCGATGATCCTGCTCTGGACCACCGGTCGGCTGCCCGACGGCTGGATCGGCAAGGCGGTCGCCGTGCTGCCCTTGTTGGCCTCGTGCTACCAGTTCTGTCGTACCGACGCCAAGACTGCGGACCACTTCTTCCTCGGCTTCCCGAGCTACTGGAACGTCGTCGCGTTCTACGTGTTCGTGCTCGACCTCGGCAGCGCCTCCACGGCCGTCATCCTGCTCGCCTGCACCGCGCTGGTCTTCGTCCCGATCCGCTACGTCTACCCGTCGCGCACGAAGGTGCTGCGCGGGGTCAACATCGGGCTCACCACGCTCTGGCTGGTGACCTACGCCATCCTGCTCGTGCAGCTGCCCGACCCTCAGCCGGTGGTCGTGGTCCTGTCGTTCGGCTACCTGGCGTACTACACGGGGCTGTCGGTGTACCTGTCCTGGGTGCTGCCCCGGCTGCCGGCCAAGCGGCTCTCCAAGGACGCGATCGCCGCCGAACTCGACGACTGACCGCCCGCCGCCATGGTGCTCGGTCTGTCTGCGGCGCTCGGTGCCGCCGTGGTGTTCGGCGTCGCGGCGATCCTGCAGGCCAAGGCCGTGCGCCGCGTGGCGGGCGGCGCCGTCGGCCGCATCCTGCTCCGTCTGCTCGGGCAGCCGTTGTTCCTCGCCTCCGTCGCGCTGAGTCTGTGCGGCTTCCTGCTGCACCTGGTGGCCATCAGGACGATCCCGCTGTACTTGGCACAGGCGGGCATTGCCGGAAGCCTCGCGGTCACGGCACTGCTGGCGGTGGCCCTGGTCCGCGAACGGCTGACGCCCGCTGACTGGTCGGCGGTCGCGGCGATCACGCTCGGCCTCGGGCTGCTCGCTGTCGCCTCGGGCGGTATCGGCGAGGACGACCCGCCCCCGGGCTTCGTGGCCGGGCTGTTCGTCTCGATCGCGGTGATCGCGGTCCTGGCGGTGCTGGTCGGGCGTAGCGCGAGCCCGTACGTTCCGAGTGGCCTCGGCGTGCTGGCCGGCCTCGGCTTTGCCGGGAGCGGGCTGGCCGCTCGCGTCCTTCCCGGACTCAGTCCGGCCCAGCTGTGGGACGCACCGGCCACGTACGCCCTGCCGCTCAGCGGTGGGCTGGCCTACGCGATCTACTCCTTCGCGCTGCGCCGCGGCTCGGTCACGGAGGCGACCGGCCCCTTGATCGTGTTCCAGACCGTCACTCCGGCACTGGTCGGGGTCGCCATGCTGGGAGACCAGGTCCGCACCGGCTGGACCGCGGTCGCTGTCGTCGGTTTCGTGCTGACGGCGGTCGGTGCCGTCGCGCTGGCCAGGTTCGAGGGCGGTCCCGAGGCGCACGCAGTGCCGAGCGTCGTCGACTCTGCGTCATAGCGGTTTCACAGACAGTTCCGGTCGCCCGCCCGGTCCATGACCAACGCGACGAATACCCGTTTTCGTCCTCATCCTCTGCCACCCGGTCGGGCTATTGCCGCCCTCGTACGTTCGAGGGTTCTCTCGTGGTATGGCCACATTCGTCATCGTGCATGGGGGATTCGGCGGCGGTTGGGAATGGACGCCGGTAGCGCGTCTGCTCCGTGGGCTCGGGCACGAGGTCTTCACGCCGACACTGTCTGGCATGGGGGAGCACAGCCACCTCGCCAGCACCCAACACGTGGGCATCTCGACCCACGTCCAAGACATCGTCTCGGTCCTGGAGTTCGAGGACCTGCACAACGTGGTGCTGCTGGGCAGCGGGTACGGCGGTATCCCCGTCACCTCCGCGGCCGACCGGGTGGCTCACCGGGTCGGCCTCGTCGGCTACCTCGACGCGCTGGTGCCGTACGACGGAGAGTGTGCTCTTGACCTGTTGCCGCCGTCTTTCGGTGCCTTCGTACGAGGCAGCCTGGACGAATCCGGCGAGGCCTGGCGGATCCCGGTCCTCGTCGACCCCCTGCCACCGGCATCGTTCGGGTCACCGGAGGAGCGCTCGGCGCATGCGACGCGCCGGCGGGACCAGCCCGTGCTGACGTTCGTGGAGCCGGTCTTCCTCACCGGTGCCATCGACCACGTGCCGCGCGCCTTCCTTCGGTGCACGATGACCGACCTGCCCGATGAGTCCGACGTGGATCCGATCGAGGCCATGGTCGCTCGAGCCCAGGACGGGTTCTGGCACTACCGCGAGGTCCCGGCCCCGCACGACCCGCACCTGAGTCATCCTGCAATCGTCGTGCGCGCGCTGACGGAGCTGGTCGTCAAGGTCCTCGAGAAGCTGCCGCCCACCACCGTTCAGCTGCCGACCCAAGCCCGGCACGACCTGGCCGCGGAGAAGCAGAAGGAGCGCGCGGACTGGGTCTGGAGCCCGAGCTAGCCGACCCTCTGTCGTCCACAGGAAGGTCCGACAACCTGGGGACGAGCTGTGGACAAACCCTCACCTTCGGTGGATGACCAGGGTGGATCTGTGGGTAAGTCGGTCAGGTGGAAAATTCCTCGACGTTCTTTGCTGCAAAGGGTTGTGCGGTCTCGGGCAGCCCGTGTAGAAATCTCTCACGCCACCTCGAGAGGGGAGGCGGGATCGGACGGAAACCGAGGATCCACACAGCGAGGCGACTCGCTGCGGCAGCCGGTGACGAGGCTGACGGGATCTGACGGGACGACTGATCGGTAGGAGGCGTCACGTTCCTCCGACCACCGGTAAGGCCCCTCAGCCTCATACGTTGAGGGGCCTTACTCCTGTCCGGACCCCGGGCATCCTTGGTGACGTTCGGGTGACGCCGGATTGATCAGACCGACGGCTTGCCGTCTTCGTAGAGCCGGGGAATCTGGTGGTTGGCGACGAAGACGCCGTCGGGGTCGACCATCGAGCGCACGGCCTTGAGCCGCCTCCAGGTCTGTTCGTCATAGCCGCTACGGGCCGCGACGGGGTTCTCCGCAAAGTTGAGGTAGTGCCCCTTCGTCGACCACGGCGCCAGCGCAGCAGTCAGCCGATGCGCGTCAGCAGCGCCCCGGACAGCCAGCTCCGGTGTCGTCGGGATCGCGGCCCCGAACAGCGCGTAGGCGGCGTCCAGGCGATTCAGGGCTCCACCGTTGGGGTGCGGCCGAGACAACATCCCCCCGAGCTGACGCAGCTCGGCAAGCAGCAGCGTGGACTCAGATCCAGGTCCCACCTCGGTCAGGAACGCGCTGACACCGGCATCGTCCAGTCCGGCCAGCATCGAGGCGTCCGACACGCCCGGTGTCGGGCCTTCCGGGTCCATGTGCAAGCGGGAGAGGGCGGGCGCAGGAGTCCGAGCGAACGTGTCGATCTCCGGGGACAGCTCGCGCAGACCGGCGATGATCGAGGAACCCGCGTCGTCGCTGCCGAGCACGGCGCCGTCGATCACGGCCAGCTGTCTTCCGCGGATCATCTCCGGCAGCTCCGGCATCGGTGGGAGGTTGAGGATGCGGAAGGACGTCGTGACGGACTCCGGTGCCACGGCGCTCCAGCTCGCCCAACGCCGCAGCACCTTCTCGGCGTCGCGGCGGTCCCAGATCAGCATGCCGGCGTAGGCGGAGGTGATGGGGTAGAGCGCGAACTCCAGCGCGGTGACGACCCCGAAGCTTCCGCCACCGCCTCGCAGCGCCCAGAACAGCTCGGGGTTGCTGGTGGCGTCGGCGCGCACCAACGCGCCGTCAGCGGTGACCAGCTCCACTGCTGTCAGGCTGTTGGTGGCCAGCCCGAGCTGACGGGCGTACCAGCCAAGTCCGCCCCCCAGGGAGTAGCCGGCGATTCCGACGTCCGGTGACGAACCGTGCAAGGCGGCCAGCCCGTGCTGCCCAGCAGCCTCGACGGCGTCCAACCAGACAGTTCCGCCCTCCACGCGAGCGGTTCGGTTGTCGGTGTCGATCCGGACGCCGGTCATGGCGGACGTGCGCACCAGCACCACGTCGTCGAGGCCGCGGGCCGCAAGTGGGCCGGCGTTGTGTCCGGTGCTCTGGGCGGCGACTCGCAGCCCGGCCCGACCGGCCGCCACGACGATCTCGGAGACTTCACGTGGGCTCGTGGGGTAGGCGACGGCTGCTGGTCGCTGGTCGACGGCCAGGTTCCAAGGGACCCGGGCGGCGTCGTACCCGAGATCTCCGGGTAGGTGGAGCACGCCGCCCTCGAGCGGACTCAGCCCGCTGAGCAGGGTGGCGGCGTCGTGCCGGGGACGTAGGGACTCGATGGTCATGCGGAAGGCTCCTTGTGGGGACATGCGGGGGTCAGGACAAGCCGTGATCGGGGCGCGTGATCGCGAAGCGGCCGCCGGTGTGGGCGTCATGGCGGTCCACGGGGACAGACGCGACGGGCTGCCGAAAAGGTTGGGCCGGATACGAGGTCGGCGCGCGTATCCTGCTGGACGGCGCTGCTCGACGACTCTGGACACAGCCCGTCGCGGCGGTGATGCTGGACGATGATGGCAACGGACCCTGGTGGTGTGCCACCTGTTTTCGGCCGGGAGACAGCGGCAGCTGAGGCAAGCGGCACGGTCGAGGTGCGCCGCAGCGGAGGATTCGCCGGCCGGACGACCACGGGCAGGCTCGCGCCGGGCGATGCACGGCATGCCGAGGTGACCGCCCTGCTGAAGGGGATCGACTTCCTGGCTTTGCGGAAGTCGTCGCCTCAGCCGGACAGGTTCACCTTCGTGTTCGTCGTCGGCGACGACGAGGTCACCGTGCACGAGCAGGATCTGACCGACGACCTGCAGCGGGTCGCCTCCGTGGTGCTTCGCGACGACTGCTGAGATCCTGCCCGCGCGGGCGGCCGATGGGCCCGCCGAGGAAGGTCGCGAACGGATAACGACCGGGTTCCGATTCACCCCCGAAGTGGTGAACTGTCGGTGGGGCGCAGCACGATGAGACTGATGAGTGCCACGTTCCCATCCGGGAAGGCGGATACGCTCCGTGGCCGGCCCGGCAGCTGGTCGGCCGTGGGGTGGCTGCTCGCGGTCACCGCACTGTGCGCGATCGCGGACGCGTTCGCGCTGCCTGACGGTGCGGTCTGGCTAGGCATGCCGCTGGACGGGCACGAGATGTTCCGGCCCGAGTGGCTCGTCCTGGGGACGTTGGCCGCCATCCCGCTGTACCGACTGGCGCGCGCCAGCATCCTGCTCGGTGGGATCGGTTTCCTGCTGAGCGCCGGGGAGATGTTCACGATCGTCGACAACGCCCAAGCGCGTTTCGTCCACAACGCCAACCTGTTCGGCGGCGGGCCCGACTTCAGCCCGCTGTACTTCGTCCTCGCGGCCGTTCAGACCGGCATCTTCCTGGTCGCGACGCTTCGGGGACTACGACAGCGTTGGGCCGACCATCGCTTCGACGTGATGATGCGCAAGATGTCAGCCGGGGCCAGGGAGCCCCAGCGTGGCCGGCCTCAGCCCGAGCAGGTCCCGGACTGACCGGAGAGCCTCGTCGTCACTGCCGTCGGGCTCCTCAGCCCGACGCTCGGGGCGGCCTGGGAGGAAGCGGCACGAAGCCACTGGTGCGGCGGACGTACTCCGCGTAGCCCGGCCGCCGATCGTTCATGTCCTTCTCGAGCAACGGCTTGCCCGTGCCCCTGGCGAGCAGCCAGGTCATCACCAGCGGGGAGAAGACCATGAGGATTCCTGGCCAGTGCGCGAAGGCGATGAGCGACAGACCCCACCAGACCGTGGCGTCCCCGAAATAGTTGGGATGACGGGTGTAGCGCCACAGTCCGGTGTCGAGCACCATCCCCCGCGAGCCAGGGTCGTTCCGGAAACGCGTGAGCTGCCAGTCGCCGACGGTTTCGAAGAAGAAGCCGACGGCCCACACCGCGACTCCGACCCATTCCACGAGACCGAGGGCGTCGGGCTGCGCGATCGCCACCTGCACAGGCAGCGAGATCACCCACATCAAGGCGCCCTGGGTCAGGTAGACGCGCCGGAAGGCGAACGCGTTCGGGTGTCCGGGAGCACGCGCGAGTAGCTCCCCGTAGCGGGGGTCCTCGCCCTTCCCGCGTGAGCGGAGCGCAATGTGCGCGGCCAGCCGGACTCCCCAGACGACGGTCAACATCGTCACGAGCAGACCGCGACCACGATCGCCGGTGTCAGCGGTGAGAGAGACGGCGAACGCCGCGAGAGCGATCAGTGCGAAACCCAACCCCCAGGTGATGTCGACGACCGCGTGTTTGCCCACCCGCAGCGCCACCGCGAACGTCACGCCGAGCGCGACGACCACGGTGAGCAGCGTCCACGGAAAGATCCCTGCGAAGCCTCCCCAGTCGAAGGTCTCCTCCATGGGTGCGTTCACCCCGGCCGGACGACGGGCATGCCCGAGGCGCCAGCGGCGGTCCTGGTCACGAGGACCTGGGCACCAAGCACGCCTCCGAAGGCGGAGTGAGCGACCGAGGGGATGCCCTCAGCTGGCCCGCACACGTGGGTACGACAGGCTCTAGCCGGTACCGGAGTCGCCATAGACCGTGACATGGACGTGGTCCTCGTGGTTGGCGGTGGCGGAACCGCGATCGGGGAACGTGCGCCAACCCTCGCTCATCCGCTCGACGGTCCAGATCTGTTGTGACCAGAGCACCTCACTCGCGCCGAGCTCGGTGCGGTGGTCGATCACCCAGGCGGCGATCTGGTCGCCCAAGGCCTGGTCGGAGGTCATGATGTCGAGGGCCTGGCCGGTGCCGTGCTCGCCGCCGTCGCCGGGGCGGAGGCCACCGTACGACGTGACCTGGGGGAAGGCTGCGCACACGCCTCGGTAGACCCGCACCGCGTCGGGGGTCAGGCCGTTCTCGACGGCGCTGCCCAGAGGGCACGGCGCGTAGGAGACCCCGGTTGCCGGGGCGGTCACGTCCGTGGTGGGGTCGTTGGCCGGCTGGTCTGCGGACAGATACGTCGCATTGACCCAGCGGACCTCGCCGGCGCGCACGATCTGAGCCCATCCGGCCTCCTCGGTGCCCGTGATCGCGACCCGGGTGCCGGCCGAGATCTCGGTCACCAGCTCGGTGTCCTCCCCGGGTCCGGACCAGACGTTCAGGTCGGTCGTGGCCCAACGTCGTCCGGTGGCTTCCGGGACCGGCGCCTCCTCGACGCCGGACTGGGCCGGTGGCACCACAGCGGCCGACCGGTCGGCAGATCGGCTCACGACCACCTCGGGCTCACGCGTGGGGACGTCAGCGCTGCCGAGGAAGCGGCTGTCAGGCAGGCCAGACGCAGCGAGGGTGGGCGAGGACGAATGCGGCCACACCGCAAACCCGACACTGCTGGCGGCCAGCACGGCGACGGCCGCCGCAGGCGCGGCGAGGCGCCGGGACCAACCATGGCTGCGAGGCTGGGGAGCGCGGACGTGTCGACCCTTGTGACGGGGTGCGGGCACTGGGCGATCACCGATTCGGGCGTGGGCGGGGCGCTGGGGGCGCCGGGTCAGTCATCGAGTGAACCACATCTGCACCGCTGGAGCACATCGGCCGCTCCCACCGGGGGGAGGTGATCAGTGCAACCAGCGAGTAGCCGCAGCGAGATCCTCGTCAGAGACGCCGTCGAACCGCTCGAGCTCGCTTTCGCGCAGGGCCACAAGGGACGCGGAGAGGGCTGGTCCGAAGGCCGTCGCGATGACGGGGTCTGCGGCGAAGGCGTCCGTCGCGCTGCGCAGGTCCTGTGGCAGTCGAGTGATGCCGCGGGCCTTCAGGGTGGCCTCGTCGAGCACGGCGGGGTCCACGTCGACCGGCTCCGGAAGGGCGGCGCCGCTGTCCAGGCCGTCCCGACCGGCGGCGAGCAGCCCCGCCAGCAGGAGGTAGGGGTTCGCGTGCAGGTCGAAGCACTTCACCTCCAGGTTGGCGGCCCAGTCAGAGCTTCCCGACGAACCGCATACCATCCGTAGCGCAGCCTCCCGGTTCTCCAGGCCCCAACAGGCGAACGTGCCGGCCCAGTGGGACGGAAGCTGCCGCAGATAGCTCACCGGGCTCGGCGCGCCGACCGCCATCAGGGCGGGCAAGTGGGACAAGATCCCCATCCCGAAGCCGTCCGCCTCGGGCGTCAGGCCGAACCTGTGGTCACCGCCGGACATCAGGTTGGAGTCGTCCCGCCACAGGCTCAGGTGCACATGGCCGCCGTTGCCGACACCTGGCACCGCGACCTTCGGTGAGTACGAGGTGCGAAGCCCGTGCAAGCTACCCACGGCCCGGATCGTGGAGCGGACCAGCACCGAGGTGTCCGCGGCGTCGACCGGTGACTCCGCGGCCACCGAGATCTCCAGCTGGCCCGGCGCGTACTCCGGGTGGAACTGCTCGACCACGACGGCTTCGTCGGCGAGCGCCACGATCACGTCGCGCGCATAGTCCGACAGGTCGATCAGGCGGTTCAGGCCGTAACCAGGCCCACGAGCGCCGGGACTGAAGTCGTCACCGGGCTCATCGCTCACGACCCACTCGATCTCGAAGGCGGCCTTCACGGTGATGTCCCGCTCGGCCAGCTGGTCGACCAGACGGGCGAGCAGCAACCGGCTGCACTGGTCGTGCGGCTCGCCGCTCTGGTCGTAGCGGTCGGCGGGAGCCCACGCCCAGCCCGGCTGTGCCGCCAGCGGGACGACGCGCCGCACGTCCGGGATGATCCGCAGATCCCCGACCGGTGCCCTCCCGTCCGGATCGGCGGCAATCCAGTCGTCGAAGCGGAATCGGTCGAACGACGTGGAGATCCCCACGCCCCAGGCTGCGAGATGCGGCAGCCGGTCCAGCGGCACGCATTTGACCCGAGCGATCCCGGAGTTGTCGATGAAGGTCGTGGCCACGGCGACGACTCCGTCGTCGCGAAGCTGGTCGACGAGTGATGAGGCCTCTGCCGCCCGGGCCTGTCGTTCCGCGACATCCATGTCGGCTCCCCTCACAGGCGCTCAGACCATCGATGGACAAACCGGTCGCGTGCCCACCACACTCGCATCGTAAGGAGTCCGCATCGACGACACCACCGTCGCCGGCGCCGGCCGAGCCGCGCCGTCCTGTGCCGAGCGCATCCGAACGAGGTGATCCGCTGTGAGCGTTATCGACCCGCCGAACCCGCCGACCCGAGCGGCGGACACCGTGAGAGCCGACTCCCATGCGCGCGGTCCAGGCCTGCGGCGGGGGCTGTCGGTCTGGCAAGCGGTCGGGATCTCCGTGGCACTGATGGCACCGAGCATGGCGGCCAACATCAATCCGCAGGGGACAGCGGGTCTCGTCGGCAGGGCCACCCCACTGGCGTTCTTCCTGGCTGCTGTCGCGGTCCTGCTGATCGCCTACGTGTTCGTCCGGCTGTGCCAGTACTACCGGCACGCGGGTTCGGTGTACGTCTTCGCTGGGGCGACGCTGGGTCCACAGGTTGGCGCCACAGCAGGCCTGTCCCTCCTCGGCACCTACACGTTCTACGGGCTCGTCACCGCCTCCGCGACAGGCGTCTTCGGATCTCAGTTCCTCGACGAGATCGGCTGGTGGAACGCGCCTCCGACCTGGGCGGGCTTCCTGATCGGCGGTGTCGCCCTGCTCATCGTGCTCTTGCTGGCGGTGGCGCCGGCCCGCAGCACGACCAGCATCCTGCTCACGATCGAAGGTCTGACCGTGCTGCTCATCGTCGTGATCGCGGTGATCGCGTTCGCGAAGATGGCCACGGGCGAGTGCGCCGGACGACGCGAGCCTGACGTGGGACGTCTTCAAGGTCGAACCGGGGACGGGGACGTCGACGTTGTTCCTCGGCATCATCTTCGGACTGCTCTCCTTCGCCGGCTTCGAGGCGGCGGCCACCTTGGGCGAGGAGGCTCACAACCCGAGCAAGGACATCCCGCGAGCCATCCTCGGCACCGCGATCTTCGGGGGCATCTACTTCACGTTCGTGACGGCCGTGGAGATGATGGCGTTCGGCACCGACGCAAAGGGCGTCGAGGCCTTCGCGTCGTCGAGCGCGCTGATGGGAGATGTCGGGACGGCCTACATCGCCTCCTGGGTCGGGGAGACCATCACGCTCGGTGCCGCGGTCAGTGCGTTCGCCTGCTGCCTGGCGTGTGTGGTCGGCGGTTCGCGGCTGCTCTTCGCCGTGAGCCGGGACGCCAGGCCCGACCTCGCGTTGGGCAAGACCGGGCGCAACGGGACGCCGGCCGCCGCCGCGGGGACGGTGTGCCTGGTCATCACCCTCATCGCTGTGGTGTGTGCGACGGCGTTCGGGGCGGAGCCGTTCGACACCTTCTTGTGGAGCGGCACGATCGGCACCTTGATCCTTCTCGTCGCCTACGTGCTGGCGACGATCGGGTGCATCAAGCTGCTCTTCATCGATCGCAAGATGGCCGTGCCGTCGTGGGAGGTCGTCATCCCGGTCGCGGCGCTCTTGATGCTGGGCTACACGCTGTATCGCAATGTCTACCCGTATCCCAGCGACGGTGCCGCGCGCTGGTTCCCCGTGATCGCGTTCGGCTGGGTGGTGATCGTCGCCGTGGCGATGGTCTTGTCCCCGGGGCTGGCGCGCCGCCTGTCGCAGGCGTTGGTGTCGGCGGACAGCTCCGAGCGCAGGGAGAGCGACTGAATGACCGATTCCCGGCCCGAGCAGTCGCGCGGCTACCTGCCCCGGTCACGCCCTGTCGTGCCGCCGATCCACTCGTCGGTCACCTACTTCCTCGACGACGAGTCCTACAAGGACATCGCCGAGGGAGGGCTCGACGAGATCTGGTACGGACGTTTCCGTAACCCCACTGTCGACGTGGCTGCGGCGGAGGTTCAGCGGCTGGAGGGCGCGGAGGCGGCCTTCATGACGTCGTCAGGGATGGGGGCGATCGCGACGACTCTGCTGAGCCTGCTGAGCGCAGGGGAGCGCGTCGTCGCGGCGACACAGGTGTACGGCGACACGCGAGACCTGCTCGTGCGCGACCTCCCGACGTGGGGCTTCGACGTGGAACAGGTCGACGCAGCTGACCTCGGGGCCTGGCGTCGGGCCGTCTCCGCTCGTCCGACCCGCGTGCTCTACGTCGAGACGATGGCCAACCCTCAGCTGGAGCTCGCTGACCTGCCGGCGCTGGCAGCGCTGGCTCACGACCACGACGCCTTGCTGGTCGTGGACAACACCTTCGCGACGCCGTACTGCGTGCAGCCGCTGGCCCACGGCGCTGACGTCGTCGTGCACTCGGCGACGAAGTTCCTGAACGGTCACAGCGACGTGATCGCCGGCGCCGTGGTCGGGCCTTATGACCTGGTGCGCGAGGTCCAGCGACGGGTCATCACGATCGGCACCTGCCTGGACCCGCATGCGGCCTATCTCGTCTGGCGAGGGATGCAGACCTTCGACGTACGGATGCGGCACGCCTCGACCACCGCCAGTCGGCTCGCCGAGCAGCTCACCAGCCATCCGGAGGTGGTCAGCGTCCGCTATCCGGGACTGGCGCAGGCGGACGGCGATGTCGGCGCGCGCGTGCTGAGGCGCGGGGACGACGGGAGGCTACGCGCCGGCGCGATGCTGGCCTTCACCGTCGCCGGGGGCGATGCGCGTGCGCTGCGCGTGATGCGGAGCATGCAGGTCGCATGCGAGGCCACCAGTCTGGGCGGCGTCGAGTCACTGGTCAGCACGCCCTTCAACTCCTCGCACTTCTCCCTCACGGCCGACGAGCGTCAACGGGCGCGCATCGACGACGGAATGATCCGACTCTCGGTCGGGATGGAGTCGTACGAGCTGCTGTACGCCGACATCGTCGAGGCCATCGAGTCATCGCGATGACCGGGACGCCGCACACGCCCCACACGCCGTACCTCGACCAGCCGCTGGTCGACCACCACTGCCACGGGCTCGTGCTGCGCGACCTCGATCGCAGGGAGTTCGAAGCTCTGCTCAATGAGGCTCAGGGGACGAGTCCGCTCGGGACCAGCGTGTTCGACTCGATGCTGGGCCTCGCCGTACGTCGATACGCGGCCCCCGTGCTCGGGCTCGAGGAGCTGGTCGACGCCGACCGGTATCTCGCGGAGCGGCGCCGCCTCGGACACCGCGAAGTGGCGGCTCGGATGATGGCCGCCGCAGGCGTTGCGGACCTACTGATCGACACCGGCTTCGTCCCGGAGCCGCTGACCAGCCCGCAGGAGCTGGCCGCGTTGGCGGGCGACGCCGCGGCGCACGAGATCATCCGGCTGGAGTCGGTGGCCGAGGAGCTGCTGGTCGAGGACGGTGTCAAGGACTTCGACGCGCGGCTCCGCAACCGGCTGATGACGTCCGGAGCCGTCGGCGCCAAGAGCATCGCGGCCTACCGAGTGGGTCTGGACCTGAGCGCCAGCCAGCCTGACCAGGCCCACGTGGCGCGAGCTCTCGACGACCTCCGACCTGCGCCCCAAGGCGGCTACCGGATTGCGGATCCGGTGCTGAACAGCTACCTGGCCTGGACGGCGGTGGACCTGGAGATGCCTCTTCAGTTCCATGTCGGATACGGCGACTCGGACGTGAACCTCTCAGATGGCGACCCGTTGCGGCTGACGGCCTTTCTGCGCGCGACCGAGGACCGAGGGGTGCCCGTGCTGTTGCTGCACAACTACCCCTTCCACCGTCATGCGGCCTACCTGGCGCAGGTCTTCTCCCATGTGTTCATGGATGTGGGTCTGGCCGTGCACAACACCGGGGCTCTCTCCCGCACCGTGGTGGCCGAGAGCCTCGAGCTGGTGCCGTTCGGCAAGATGCTGTACTCCTCGGACGCGTTCGGGCTCGCCGAGCTCTACCTGCTGGGCGCCCTGCTGTTCCGCCGCGGTCTTTCGGACCTGCTCGCCGCCCTCGTGGAGGACGGCGAGCTGGGCACTTCCGACGCTACGCGGATCGGAGCACTGATCGGCGTCGAGAATGCCCGGCGGGTGTACCGCCTCCCTGGGCCAGGGGGTACGTCTGTGCCCGTCACCGCTCGACGCGCACGTCCTTGACCTGAATGGTGCGAGCGTCCGACGCACCGACCTGGTCGAGCCTGACCCGCAGCGTCACGTGCTCCAGCCCTTCGCGCAGCCGGTCGTTGCGGGTGGGGATGCGAACGGTGAGCCGCCGCTGGCCGGGACGCACCTCCTTGAGGATGTTCACCGACAGCCGGTCCAGTGGCTTCGACCCCGGACGAACGCGTCCGGCCAAATGGTCGCGCAACCAAGAACCGGGTACGTCATTGGCGCGCAGCCCTTCGGTCCTCGACGGCCCGGCGACCACGGTCGCGACGGCGGTGTCGTGATAGTTCACCGGCTTGGACAGGGTCACGGTCCAGCGGGCCGCCCGACCTTCGCGGATGGGCGAGCGGTTGGCCTTCACGGTCACGGTCGGCTTGGGATCGTCGTCGATCACGCGAAGCGTCGCCGTGTAGTGGGTCGGCATGGCGCCGGAGATGCCGTAGGCGGCGATGTCGTACTCGCGCCGGCGGATGTCGTCGATCCGGTTCGACTCGAACGGCACCAGGACGACACCGTCCCTGGTACCTGCGGGCACGAAGACGTCGATCGGCTGGCCGAACCGGAAGCTGAAGAAGCCGAACGGCGCGACCCGGAAGCGGGTCGGACGCGACACGTCCCCAGAGATGTGGAACGGCATGCGCGCCAGCCGTTGGCCGTTTACGTTGCCTTCGGCGACCGTGAGGTCGGACATCCTGAGCAAGCCGCCGCGGCGGGCGGGAACGGCCGGCAGCGATCCGTCACCGGCGGCGACGTCGAGCACCCACACACGCCCGGAGCCTGCGGTCGAGACCAGGTCGACCTCGACGATGCGGGTGAGGTCGATCCCGGAGCCGAACGCCGACCCGTCCACGGCCAGGTCCTGCGCCCAGCGCTTGCTCAGCGCGTAGGGGCCCGGAGGCAGGGCAGGAAGTGCCGGGGCCGGAGCCGTCGACACCTGACCCGCGGCGTCGACGATCCGCACCGACAGTCGTGCCTGGCCATGCCCCTGGTCGACGATCGTGCGCAGGTGCAACGTCCGACCGGTCAGGTCGAGCGGTGAACGCAACGCGAGGCCGGCACGCTGGCCGGGTGCTCCCCAGTTGAACTCGAGCGCCCCTCGACCGGGGGTGCCCGCCAGGTAGTCACCTGGCCAGTGCGGCGTCCGGGTGGAGTCGAGCCGCCGACCGCACCAGCGCGGGATGGGGCGTCCGGTGCTACGGCCGGCGCACAGTTGGCTGGTCGACGTGCTCCCGGACGCCAGAGCGGCGTTTCGTCCGGGGGCCCAGGTCGACCGACCCAGCCCGACCGCGTGGCTGCGCACGTCCGTGTCGCCTGCGCTGGCCAGGCTGACCCGGCTCCCGTCGAAGAGCGGCAGCATCGCGGCGTCGCCGCGGGCCATCAAGGCCACCGCCCCTGCGATGTACGAGCGCCCGACGGATCGTTGCTCCCCCTTCGTCAGTCTCGACGGCGTTCCGACGCTGCACGTGCCGTCGCCGTAGGAGAACCAGTCGTCAAACGACGGTGCCGTGGAACGCCCTGGCGTCCACTCGGTGTTAAAGAAGTTGTGGTTGGCGCCCATCACGAGCAATGAGCTGTGAAGCGCCGGGTCGCTGCGGATCTGGTCGCGGGCCACGTCGGTGAACGACTGACCCTGAAGGTCACTGACATCGCCGTCGCAGTACGGCAGCACCGCCACGGAAGGGATGAAGGGCGCGGTCTGGTGACCGAAGTTCGTGGGGCCGATCAGGATCTGCCCCGAGATCCGGTAGGGCGCGCTCAACGGTGTCGTGGCGCTCGCGCGGTTGACGCCCTCACCGCCGCGGCTGTGTCCGACGAGCACGACGTTGGTGAGGTCGGCGGTGACGGCCGGACCGATCGTGGTCGCGTTGGCGGGGTCCAGCCAGGCCGCCAGATGCCGGCGTACGAGGGCGGCCCTGGCGGCGGCACCGCCGTCGTCGAGCTGGTAGTCCTGTGCATTGATGCCGTTCGCGGCGATCGAGACCGTGACGTAGCCCTGGCTGGCGAGCAGGTTCTGCACGTACACGTAGCCGAGGTGGCTCGGGACCGGGCTGGTCCCTTGCGGGCACGGCCAGTAAGCGTGTCCGCTCCCGGTCGGTGTCTCACTGTCGTAGCAGGCCTCGTGACGACCGTGCAGGAACAGCACGACAGGCGCATCGGCGGTCGCGTCGGTGGGGCGGACGACGTGGCCGACCATCTCGACCTTCGCCGGCATGCCGGACAGCTTCACATCCGGGAGGGTGTAGTCGGACGCGGTGATCGGATGGGCGCCTGGCTGTCCCGGGTCGGGACTCAGGCTCGTCGTCCCGGGGAGGGGAGCGATCACGGCGCGCGGGGACGGCGCGGCGGCCAGCGGTGAGTCGAGCGTGCGACCGGACAGCATGACGTCGTAGACGTCGGGGTCCGGCGGCGTGGCGGCGCTGACCTCGATGCTGAGGGTCCGCCCGTCCGCCGCCAGCTCCGGCACGACGACGCCGACGCCGGTCTCGAACACCGGTCGAGCATCGGTCACGGGCAGCGGCTGTGGGGAGGTCCAGCTCAAGGAGTAGGTGTCCTCACCCGTTGACGTGACCTTCCAGGTCCCGACGACCGCGTCCCCGTCGTCGGTCGTACCGTCGGCGCTTTGAGCTGGTCCCGAGGCCGTGGCTGTGGCCGGCTCCGGTTGCGCCGCTACGCCCCCCGAGCTCAGGCCCGGCAGGGACAGGCCGATCACCAGGGCGCCCAGCGCGACGAGGCGAAGGAGCAGCTTCATGCGGGCCTCCCGAGCGGTGCGTCCGCACCTCGACCGAAGGGTCGACCGGATGCGGTGCGCAAGCGTGTCCGGCCCATTGTGGTGCCAAAGGGGTCAGCGTGACCGAAGGTTCAGAATTTCCGGGGCGGTTGATCCGGGCGGTCTCGGGAGCTCAGCCGCGCAGGTGTGGACGAGGCAGCCGCTGCGCGAGAGCCTGTGCCAGGGCCGAGACCTCGATGTCGCTCATCACCCGCGGACGCTTCACCAGCAGGTGCGTCAGCCGGCGAGGTGTCGTCAGGAGCGCCTGCCCCACCTCGGGAGTGCGTCGCCACCCGATGTCGGCGTCGTAGAAGCAGAAGGCCGGAACCACGGGCACATCGGACCGGTCAAGGTCGGCCAGGGTCTCCTCGACGGCCAGGGCCTGGCCGGCGAGCCGGTCCAGGTACGCCGTTCGGTCACGACCGCGGATGAGCAGGTTGGTATAACGGCTGGACAGCATCCGCTGCCGGTTCTTGACCTCGACCCGGCCGCCGGCGCAGGACTGGACGTCGATCACCCAGACCCCGGACGGCACGACGGCGAGCAGGTCGATCGGGTCAGCCGAGCTGCGCACGCCCAGCCGACGCTGGTAGAGGAAGACTCCGCTGTCCACGGACTCCCGGAGCGTGTTCGCGAGGTCGCGGGTTCGCTCGCCCCCGTGGCCGTAGCCGTTGATCACCGAGGGGTCGTCACTCATGGCCCGGATCAGCTTCTCGCCCTGGGGAGACCGGGAGATCGCCAGGTCACGTGCCATCGCCCGCCGCTGAACACGCTGTTGTTTGGCGTCGCGCATGGCAGCACGTTCCGGGTTGGTCCGCATAGCGTATGTCTAGGTCACGCGGGTGTCCCGCGTCTCGACTTGGCCCGAGTTTCGCCCACAACCATCCGAACGGGTGATCCCGAAGCGCCTCCGGCATAGCCCCTTGTAGTCACACTATGAAGTGGGATCATCACTTTGTGTCACGGACCCCGCATTCGCCCATCAGAGCGACAAACCCCCCAAGCGCGGGCGCGTGCGGGACGGCCAGCTCCGGTCACCTTTCAGCCGGCATGACGCACGCCACGGACAAGGCACGTTTCGACGCGCGGCCGTTGGGGGACTGACCAGGAGACAACCGCGACGAAAGGAACGACTCATGGCTGAGGAGCTTGCCGGAAAGACCATCGCATTCGTCACCGCGTCGGAGGGCGTCGAGCAGGTCGAGCTCACCGAGCCGTGGAAGGCGGTCGAGGCCGCTGGAGGGACCCCGAAGCTGGTCTCTGTCGAACCCGGCACCGTGCAGGGCTTCAACCATCTCGACAAGGGCGACACCTTCGAGGTGGACCTGACCTTCGCGGACGCCAAGGTCGGCGACTTCGACGGCGTCGTGCTTCCCGGTGGCGTGGCGAACCCGGATGCCTTGCGGATGAACTCCGACGCCGTCGCCTTCGTTCGCGGCTTCTTCGAGGCCGACAAGCCGGTGGCCGCCATCTGCCACGCCCCGTGGGTCCTGGTGGAGGCCGACGTGGTCAGGGACCGAACCCTGACGTCATGGCCGAGCCTGCGCACGGACCTGACGAACGCCGGTGCCACCTGGGTCGACGAGGAGGTCGTTCACGATCGAGGACTGGTCACCAGCCGGAACCCCGACGACCTGCCGGCCTTCTGCGCGACGCTGGTCAAGTCCTTCGCCTGACCGCCGCTCCGGGTCACACCGCACGCGCCCCTACGATGGTTCGCGGCGGTCCACCGGGGTCCGTCGCGACGTGGAAGGGCTGAGGGATGGGCCGGTTCACCCGGGTTGGGGCGAAGGCCGTGAAGTACGGTCCCCAGGCCGCGCTGGTGTGGAAGTACGCCGCGGCGCCTGTCACGGCCGCTGCTCAGCGCGCCTTCGCCACCACGGCCAACCGCAAGACCGCGCTCAAGCACGCCGACACCGTCGTCGAAGGCGCCATCTTGATGGTGATGGACGAGGGGGAGACGCACTGGGTCGTCTTCAGTGGGGGCAAGCCGGTAGCGGCGTACCCGAAGCCGAGCGGATCGTTGGACGACCTGGTCGCGCACGCCAACCTGTCGAAGAAGATGACGCCGGACCAGTTCCGCAGCCGGCAGACGGAGGCGTCACGACGGCAGCAGGCCGTCGCAGCCGCGCGTCACCTCAGCAGCCAGCTCCGCCACCGCCGCGAGGGTCTCTGATCGACCGCCGCCCGCGTTGCGAGATCGCGGTGCGCTCGCAGCGGTGGGGCTCTGGGAGGATGCCTCAGTGAGCGACGCGCCGATCTTGGACGACGGATCGCTCGCCCCCCTCCCCGCCACCGAGCGCGGATCCTGCGCGCATCCACGGTGGGCGCTGCTGGCCCTGGCGTTCGGCGGCTTCGCGATCGGGACCACCGAGTTCGTCTCGATGGGCCTGCTGCCCAACATCGCCCGTGGCGTCGAGGTCTCGATCCCTTCGGCCGGTCACGTCATCGCCGCGTACGCGCTCGGGGTGGTCTTCGGGGCGCCGTTGCTGGCCATCGTCGGAGCCCGGATGTCGCGGCAGCGACTCCTGCTGTGGCTGATGGCGGCGTTCGTGATCGGCAACCTGAGCTCTGCCCTGGCTCCGACCTACGAGACCCTGCTGATCGCACGCTTTGTCGCCGGACTGCCCCACGGTGCCTACTTCGGCATCGGCGCTGTCGTCGGGGCCTCGCTCGTGCCGCCTCATCGACGTGCCTTTGCGGTGTCGATGATGATGGCCGGACTGACCGTAGCGAACATCGTCGGTGTTCCACTCGGCACGCTGCTCGGCCAGGGCTTCGGCTGGCGTTGGCCGTACGTCGCGGTCGCGCTGATCGGCGTCGCGACGTTCGCGGCGACGGTGGCCTGGGTGCCCTACGACCGACCCTCGGAACACGCCACGATCGCCCGAGAGCTGTCGGCGCTTCGGATGACGCAGGTCTGGTTGGCGCTGACCATCGGCGCCGTCGGGTTCGGAGGGATGTTCGCGGCGTACACCTACATCACCCCGACCCTGACGACGCTCGCCGGCTTCTCCGAACGCGCGGTCACCGCGCTGCTCGCGGTGTACGGCGTCGGCATGACGCTGGGCATGGTCGTCGGGGGCCGGTTGGCCGACCGGCACGTGATGCGAACACTGGTCGCCGGACTGGTCTACGCGATGCTGGTCCTCGGTACCTTCGGGTGGCTCGCGACCAACCAGGCCACAGCGATCGTGGGGGTCTTCCTGCTCGGGACGGTCGGATCGCTCATCGTGCCCGCCCTGCAGACGCGTCTGATGGATGTGGCACACCAGGGACAGTCGCTTGCCGGCGCACTCAACCACTCGACGTTGAACCTCGCCAACGCCGCCGGGGCCTGGCTCGGTGGACTCGTCCTCGCGGCCGGATACGGCTACCAGTGGCCGGCGCGGGTCGGTGTCGTCCTGGCGGCCGCCGGATTGGTGGTGTGCGCGATCTCCGTGGGTCTCGAGCGACGCGAGCCGATCACGGTGCCGGTGTCCTGACCCGGCGAAGCCCCGCACCCAGAGGGGGAGAGTGCGGGGCTTGACCGTGGGTCCGGCAGACGGGGCTACTTGCTCTCGGAGTCACCTTCGATCACGACGAGCTGGTAGTTCTCGTCGAGGCGGACGTCGACCGTCGCGCCGTCCGGCTTGGTGACCTCGACCTCCCAGGTCGCGCCGTTCTCGGAGTCGCGCTCGACCGAGTTGGCGGTGCCGCCCTTGGTCTCGGCGAGCGCGGCCTTCGTGGCCTCGTCGGCCTGGGATCCGGTCACGGTGGAGTCGCCGTCGTCGCCTCCGGTGGCCACGGCCACGCCGGTGGCCGACCCGGCGACGAGCACGGCGGCACCGATCCCGGTGATGATCGTGCGCTTCTTCATGTCTGGTTGCCTCCTCGGCGTTCGGCAGTCGTGAAACGGTCAACTCTGCGACCGAGTCCCCAAGCTACGTGGGGCTCCCTGTGAGGTCGCTGAGTCCAGCCGGCGAACCCGGCGGTTGTCGCTTGGGCGCTCTGGAACACTGATCGGGTGCACTCCGCCTTGTGGATCGTGGTCTTGGTGGCGACGGTCACAGCGGTCACCGGCTTCTCGCGTCGGGCTCCGATCCCCGCGCCGCTGCTGCTCACGGTGGTCGGCCTGGCAGCGTCGTACGTGCCCGGCATACCGGAAGTGGAGCTCTCGCCCGAGCTCGTGCTCATCGGGTTCCTGCCGCCGCTGCTGTACGCCGCAGCGCTGAACACCTCGCTGGTCGACTTCCGGGCCAACCGACGCCCGATCGCGCTGCTGTCCGTCGGTCTGGTGATCGCGACCACGCTGGTGGCGGGGCTGGTCGCGTGGTGGCTGCTCCCGATCGAGCCGGCCGTGGCCTTCGCACTCGGTGCTGTGGTGGCGCCGCCTGATGCGGTCGCCGCCACCGCGATCGCCAGGCGAGTCGGGATGCCTCGACGCCTGGTGACGATCCTCCAGGGCGAGAGCCTGGTGAACGACGCGACCGCTCTGGTCGCGCTGCGCACGGCGTTGATGGCCGCCGGGGGGACGGTGGCCTTCTGGGAGGTGGGTCTGGACTTCGTCTTCACCGCGGCAGCCGGGGTTGCGGTCGGCCTGGTGGTCGCGCTCGTCACCGGCAAGGTGCGTAAGCAGGTGGAGGACGAGGTCACCGACACCGCCGTGTCGATCGTGACACCGTTCATCTCCTACCTCGCCGCCGAGCAGGTCAACGCATCGGGCGTGTTGGCGGTCGTCGTCACGGGGCTGATCCTCGGCCACAAGTCCCACCTCATGCAGTCAGCGTCGTCGCGGGTCTTCGAGCGCACGAACTGGGCCACGTTCGAGTTCATGCTCGAGAACACCGTCTTCTTGCTGATCGGTCTGCAGGTTCGCTCGATCCTGGCCGCCGCTGCGGACAGCTCGCTCGGGTTCGGGCGGATCACGCTGGCCTGCGTCGGCGTCACGCTGACCGTGATGGTGGTCCGACCACTCTGGGTGTTTCCCGCGACGTACCTGCCGCGGCTGATCCCGAGCGTCCGGGCCGTGGACCCCAGCCCTCCGTGGACGTACCCGGCTGCCATCTCCTGGGCGGGGATGCGGGGGGTCGTGACCCTGGCCGCGGCGTTCATCCTCCCCGCGGACACGCCTCAGCGCGACGTGCTGATCCTGATCGCCCTGGTCGTCGTCGGGGCCACTTTGCTGGTCCAGGGTGCGACGCTGCCCTGGTGGCTGCGACGGCTCGGGCTCAGCGGACCCGACCCCGCCGAAGACGCTCTGCAGGCCGCCAGTGTGTCCCAGCGGGCGGCGTCGGCGGGCCTGCGCCGGCTGGACGAGATGCGTACCGACGAGGATGCGGACTCGGTGATCGAGCGCTTGCAGCGGCGTAGCTCGGAGCGGGCCGAGGCCATGTGGGAACGCCTGGGCAGCTCGGCGGAGACGCCCAGCCAGGCCTACGCCCGGCTGCGCATCGCGATGATCGAGGCGGAGCGCCAGGAGCTGATCCGGTTGCGCGACGAGGGGGTTGTGCCCGACGACGTGATGCGTCGGGTGATCGCGTCGATCGACGTGGAGGAGACCGTCTTGGAGCTGGGAGCCTCCTGGAGTGGCGAGGACAGGGAGAGCGACCTGCGCCCGCCGATGCTGCACGGTGGCTGCGAGCACCTGGACCAGTACGAGACGCCCCCCACGCCGAGAACCCCGCAAGGCTGTGAAGAGTGCCTGCGCGACGGGCTCGAGTGGGTCCACCTGCGGATGTGCCTGGAGTGCGGCCACGTCGGCTGCTGCGACTCCTCGGTGGGCAAGCACGCCGACGTGCACAACGCCGAGACCGGACACCCCGTGATGCGCAGCTTCGAGCCCGGCGAGGCCTGGCGTTGGTGCTACGTCGACGAGCTGCTCGGGTAGGTCACCGGCCTCGGTCCCGGTCTCGGTCGCGGTCTCGGTCCCGGCCTCGGTCGCGGCCTCGGTCGCGGTCGTCCGGATCCTTGTCGGCGTACGCCTCGGCGTTCTCGGCCCGAGGTCTGCAAGGCAGTTGGCTGGTCTGCTAGGCGGGTTTGCCTAGATTTCTATTCCGGCGAATAGAAATCTAGGCAAACCGCAGCGGGCGCAAACAGCAGCAGGGGTCAGCAGCCGCAGGTGTAGTAGACGATGTCCCAGTGGCTGCCCTCGTTGGTGTAGACGTTGCCCGAGGCCGCCTGGTACATCGGGTAGCCGTCCCCGCGAAGCCCGGCGTAGCTGTAGTGCGAGGTGATGTAGTTGTCGTTGCACGTCGACCTCGAGATGTCGACCTTGTAGCCGTTCCAGTGGCTGTAGGTGCCGCTGGCGTGGCCGGTCTCGGTTCCTCCGGTGATGTTCACCGCGCAACCGCTGACTCGCTTGTACGTCTTGATCCCGTCGACGGTCGACTGGTTGATCTGCTCGTACGACGTACAGGTGGAGATGTTGCGGTTGGTGCAACCGCCGCTGGACGAGCGGGTGATGCCGACGGCCGAAAGCTGGGAAGCCGCCTGGGCGTCGGTGAGCTTGGTGACGGCCGAGGCGTTCGACATCGGGGCGATCGTCGAGGCGACGACGGCGACCACTCCGGCTGTTGCCAGGAGGGCGCGGCGAACTGTCTGGGTGCGTGACATGTCCTGTTCCATTCTGCAGCGGGTGCGCTGCCGTTGGTGCGACGAGATGGTGTGCAGGAGAGGAGCCAGGGAGGCTCCGAGAGACGTGTCTAGCAGCGCAGGGGGTCACTGCGGAAGAGGTGCGCAAGGCAAACCCCCACCGAGCAAGGCAGGTTTGCCATGATGACAAGCCACCCGGCTTGAAAACATGGCAAACCCACGACGGGGAGGGGAGAGCGGGTGGGGTGGAGTGGCGGGGCTCCGTATCCTGGGACGGCCATGTCCGCGCAGACCTCGTCCACCGAGCCGCTGCCGTTCGTGATCCGCTATCCCGACGAGCTCCCGGTCTCGTCCCGGCGAGACGACATCGCGGCCGCGATCAGGGACCACCAGGTCGTGATCGTGGCCGGGGAGACCGGAAGCGGGAAGACCACCCAGCTGCCGAAGATCTGTCTCGAGGCCGGCCGCGGACGCGACGGCCGCGTCATCGGCCACACCCAGCCGCGCAGGATCGCGGCGCGGACGGTCGCGGAGCGGATCGCCGAGGAGCTCGGCGTCCAGCTGGGAGAGCACGTCGGATACAAGGTCCGGTTCACCGATCGTTCCAGCGACCGGACGTCGGTGAAGGTGATGACCGACGGCATCTTGCTGGCGGAGATCCAGCGCGACAGAGAGCTTCGTGACTACGACACGATCATCATCGACGAGGCACACGAACGAAGCCTCAACATCGACTTCATCCTCGGCTACCTCAAGCAGCTCCTGCCGCGACGACCCGACCTCAAGGTCGTCATCACCTCCGCCACCATCGATCCCGAGCGTTTCTCCGCACACTTCGACGCGGCTCCGATCATCGAGGTGTCCGGCCGGACCTACCCGGTCGACGTGCGGTACCGCGAGCTGACCGACGACCAGACCAAGGGCATCACGGACGCCGTCCTCGAGCTGATGGCTGAAGGACCGGGCGACATCCTTGTCTTCTGCTCGGGCGAGCGTGAGATCCGCGACGCCGCCGAGGCGCTGAAGAAGCTGAAGCTGCCACGCGTCGCCGACAGCCTGGAGGTCCTCCCGCTGTACGCACGGCTGTCGGCCGCCGAGCAGCACCGGGTTTTCGCAGCCCACTCGAACCGGCGGGTCGTGCTGGCGACCAACGTGGCCGAGACCTCGCTGACGGTGCCCGGGATCCACTACGTCGTGGATACCGGCCTGGCCAGGATCTCGCGCTTCAGCGCTCGGACCAAGGTGCAGCGGCTTCCGATCGAGCCGATCAGCCAGGCCAGCGCCAACCAGCGCAAGGGACGTTGTGGCAGGGTCGCTGCAGGCATCTGCATCCGGCTGTACGCCGAGGACGACTTCGACGCCCGACCCGAGTTCACCGAGCCCGAGATCCTGCGCACCAACCTCGCCTCGGTCATCCTCCAGATGACGGCCCTCGGACTCGGTGACGTGGCCGGGTTCCCGTTCGTCGAGCCACCTGACACCCGCAGCGTCGCCGCGGGCATGCAGTTGCTGGACGAGATCGGCGCCATCACCACCGAGCCCGACAAGCGCCGGCACCGGGGGCGTGGGCGCCGCCCCGCGAAGCCTGCCCCGAGAACCGGACACCGGCTCACCAAACTGGGACGTCAGCTCGCGCGACTGCCGATCGACCCGAGGCTGGGCCGGATGATGGTCGAAGCGTCGCGTCAGGGGTGTCTGCGCGAGGTCGTGACCGATCGTCGCGGCGCTGTCCATGCAGGACCCTCGCGAGAGACCCGCGGACCAGCAGGAGTCAGCCGACCGCGCGCATCGGCGCTTCGCCGATGACGACTCCGACTTCGCCGGGCTGCTCAATCTCTGGCGCCATGTGAAGGAACAGCAGCGCGAGCTGTCGTCGAGCGCGTTCCGCCGGATGTGCAAGGCCGAGTTCTTGAACTACCTGCGGATCCGGGAGTGGCAGGACCTCGACAGCCAGCTCCGGCAGGTGGCCAAGCAGCTGGACCTGGCGTTGAACAAGACCCCTGCCGCGTCCGAGCAGATCCACCGCGCCCTGCTGTCCGGACTGCTGTCCCACCTGGGGATGCGGGACGAGGAGAAACGTGACTATCTCGGCGCGCGCGGCACCCGCTTCGCGATCTTCCCTGGATCGGCGCTGTTCAAGAAGCAGCCCGCGTTCGTGATGTCCGCCGAACTGGTCGAGACCTCGCGTCTGTGGGGACGCATGAACGCGAGGATCGAGCCTGAGTGGGCGGAGACCGCAGCCGCCCACCTCGTCAAGCGCAGCTACAGCGAGCCGCACTGGTCGCGGCGCAACGGCGCGGTGATGGCCTACGAGAAAGTCACCCTCTACGGCGTACCGCTCGTGACCGAGCGCCGCGTCAGCTACGGGCAGATCGACCCCGAGACCTCACGGGAGCTGTTCATCCGGCACGCGCTGGTGCAAGGAGAATGGCGGACCCATCACCGTTTCTTCGCCGTCAACCAGGACCTGCTCGAGCAGGCGGAGGAGCTCGAACACCGCGCACGGCGGCGCGACATCCTGGTCGACGACGAGACGATCTTCGACTTCTACGCCGCGCGCGTCCCGGACGACGTCGTCTCGAAGGCGCACTTCGACGCCTGGTGGAAGAAGGAGCAGCACGTTCGACCCGACCTGCTGACGTTCCCCCCCGACCTGCTCACCCATGAAGGTGCCGCAACGGTGTCCAGCACGGACTTCCCCGACGTCTGGCGGTACGGCGACTCCCAGCTTGCCTTCGACTACCACTTCGAGCCGGGGGCGGAGACCGACGGTGTCACGGTCGACATTCCCGTGGCGACGCTGCACCGGGTCGAGACCGAGGACTTCTCGTGGCCGGTCCCCGGCCTGCGACACGAGCTGGTCGTCGCGTTGATCCGGTCGCTTCCCAAGGCGCTCCGCGTCAACTTCGTGCCGGCACCCAACCATGCTCGTGCCTTCCTCGACTCCACGGTGCCGGGCGAGCAGCCGCTGTTGGACGCCCTGTCCAGACACCTGCGCGCGCACGACCGGGGTGGTGGTCCCACGGGAGGCCTGGGACCTGGACAAGATCCCCGCGCATCTGCGGTTGTCTTTCCGCGTGGTCGACGAGCGGGGAGACGTGGTCGGCACCGGCAAGGACCTGGGCCTGCTGCGCGACGAGCTACGCGTCCAGGCTGGGACAGCCATCGCCTCGGCAGGGGCAGGCCTGGAGCGGACCGGGCTCACCGACTGGGACTTCGACGAGCTGCCGCGCACCTTCGTCACCGCTCGGGCGGGCCATGAGGTGCGGGGGTTCCCGGCGCTCGTCGTCGAGCGCCCGGTCGACGGAGCAGACGACCACGGCCCACCCGAGGTGTCGATCCGGGTGCTGGCGACCGAGACGGAGCAGCATGCGGCCACCCGGCAGGCCTTGCGCGTGCTGCTCATGCGAGCGGTGCGCTCGCCGGCGACCGGGCTGGTGGACGACCTCGACAACAGGGCCAAGCTGGCGCTCGGTATGGCGCCGCACCGCACGTCGGCAGCTCTGCTCGAGGACACCTACGCGGCGGCCGTCGACGCGATCGTCGCGGAGGCGGGCGGTGTGGTCTGGGAGCGGTCGGCGTTCGACCAGCTCGTTGACGCCGTACGCCGAGAGGGCGAGTCCCGAACCCGCCGCGTGATCGACCTGCTCGTGACGATCCTGCCGGCCGCCCACGACGTGCTGCGCCGCCTGTCCGGTCGGGCCGAGCTCGCCCTGCTGCCGGCCCTGTCCGACCTCAAGGGGCAGTGGGAGCGGCTGATCTACGACGGCTTCGTCACCGACGCCGGGGTCGAGGCGCTGCGTCACTATCCGCGTTACCTCGCGGCGATGGCGACCCGACTCGACAAGCTCCAGCTCGACCCACGACGCGACGCGGTCTTGATGGGTTCGGTCGCCCCGGTCCAGGCGGCGTACCTGGACCGGCTGTCCACCGTCCCCTCGGGGCTCCCCGTCAGCGACCGGCTCCGTGAGGTGCGCTGGATGATCGAGGAGCTGCGCGTGGGTACGTGGGCGCAGGAGCTCAAGACGGCGCGTCCGGTGTCGGTCCAGCGCGTCGAGAAGGCGTTGCGCGAGCTCTGACCTGCGGCGATGGACCTCGACATGCCGTCCGCTGCGTTCCTCAGTAGGGTTCCCTCGGGAGCGGAGGAGGATCGATGTCCAACATGACAGGGAACGCGGCCGATCAGGCGCAGAGCGCCGCACGGCAGGTCAACGACAGCGTCTGGTTCGAGCGGGGGGTCCGGGTCGGGCTGGTCGCCTACGGCATCATCCACATCCTGATCGGCTGGCTGGCCCTCCAGCTCGCGTTCGGCGACCAGTCCGGGACCGCGTCGTCCCAAGGCGCGCTCCGGCAGATCGCTCAGGAGTCGTACGGCGAGCCGCTGTTGTGGATCATCGGGCTGGGCATGATCCTGCTGGCGGTCTGGCAGCTCTTCGAGGCGATCTGGGGGCACCGCAGCCGCGACGAGCCCAAGCGGACGCATCAAGCGAGTCAGCTCCGCAGGCAAGGTCGTCCTCTACACGGTGATCGGCGTCAGCGCGATCAAGACCGCCCTGAATGCGCGGTCCGGAGGCAAGAGCTCGACCGACTCGCTGACGGCCGACCTGATGAAGCAGACCGCCGGCCAGTGGCTGGTGGCCGCGTCGGCGTGGTGATCATCGTGGTCGCGGTGATGCAGGCCAAGCGGGGCTTCACCAAGTCCTTCACCAAGGACCTCCAGGGATCGGCCACGTCGGGGGACTCCGGCACCGCGGTCGTGAAGTTCGGGCAGGCCGGCTACATCAGCAAGGGCGTGGCGCTGGCCGCGGTCGGCGCACTGTTCATCTGGGCGGCCTGGGAGCACGACCCCAAGAAGGCCGGCGGACTCGACGTGGCGCTGCACAAGATCCTCGACCAGGCGTTCGGACCGATCCTGCTCGCGGTGGTCGCGGTGGGGATCATCGCCTTCGGGCTCTACTGCTTCGCGTGGGCCAGGTACGCCGATACCAATTCGTGATCTGCTGCCGGTGCCGCCGCCTGGGGGGCCTTGACACGCCAAAAAATAATCACCATGTGACTGTTATCGCAGTCGTTCGCCCGATTAGGGTTCGCCGGGAGTGTCCGCCAATGCCTGGCGTCGACGCCATCACAATGTTCAAGGGGAACGAATGCATTTGCGACGATCACGATCGCGCCGCGCCTTTGTCACCGCCCTCGTGGCCAGCACCGCCACCGTCACCAGCATGAGCGCCCTCACGGGCCTTCCGGCCAGTGACGCCTCAGTGCAGCGGACTGCTCCGGCGGCCGCAGCCACGGGTTCGACGAAAGGCCATTCAGAGGGATCCAGCTCACGCGACACCTTGCCCAACTTCGACGCGCGCACCGCGAGCTCGAAGGCGCTGCGACCGGGCCAAGGCCCGGGTGCTGGCCGACCAGGGCAAGGCCATCGACAGGCTCGGCGACAAGCTCGGCCCGTCCGGGCTGGTCTCGGTCGACGCTGTCACCGGGACGCCGAGCAACGTCTCGAGCACCGACGGCTTCCTGACCGGCCCCAGCCGCGCCGCCGCCACCCAGGTCGCCCTGGGCTACGTCCGTGCCAACTCCGCACTGTTCGGGCTCGACGCGGCCGACATCGCGACCTTCTCCCCTGCCAAGGTCGCCACCGATGCGCACGGCATCCGGCACGTCTCCTGGACCCAGAGCTACCGCGGCGTCCAGGTCTTCGGCAACGGCCTGCGGGCGCACGTCGCCAAGGACGGGTCGCTGATCTCGGTCCAGGGCGCGCCGGTGCACGACCTGGCCGGCCTCGCCGCGAAGGCCCCCGCCGCGACCCTCTCGGCCGGTTCAGCCCGCGCCGCAGCTCTGAAGAAGACCTCCGCTCCGTCGGCCGGCGCGGTCGGCCAAGACGGCCGGCAGCACCACCACGTGGTCCAACGGCGACACCGCGCAGAAGGTCTACTTCGTCACCACCGGCGGACTCCGCCAGGCGTGGGCGACGTACACCCGGGCGAACGCCAAGGCGTCGCTACCAGCAGGTGCTCGACGGCACGCACCGGCAGCGTGCTCTACCGCCACAACACGGTCAACCAGGACCGCGGCGACGGTCTCGTCTACAACAACTACCCGGGCGCGGCCAAGGGTGGCCGAGCAGACCAAGATCAACGTGATCAAGAAGGGCTACCTCGACAACAACGCCACCTGGCTCAACGGCAGCTACGTGTACGCGTGGGCCGACACCAACGACGACGACGTCGCCGCAGAAGTACGAGAAGACGCCGGTTCCCGGCAACAACGAAGGGCGCCCAGTTCGAGATGACGACGTTCTGGGGCGCCTCTTCGCTGTGCTCGCGCACCAACCGGTGCACCTGGAACCCGGACGCGGCGTACTCCTGGAAGGTCAACAAGAAGCAGGACGCCACCCAGGGCTTCATCCTCGCCAGCCGCTTCCACGACTACCTGCGAGCGCAGCCCGATCGGCTTCACGCGCGCAGATGGGCAACTTCGAGGACAACGGGGGAGACCCGGTCCTGCTGCACGTGCTCGACGGCGCCAACACGGCCGGCGGCGGCTTCCCGGACGGCAACCACATCGACAACGCCAACATGAACACGCCGCCCGACGGTGTCCCGCCGGTCATGCAGATGTACCTGAACCACTTCCCGGGTACGACCGCCGACGAGGACCCCTACCTGCCGGCCAGCTCGGCTGACGCGGCCGACAACATCTACCACGAGTACACGCACGGGCTCTCGAACCGCCTCGTGGTCGACGCTGGCGGCAACTCCACGCTCAACAGCCTGCACGCGGGTTCGATGGGCGAGGCCTGGTCGGACTACTACGCGGATGGACTTCCTCGTCACGCATGGGCTGGTGTCCGACACGCCCGGCCGACGGCGAGGTGCTGTTCGACAGCTACCTGACCAACAACCGGCCCGATCACCCGGTCCGAGGCGATCGACTGCTCCGTCGACGCGACCGGCCCGCTGTGCACGAAGTACAACGGCGTCGAGGGTGGCTACACCTTCGGCGACCTCGGCAACGCCACCGGCGGTCCCGAGGTCCATGCCGACGGCGAGATCTGGGCCCAGACGCTCTGGGACCTGCGCAGCGCGCTCGGTCACCGCGTCACCGCCGCGATCGTCACCGAGGCGATGTCGCTGTCGCCGGACGACCCGTCGTTCCTCGACGAGCGGGACGCCATCCTGATCGCTGACCAGTCGGTCTACGGCGGCGCGCACGAGGCCGACATCTGGCAGGGTCTTCGCCGCTCGCGGCATGGGCTGGTTCGCCTCGGCGACCGACGGCTCCGACGCCAGCGTCGTGGAGGACTTCCACACCAAGCCCCGTCCCGGGACGCCCGAGCGCACCATCACCGGGCAGGTGACCGATGACGCGACCGGCGAGCCGATCGAGGGTGCGTACGTCCGCATCCCCGGCCACGCCTCGTCGGTGAGCAACTACTCCGACGTCACCGGACGCCGACGGCGCGCTACGAGATCGACAACGTGCTCGGCAGGCCGCTACCCCGAGCTGGTTGCGTCCGCGCCGGTCTACGACGTCGGCAACGAAGGTCGTCGACCTGCGTCGCAGCGACCAGGACATCGACTTCGCGCTGCGTCGCGACTGGGCCGCCCGTGACGGCGGAGCCACCATCGACGACTACACCGGCGCCAACTACGGCGACCCGTGCGGTCCGGAGAACGCGATCGACCTGGACTACGGCAACGGCTGGAGCACCAACCGTGGCCCCGGCCAGGACGACGACCCGGTCGACACGCCGACGCCGAAGTACCTCGTGGTGAAGCTGCCCGAGGCCGGTCGACGTGTCCGCCTTCGGTGTCGACCCCAGCAACACCTGCGGCGACCCGGGCAGCGCCTCGACCGGTCCGTACCGGATCGAGGTCTCCAAGGACGGCGACGACCTTCACGCAGGTCGCGCAGGGCGACGTTCACGCCGGTCCGACCGCGGCAAGGTCAACGAGGTGGCCTTGTCCGACCACGGCTCCAGGACGTCCAGTACGTGAAGTTCTGGATCGACGACTCGCAGGTCGAGCAGCTGCGCGACGCCGGAGCGACCTGTGCTCTGAGGGTGCAGCCTTCGCCGGGTGCCAGTACATGGACCTGACCGAGCTCGAGGTCTACGGTGCCGCTCCGGGTCTGCAGGACGTCCAGCTGTTGTCGTTCAACGACTTCCACGGACACCTCGAGGCCACGCGACCACGCCGCAGCGCAGCCGCTCGACCCCTCGGCGACCGTCCGACCGGTCGGTGGTGTCGAGTACCTGGCGCAGCACGTCCAGAAGTTCCGCGACCGGGAGCCCGACTCCACCCTGACGGTGGCGGCCGGTGACCTGATCGGCGGATCGACGTTCCTGTCGGGTCTGTTCCAGGACCAGCCGTCGGTCGAGGCCATGAACGAGCTCGGGCTCGACGTCACCAGCGTCGGCAACCACGAGTTCGACGAAGGCCTCACCGAGCTTGCAGCGGATGATCGAGGGCGGCTGCCAGCCGAGCCCAAGGGCTGCTTCAAGGACGGCAACGGCGACGACATCCCCTACGCCGGCACCGACTTCGACTACCTCGGAGCCAACGTGGTCGACAAGAACACCGGCGAGAACCTGCCCTGGCTGCCGGGCACGACGGTCAAGACGGTCGACGGCATCAAGGTCGGCTTCATCGGCATGACGCTGGAGGCGACGCCCACGCTGGTCAACCCGGCCGGCGTGAGTGCGGTCGACTTCAAGAACGAGGTGCAAACCGCGAACGCCAAGGTCGCCGGTCTCAAGGCGCAGGGTGCCGAGACGATCGTCGTGCTGCTGCACGAGGGTGGCGTGCAGGCCGCCCCCGCCGTGGTCAACGGCTGCAACGGCATCTCCGGTCCGATCAAGACGATCGCGCAGCAGCTCGACCCGGAGATCGACGAGGTCATCAGCGGTCACACGCACCAGCCGTACGTCTGCTCGATCAACGACCCGGCCGGCAACCCGCGCCTGGTCACGAGCGCGGCGTCGTACGGCCAGGTGCTGACCGTGTCGCACCTCAAGGTCGACCCCGCAACCGGTGAGGTCGACCGCGGCCGGTCCTACGCCAACAACCGACTGGTCACGCGCGACGTTCCGAAGGACGCCGGCGAGACCGCCATCATCAACTTCTGGAAGCCGCTGTCGGACGCGCTGGGAGCCCAGGTTGTCGGGCAAGAACAACGAGGACATCGTCGGGGACTCGAGCACCTGTCGCTGTGACGAGACGCCGATGGCCGACCTGGTCGCCGACGCGATCCTGTTCGGCACGGAGGCGCCGGAGGACGGTGGCGCCGAGCTGGCGCTGATGAACACCTCCGGCGTCCGCGCCTCGTTCAGGGTGGCGCCGAAGTACGCCGAGGGAGCCCAACGAGATCACGTACGCCGAGACGTACGACGTGGCTCCGTTCAACAACATCCTGGTCACCGTCGACCTGACGGGCGCCCAGATCAAGAACATCCTCAACCAGCAGTACCAGAACATCGCTGCACGAGGCAGCCGCAAGATGTTGTCGCTCGGTGTCTCCGAGGGGTTCACCTACACCTGGGTCGAAGGATGTCGACCCGATTCCGGCGCCCAACACCGGATCGGTTGCTGGCCACGTCCAGGACGGCTCGATGATGCTCAACGGTGTCCCGATGGACATGGCTACGACCTACCGGGTGGCGACGTTGAACTTCCTCGCCGACGGTGGCGACTCGTTCACCGGGCTTCACGGCCGGTACCAACCGGGTCGGGGGTCCGGAGGACCTGCCGAACCTGGTGGCCTATCCTGGAGGCGAACAAGACGGCCGGGCTGAACGCCCCGGCTTCGCGGATCGACGGTCTGTGAGCCTGATCCGCTCGTAGCAAGCATCGACGACGAAGCGCCTCACCCGACACGGGTGAGGCGCTTCGTCGTTACGCCGTTCGTGGCGGGCCGGTCAGACCGTCACGCCCGGAACGGCCTCGGTGTCGTTGATCTCCTCGTGCTTGACGTTCATGAAGACGAAGACGATCAACGCTCCGATCCAGATCATCACCGCGCCGACGATGAACGCATGGGTCGATCCGTAGGCGAACGCGGCCTGCGTGGCGTCGTTCTGGAAAGCCTTGGCCGCTGCGTCGCCGGCGGGCCCCCCGGGAACGACCAGGCCCTTCGCCCGGTCGAAGATCTCCGCGACCCTGGTGTTGGTCGCGTGCACGGCGACGGTGCTCAGGGTCGCCAGACCGAGCGCACCACCGATCTGCTGCATGGCGTTCAACACCCCCGAGCCGATGCCGGAGTCCTGCTCGCTGACGCCGTGCACGGCGGTCAGCGTCAGGGGGACGAACACGAAGCCCATCCCGAACGACATCACCAGGATCCACGGCAGCAGGTCGGTGGCGTACGACGCGTTGACGCCCAGCGCGGACAGGTTCGTGGCTTCGTAGGGCAGCCGCGAGAAGCCGAACAGTCCGACGCCAGCGAGGAACGTCCCGGTACCGGCCAGCCACTTCGGGTCGACCCGGCTCATCAGGTTCGACGCGATGCCGGCGGAGATCACGATCCCGAAGCTGAACGGCAGGAAGGCGAATCCCGTCTTGAGTGAGCTGTAACCCATGCCGTTCTGGACGATGATGCTCAGGAAGTAGAACATCGCGAACATGGCGGCGGGGACGAGCATCATCACCGCGAAGCTGGTGCCCCGGGTCCGGTCAGCGAGGATGCGGAACGGCATCAGCGGCTCCGGCACCGTGCGCTCGATGACGATGAACGCCGCCAGCAGCAGAGCACCGGCGACCAAAGACGCGAGCGTGACGCTGTCGGTCCAGCCGTTCGCCGGGTCGGCTGCACGGGTCAGGCCGTAGACGATCCCGAGCAGGCCGAGCGTGCCTGACACGGCACCAGGAAGGTCCAGCTTCACCCGGCGCGGGACGCTCTCGCCCAGGAACATCGGGGCCAGCACAGCGGCGGCGATCCCGATCGGCACGTTGATGAGGAACGTCCAGCGCCACGAGAACTCCGTGAGCCATCCGCCCAGGATCAGCCCGACCGCTGCGCCGGCACCGGACATGGCGGCATAGACGGCGAAGGCGCGGTTGCGTTCCTTGCCCGCCGGGAAGGTGGTGGTGATCAGGGCCAGGGCAGTTGGGGAGGCGATGGCGGCACCAAGACCTTGAACGCCGCGAGCGGCCAGCAGCAGCGCCTCGTTCTGCGCGATGCCGCCGAGCAGCGAGGCGACGGCGAAGACCGTCACGCCGATCATGAAGACCTTGCGGCGACCGAAGTAGTCGCCCAGGCGGCCACCGAGCAGCAGCAGCCCGCCGAAGGCGAGCGTGTAGCCGGTGATGATCCACGACTGACCGCTCTTGCTGAAGTCCAGGTCGTGGGCGATGTAGGGGATGGCGATGTTGACGATGGTCGCGTCGAGCACGACCATCAGCTGAGCGATCGAGATCACCCCCAGGGCGATCCCGAGATGACGGTGCCCGTGACCGGACGCGGTCTCCTCAGGCTGTTCGAGACTGGTGGACATGGGGTTTCCTTGTCTGCGTTGACGTCAGGTTTGCTCACGGCGACACCCGGCCGTGGCGGGTCTTCGGACTCTGCCTTTGCTTCGAAGGGGCGGTACGGGTCAGGACTCGGGGCGTGCCGATTTCTCATCGGTCGAACGGGACTCACCCGGCGAGCAGGAGTGCACGGCGGCGGGGATCACGATCTGGTCGATGATCTTGGTGACGGTCGCGTCGTCGACCGGCACGCGGAGGACGAAGAACCGGTGCAGGATGACTGCGGCCAGCACATGGGCCAGCAGGTCGAGGTCGGCGTCGGGGCCGATCTCTCCGCGCTGCTGGGCGCGTTCGTACAGTCGCTTCGCGCGGGCGATCTTCGGGCGAGAGAAAGCGCTCGTGGAACGCCGCCGCGAACTCCTCGTCGTGGTGCAGCGCCGTGATGATGCTCGCCATCACGGCCACGTGTGAGTCGTCGTTGAGCCCGGACTTGTCGCAGGCCGCCATGATCAGATCGTCTCGGAGCGTCCCGGTGTCGGGATCCTGCACCTGCGGTGCGCCGCGGGCGCGCTGGAGCGCGTCGACGACGAGCTCGGCCTTGGTGGTCCAGCGCCGGTAGAGCGTCGCCTTGCTGGCCTTCGCCGCGGCGGCGACACCGTCCATGGTGAGCCGGTCGTATCCCACGGTGCTGAGCAGCTCCAGGGTCGCGTCGAGGATCTCGGCCTCGCGATCGCCCTCGATGCGCGGACGTGGTGTCAGCGGCTCTGCAGGACGTCACGTCAGCACCTCCTCGGTTGAACCTGATGAAACGAAACTGTTTCGTTTCATCGCCACTCTAGTACGGCCCGCCGACAGTGCGCAAAGCACTTCCCTGAGACGCCGATCACCCGCCTGGCGGCGCCGGCCCGAGCGAAGCAGACGCACGAGCCCGACCACCGACCAGACCACGACTCGACGTCAGCGATTGGGGACCTGGGCGATCGCGTCGGAGTAGGCATCCCGACTGAGCTCCAGCAGGTCGACGAGCAGCGACCGCAGCTGCCCGAGCACGACGGCTGCGGACAGCGTCAGGGGCGGGCTGGCGTGGACCGTCTCCTCACCGATCGCCACCAATGCGGGTTGGGCGCTGCGCGGGGTGCGGTTGGCAGCCAGGTCCCGTGCCATCTCCTCGGTGGCGTCGGCGAGGCCGTCGAGCAGGACCAGATAGTCCGGCGGCATGGTCTCGTCGAGACGCGCGCTGACCAGGACCCGTCGGACGAGGACGCGGGTGTTGCGGAGGGCCCGGTCCAGCGGGCCGACGAGATCGCTCATCGAGCGTACGTGCGGGCGGTGGCCACGCCGGAACGGTGAGGACCGCACCACTTCCAGCCCCTCGCTGGCCGCGGCGCGCAGGTCGTCGAGCAGCCCCTCGGTCTCCCTGGCCCGCGACAAGGTCACCTCGGCCTGCTCGGTGTCGATGTCGAGCGCACTCTGGCGGGCCGCCCGCAGCAGCCGGGCAAGCTCGAGGGTGACCTTGGCCGCCTCCTCCCGAGGTCGCCGCAGCGGCGCTCCGGGCACGATCGTGGCGGCCAGCAGCCCGACCCCACCCGCCGATGAAGGCATCGACGATCCGACTCGGGCTCTGTTCGAGCGGGAGCAGCGTCGTGACGACGATCGCCTGGACCGCTGCCTGGCTGATGAACAGCTGACCTGCGTCGAGCAGGATCGCTGCGGACATCGCCACGGCCACCACCACGACGATCTGCAGGGACCCGCGGCCGAACAGCTGGGTGAACCCGTCCGCGATCATGATGCCGACAGCGACCCCGATGGTGACCTCGCCGACGCGGCGCAGCCGCTGCCCGTACGACGTGCCCAGGCAGAGGAAGGCCGCCACCGGGGCGAAGAACGGTGTCGGGTGGTCGAACACCTCCGACGCGATCACCCAGGCCACCCCGGCCGCGACCGCGCACTGGCCGACCATCCAGGCCTTCGACCGCAGTCGCCGCAACCGGGCGGCCAACGAGAGTCTGCTGCGCTCGATCGCGTGGTCGCTCAACGCAGCCAGGTCCATGTGCTCCATCTTGGTCGGCGGCGCAGTGCGCTGCCACCGCGGTCGGCACTCCGGCGTGTCGTCGAGCCGCGCGCGGAGGGTAGAAAGGAGCGATGAAGACACGCACCCTCGGAGACCATCGACGTCAGCGCCATCGGCTCGGGCGCCATGCCGCTCACCATGGACCAACGACCGAGCGAGTCAGACGCGATCGCCACGATCCACGCCGCCCTCGACGCCGGTGTGACGCTGATCGACACTGCCGACGCGTACACCTGGGCCGAGCGAGGGCCGGGCGCCAACGAGGAGGTGGTGGCCAAGGCCCTGGCGTCGTACCCCGGTTCGTCCGACGACGTGCTGGTGGCCACCAAGGGCGGTCACACCCGCGACGGCGCGGACTGGGGGCTGAACGGCCGTCCCGGAGTACCTGCGCGCGGCCTGCGAGCAGTCTCTGCGCCGGTTGGGGGTGGACTCGATCGGCCTCTACCAGCACCATCGGCCCGATCCGGAGGTCCCGTACGAGGAGACCATGGGCGGGCTCAAGGATCTGTACGACGCCGGGCTGATCCGGCGCGCCGGCATCTCCAACGCCGATCCCGACCAGATCCGGATGGCCCAGAAGGTCCTGGGAGACGCCCTGGTCGCCGTCCAGAACCAGTTCTCGCCGCGGTTCCGCAGCAGCGAGCCGGAGATCGCGGTGTGCGAGGAGCTCGGTCTGGCCTTCCTGCCCTGGAGCCCGCTCGGCGGGATCTCGCGTGCCAAGGACCTGGGGTCGACGTACGCCGCGTTCAACGAGCTCGCCCGACGCCGCGACGTTTCGCCCCAACAGGTGTGCCTGGCATGGGAACTGGCTCTGTCGCCGTGCGTGATCCCGATTCCCGGCGCCAGCCGTGCCGCGTCGATCCAGTCCTCGGCGGCCGCCACCGAGCTCACCTTGACCCCGGAGGAGATCTCCCTGCTCTCGTCCTGAACTGTCCGGATCCGATGCGCGCGAGCGAGCGCACCGCCCCTGAGAGCTGGGCGTGGTGAGTTGCCGGAGTCCGTTGGGTGCATTAGCGTCAGGCCCGTCTCGCCGAACTGGTGAGGCGCCGACAGCGGTACGCCGAGTCCTACCCGCCGTCGTCGGCCACCCGCACACGAGGGGTAGGAGCGGGGGACCCGTGAATTCGGCGCCGAGCACGACGGTTTGATGACGAACCGGCATGATCGACGCCTTGGGGTGAAGCCGATCGGTCATCGCACCATGACCGTTCAGCCGGGCGAACCTTTCCGCCCGAACCCGACAGCTCACTTCGCAGGCGGCGGAGAGGCACACCTATGGCTCACGAGCCACGCCACCGCGCGCGCAAAAAGCGTCCCGTACGCCAACTCGCGGTGCTCCTGACGGCAACGGTTGCGGTTGCTGCACCGGTCTCGTCCACGCTGAACGGCGCCAACGCGGCCACCGGACGGACCTGGGACCGACTCGCGCAGTGCGAGTCCGGCGGCAACTGGCACATCAACACCGGAAACGGCTACTACGGCGGACTCCAGTTCGGTGCCAGCACGTGGTCGAACTACGGCGGAGGCCACTATGCTTCGCGCGCCGACCTCGCCACCCGCGAGGAGCAGATCGCGATCGCGGAGAAAGTGCTGCGCGGCCAGGGCTGGGGAGCTTGGCCGGCCTGCTCACAACGACTCGGGCTGAGCAGCAGCGACGCCCGGGCCACGCCCACCGAGCTGAAGGCACACTACGTGCACCGCTGGAACTACGACAGCAACCAGCGACGGGCGCACACCCCCGCCCTGCACGCACTCAGCGGTCAGTAGGGCCCACGACCCGACCATTGATCGAGCAGGTCGAGACCCACGTCTCGACAGGCTCGACCACTGGGTGTGCTCAGCGGGACCTCTTCAGGGCTACCGCGGCCGCCCTCAGACCCAGGGTGACGGGCTCGCGGGCGACGTCGTAGTTGTAGTCCTGCCCGACGCTGTGCATGACCAGGTAGCTGATCACGTCGCCGTCCCGGACGTACCCCTCACCGTTGAAGTAGGTCGAGTCGCGGTCACCCTGCACCGGCCCGAAGCCCAGCAGCCGGCTGTGTGCCGGCCCCACGATCGTGCGTGTGACCCGGTCCGTCGTGAGACCGACCGTGCTCACACCCGGCTGGCTGGCGAGATAGGGGCGGCACGTCTTCAACCACTTGGCCAGCACCGACTCCGCCATCACGGCGGTGCGCTCATCGGGAAACACCGCGGTCGTCAGGACGGCCTCGTCCTCGGCGTCACCGGCGACGGTGTACGCCGTGGAGTACTCGACCACACCCCCGATGGCTGTCAGGCTGGCGCGCAGACAGCGCGAGGTGCCCGGGCTGGTCGGGCGCTGACCGGCTCGCCCGTCGGCCTTGTCCCAGAGCCAGTCCGCGTTGAAGCCGGGGAGCGCGGCTGCGGTGACCTGTGACGCCTTGGCGCGGCGAGCCGGACTGTTGTCGCGGGTGGTCGGCGTCGGGGTCTTGGTCGATGCAGGGCCGCTCGACGACCCGGACGACTCCGTCGGCGCCGTCGACTCGGAGGCCGTGGTCGACGAGCCGGCCGTCTCCGGGGAGGTGTCGACCTTCGTGGTCGACTCGGTGGCGTTGGGCGCGTTCGAGTCGCTCGTGTTGTCGCAGGCCGCGATGACGAGGACGGCAGCCAGGACGGCCACCGCGCGCAGACGGCGTCGTGAAGACTTCATGAGGGCTCCTCGGGTGCGACGTCGTCACAGCATCGCAAACGAGGCGGCCCGCGCTGAGCACAAACACGCCGCGCCGAGGCTCAGCCGGCGGCGCTCACCGTCATCGTCTGGGTCTGGGCGGAGTCCTCGCCACCGTCGGCGTACGCCTTGAGCGTGTAGTCCCCGGCCTTGCTCAGCTCGGCGATGAACTCTGCGTCGGCTGAGGCCGCCGCCTCGGCCTCCCCGAGGCCGTCGCCGCTTGGCCCGAGCAGCTCGAGGTAGTACTCGTCGGGGGAGTCGTTCTCCAGCTTGAACTCGATCTTCTCGCCGACCTGCGCGCTGAGCTCGCTCGGCAGGGCGACCTTCCCGTTGGAGTCGACCTTCACCTCGAGCTCGCGGTCGTACGCGGACTCGCCGGCCCCGTTGGCCGGGTCGGACTCGCCGGTGACGGTCAGGTCGGTCCGGATGCCGTCACCGACCATGCCGGGCTTGCAGGCGACCTGGTAGTCGCCGGGGTTCAGCTTGACACTGAAGTCGCGCGACGTGCCGGGCCCGATGTTCTCGGCCTCGCCCATGATCTTGGTGAACGCGTCGCCGTCCTGGCCGTAGACGTAGACCTCGGTGACGTCGCTACCGGTGTTCTCGACCGTGAAGGTGGAGGGGCCGGCCGCGACCGACGACGTGGAGACCTCGCAGGAGTCGTCGCCGGCCGTGACGTCCACGCGGGTTCCGGCCGAGGACGAGTCGTCCTTGCTGCAGGCGCCGATCGAAGCCGTGAGGGCGACTCCGGTCGCGAGTAGCAGGATCAGACGTGAGGGACGCATGATGCGGTGGCCTTTCTAGCCGGTGAGTGACCGGTCACGCCGGTGGCGTGACCGGTGCGGGTCGTGCCTGTTCAGGCGTTCACGGAGGCGTTGACGGACGGTGCCGGCGCCGGCTTCTTCCCGGCCGGCCACAGGAAGAACGTCATCACCGTGACGAGATAGGTCAGCCATACGGTCAGCTCGACGGCCGTCGGCTGTGGGTTGAAGTTGAACGCGCCCTTGAGCAACGTCCCGTACCAGGAGGACAGCGGCACCTGCTGGCTGACGTCGAAGACGGTCGTGTTCAGGCCACCGACCCAGCCGGCCTCCTGCAGGTCGTGGAAGCCGTAGGCGAGCACGCCCGCGGCGACGACGACCAGGCCGATCCCGGTGTACTTGAAGAACTTCGCAAGGTTGATCCGCACGGCGCTGAGGTAGAGCAGCCAGGCCAGCGCCACGGCTGTCAGGAGGCCGAGGGTGACGCCGAGGAACGGGCGGGTGCCGGAGGTCGCCTGCGTGGTCGACCAGACGAACAGCGAGGTCTCGAGGCCCTCGCGGGCCACCGACACGAACGCGATGAAGACCAGGGCGATCCGGCCGAGGGAGAGTGCGTCGGAGACCTTGCCCTCGAGGTCACCCTTGAGGAAGCGTGCGGTGCGCTTCATCCAGAAGATCATCCAGGTGACCAGGCCGACCGCCAGGATCGACATCGTTCCGCCGAAGGCTTCCTTCGCCTCGAACGACATGCTCTGGCTGGTGAAGGTCAAGATCGCCCCGAAGCCCAGGCTGATCAGCACGGCCGCGGTCACGCCCAGCCAGAGGTCGGGCAGCCGGTCCTTGCGGCCGGTCTTGACCAGGTACGCCACCAAGATGCTGACGACGAGAGAGGCTTCGAGCCCCTCGCGCAGGCCGATCAATGCATTCGCGATCACAGTCCATCTCCCGTGCAGGTTAGGTGAGGCTTACTTTAACCAGCCGGATTTACGCAACACAAGTCGAACGAAATGAAACGAGGACGAACCAGGGGCATCGAACGTGGTGCTCAGCCGTCGACGCGCTGGGCTCTGCGGAAGAGGGGTGGGAGATAGCGCACCATCAGAGTCGACCACGTCAGGTGGGTCAGCACCGGCGCCTGCAGGCCTCCCGATGCGCGGCGCTGGAGGCTGAAGAGCGTGCCCATCAGCCCTGCCGCGATGACCAAGGCGGGGTTGCGCGTCGACGCGGTGGCGACGGTGTAGACCGCTGTCGTGACCGCGACCTTGTGGTCGGTGTCGAGCGCGGCGTACATCGCTCCCCGGAAGAACACCTCCTCGCCGAGCCCGTTGGCCAGCGTGGTCGCCACGATCATCGGGCTGTTGCCCTCCTCGGCGAAGGTCAGCACATGGCCGATCGCCTGATCGAGAGCCGGGATCCTGCGCGCCACCAGCGCAGCGCCGTAGAAGAAACCGAACGCGGCTACCCCCGTCGCCACCGGGGTGATCACCGGGCGGCGCAGGCTCTGGTCGCGGCTCTGGATCCACCCCAGATGGAGCGGGCCGGACAGCAGTCCCCCTGCGGTCCAGGTCGTGGCCACTGCGGCGGTGAGACCGTAGAACTGCCGAGAGCCGGGCTTGGCCGACAGGGAGAGCCCCAGCAGGCCTGTCCCCAGCACGGACACGCCGCCGACGACCCGTCGGCGACGCGATTTCACCGCCTTTGACTCCAGGTGCTCCACGGGAACCACATGGGTGATCGGCATCGGCAAGCGGGACTCGACGCGGCGCTGCGCCCGACGCCACCACGCAGTGGCGCGCCGCGCGCATCATCGTGCGGTCTTCTGCTCGGCGTGCTCGCGCAGCGCTGTTCGCACCGCCTCGTCGTACCCCATCGGTTCGAACGGCACGATCGATCGGATGCTGTCGTCGCCCACGACGACCTCGTTGGACATCGAGTCGATCAGAGATCGTCCCGGTCTGCGTGTCCACATTGGTGACCAGGGACAGCCATCGTGACGAGAGGCCAGGGGTGAGCAGCGGAACTGGGACGATCACCAGCAGGCTCTTCTTGATCGCGGCGACCCTGCGCAGCATCGTGACGTACTGGAGCACCTCGGGCCCGCCGATGTCGAACACCCGGCCGCGTGCCTGCGGTTCGTCGAGGACACCGACCAGATACCGAACCACATCGGCGACCGCGATCGGCTGGGTCTTCGTGCGCACCCACTGCGGTGTGATCATCGCCGGCAGATGGTCGACGAGCTGTCGCGTCATCTCCCACGAGATCCCGCCGGCGCCGACGATGATCCCCGCCCGCAGAACTGTGACCGGCACCCCCGCCTCGCCGAGCAGTCCCTCGACCTCACGCCGGCTGCGCAGGTGAGACGACAGCTGTTCGGTCTCGCTGCCAAGGCCCCCGAGATAGATGATCTGCTGGACTCCAGCCTCCGCGGCGGCCCTGCCGAACGCCCGTGCTGCGGAGGCGTCCAGCGACTCGAAGTCCTTCGAGTCCAGGGAGTGCACCAGGTAGTACGCCGCCCGACAGCCGTGGAGCGCGTCCGCCAGCGTCTCGGCGTCGTGCACGTCTCCGAAGACGGCGACGCCCTCGCCCTGGTAGCTGTCCGGGTGCCGCGTCATGGCGCGCACGTCGTGGCCGGCGGCCGTCAACGCCGGGCAGAGCCGGCGGCCGACAAAGCCGGAGGCGCCTGCCACCAGGACCGATCCTGCTTCTGTCACGGGGTCTCCTCGTCACGTCGTTGGACGGCGGCCCTGCTCGGCTGCGGTCGTTGGTACCCGAGCTCTCCACCGATCCGACCACCGTACGGGCGCCCGTGGTCGGCGTACTCCTCGCGGTAGAACGACATCGCCCAGTCACCCAGCCGAAGGCCGGAGCCGGTTCGCAGGACCGCCGTGTCCAGCGGGGCGCCGTTCACCCTGGTGGCTTCTGGTGAACCGCCGGTGCGGGTGAGTACGAACTCGTCCCTGGTCATCGTGCCGGATCTCCGCGTGCTCCGGTTCGAGGCCGGGCAACCGGATGTGACAGTCCGGTCCGCTGCCGATCACCGTGACGTCGTTGCGTAGGGCGAACATCGGTTGCCGGTCGCCCGGCCACGGGTGCTCCCGTGGCGCCATGATCAGCCGCGGGTTGCCTCCTCGCTGAGGATCATGGGTGGTCGTCACCGGCCGGCGACGATGCCGCACCAACGTCGGAGCGATCGGGTACAGGGTCCGCGGCGGCGCCAACGCGGACGCCGGCAGTGCACCCTCGCTCGGTGCTTGGGCTCGCCCCCGGATCAGCGACCACAGACCCGCGCCGCGCTCGATCCGGATGTGTCGCGAGCCGGTCAGCCGGCGTTGCAGCCACGACGTGCGTGACTTCCCGAGTGTGACCAGCGGTCCCGAGGGAGTCACCACTTTGATGGTCAGTCCCTGAACGGCCAGGCCCCGTGCCAGGCCGCGGATCGCGCCGGAGTCCGACCTTCCCGCGAACAGGAACGGGTCGCTGACCCGCAGCTCGAGTGACTTCCCCGTGCCGGTCAGCTCCCCGGTCACCCTCCGGCGACCGGGGAGGTCGACGGAGAACTCGAGGTCGGCAGACACTGTGAGGTCCGTGGACATCGCCTCAGGCGCCGCCCTCGGTCGTGCCGGCGTTGTCCCGGGTCGTCACCTGCAGGGTGCCGTTCAGCTTCCACGTCGCCCGCGGTGCCTCGGCGCCGGTGTCCCGGGGGACTTCGACGGCCATGTCGATGAAGCGGTAGTTGATCGCGGCCTCGCGGCCGGTCAGGAAGGACCACATCTCGCGGCCCAGGTCGGTCCAGTCGACGACGTCCTGGTCTGTCCCGGTGGTCGCGTGGGTGTGGGTGGCGTTCTCGGTCATGAGGGCTCCTTGGCTTCGAGGTTTTCCATGGATGGACTTAAACAGTTTCCTAAACAGACTGTTTAGGTTTACTCTGCCATCATGAACCCTGACCCCCCTTCGACGCAAGTCCACAGCCAGGACTCCCTCGACCAGCCCGGTCCACGTCAGGCGCACCTGACCATCGGCGATCTTGCCGTGCGGACCGGACTGGCGCCGGCCACCTTGCGGATGTGGGAGTCGCGCCATGGGTTCCCCAAGCCCGCGCGTCTGGAGAGCGGGCATCGCCGGTACGCCGAGGGCGACGTCGGGCTGGTGAAGCAGGTGCTGCGTCGCCGGGACGCCGGGACGCGGTTGGAGGTCGCGATCGCCGAGGTGGCTCTGGCCAAGGAGGCCGTCGAGCAGCCGCCTGGCGTCCCGTCCGTCTACGCCGCCCTGCGCCAGAAACATCCCGGCCTGCAGCCCCAGCGGCTGAGGAAGTCCACGCTGATCGCACTCTCGTGGGCGATCGAGGACGAGTGCTGTTCACGCGCCGAGAGCCCGGTCATCTTCGGCGCCTTCCAGCAGGATCGGTACTACCGCGCGGCGCGCGAACGCTGGACCGAGCTCGCCAGGATCGCGCGCTCGACCATGGCGTTCGCGGCCTTCAGCGACACGCCACAACCCACCGCCGGGACGTCGTTCGTGCACCTTCCGGAGGACGCGCCGATGCGCCGCGAGTGGGCCGTGGTCTGCGACGCACCGGACTACCCGGCGTTGCTGACCGCGTGGGAGCTGCCGGGTCAGTCGACGGTGCCCGATCGCTCGCGATTGTTCGAGGCGATCTGGACCGTCCAACCCGGAGCGGTGCGCGACGCTGCCCGAGCCTGTGCGCAGGTGGCGCTCCAGCTCGGTCACAGCGAGGCGGCCCCGCTGCTCTACGAGCTGGCCGAGAACCCGCGCGTCCCGCCGCCTGAGCTCGTGCACGCGTCGTCGCTGCTGAACCGCGTCGTGGCGTACGTGGACTCACTCGGAGGTCAACGCAGCGGCCAGTGACGATGCCGTGAGCTCCACCTGCCACGGACGCGCCCCGAGGTCACCGATGAAGGTCGCGACCGTCTGCGCCGTCACCTGCTTCGGCGGCCTCCAGGCCAACCGGCGAACGAAGTCAGGCGACAGCAGGTTCTCCTGCGGCAGCTCGTGGGCGGCGGCCAGCTCCCCGATCACGGTCCGGCAGCGCTTCAACCGAGCTGCGGCGACCGGGTCCTTGTCGGCCCAGGCGCGCGGGGGCGGGGGTCCGTCGTGCTGAGGAGAGATCATCGGGAGCTCGGACTCGGGAAGCGCGAGAGCATCGGCGATGACGGTGGCGAAGTCTTTGATGTAGCGCTGCCCTCCGCGGGTGGCGAAGCCGTCCAGGCGCGACAGCGCGTTGCGGGAGGCAGGTGCTGCCGACGCCGCTGCCACGATCGCGGCATCGGGCAGGATTCGGCTCGCAGTGACGTCACGACCGCGGGCCAGCTCGTCGCGGCGCTGCCACATGGCCCGCACCAGGGCGAGGCCACGGCGGCCACGGACCCGGTGAATGCCCGAGGTACGCCGCCAGGGCTCGGCCCGGGGAGCTGACTCGAAGTTGTCGACCCAGGACGCGAATTCCTGGCGAGCCCACTCGGCCTTGCCTGCCGCCTCCAGCTGTTCCGCGAGCACGTCTCGCGCAGCTCGATCGAGGGCCTCGACGTCCAACGCGGCGTACAGCAGCCAGGGTTCCGGCAGCGGTCGTCGCGACCAGTCGACAGCCGAGTGCTCCTTGCGCATCCGGAACCCGAGGAGCTCCTCCACGAGCACCGCCAGGGCCACCCGTGGGTAGTTGAGCAGCCGGCCCGCGAGCTCGGTGTCGAACAACGAGACCGGCCGGAGCCCGACCTCGGCGAGACAGGCCAGGTCCTGGCTCGCGGCGTGGATGATCCACTCCTCGTCGGCCACGGCGTCGTTGAGGGACGACAGAGCGGTGTTGGGGACCGTGGCGCCGAGGGGAAGCGGGTCGACCAGAGCCGTGCCCGCACCGGCTCGGCGCATCTGGATCAGATAGGCACGCTGGCTGTAGCGATAGCCCGAGGCCCGCTCGGCGTCGATGGCGAACGGGCCGGTGCCGGCTGCGAAGGCCGAGACTGCCTCCGCGAGCGCCTCCGGCGTCTCGATCACGGGAGGCAGCCCGTCCTGCAGCTCGAGCAGCGGGGCAAGAGGCGCAGCGGGCTCGGGGGAGCTGGTCTGCTCGGAGTCGTCGGCAGGCGTCGGGGTGGGTTCGCTGGGTGCCGCGGGGGTCATCGCCCGCGTTGGCCGCGCCGGTTGGGCATCGCGACCACACCGGCAGGCACCGGGGGGAGCCCTGCGGCCGTGCAGAGCAGCTCGCCCCAGGCCTCGACGTGCGGGCCGATCGGTCCGAGCGGTGACCAGGAGGCGCGGACCTCGATCTCGGCGTTGGCGGGGTCGTCCTGCATGCCCCCGAAACTCTCCGATGCGACGCGCGTCACGGTGCCGCTGGGCGCGAGATATTCAGCGCCGTGCGCGGTGAGCGACTCGATCAGCCAGGTCCAGCCGACCGCGGACAGCAGCGGGTCGGTGACCATCTCGGGGTCGATGTCGGCGCGGGCGTAGGCGACGCAGCGGAAGACGCCCTGCCAGGCGTCGTTGCCGGCGGGGTCGTAGAGCAGCACCAGCCGGCCGCCGCCGACGTCCTCGCCGCCGATCGTCACGTCGGCGGTCAGGGCAGCCGAGTACGGCGCGATGCGCTGAGGCGCCGGCATCTCCTCGCTGAAGATCTCGGGTCGCAGCCTCGCCGCTCTGAGCTGATCGAGAGCCTTCCGGAACTCATCCGGCGGCGCGTCGACATCGTTGCGCGCGGCCATGGCCCGAGCCTAGGTCCTGTCCGCGGTGTCGGTCGTCACGACGCGCCGGATCTGATCGGGGCCTTTCGTGCGAGGATGCCGCTCGTGAACGCCTCCGATCCGACGTCGAGTGCCCTGATCCGCGCGGCCCGCGGTGAGCGCCCAGAGCGGTTGCCCGTCTGGTTCATGCGGCAGGCCGGCCGCTCCCTGCCGGAGTACCGCAAGCTGCGTGAGGGCGTGCCCATGCTCGAGTCCTGCATGCGGCCGGAGATGATCGTCGAGATCACCCTTCAGCCGGTGCGCCGACACGATGTGGACGCCGCGATCTTCTTCTCCGACATCGTGCTGCCGCTCAAGGCGCTCGGGGTGGACCTCGACATCCAGCCAGGGGTCGGGCCGGTCATCGCCTCACCGGTCCGTGACCTGGCTGGGGCGGAGGCGATTCCGACGTTCGACCCGTCGCAGTTGTCCTTCGTGACCGAGGCGGTCCAGGCGCTGCGCGGCGAGCTCGGGGGGACGCCGTTGATCGGCTTCGCGGGGGCCCCCTACACGTTGGCGTCGTACCTGATCGAGGGCGGCCCCTCGCGGGAGCACGCTCGCACCAAGGCCCTGATGCGCGGAGCCCCGCTGGTGTGGGATGCCCTGCTGTCCCGACTCGCGGAGATCTCGGCGGGATTCCTGCGGGTACAGGTGGAAGCCGGCGCCTCGGCGGTCCAGCTGTTCGACTCCTGGGCGGGTGGTCTGTCGCCGGCGGACTACCGCGAGTTCGTGTTGCCGCACAGTCGTGCGGTCTTCTCAGCGATCGAGGACCTCGGCGTCCCGAGGATCCACTTCGGGGTCGCGACAGGTGAGCTGCTCACGGACATGAGCACGGCCGGAGTCGAGGTCATGGGGGTGGACTGGCGGGTGCCCCTGGACCGGGCGGTCGAGCGGATCCAGCCCGGTCAGGCCGTGCAGGGAAATCTCGACTCGACCGTGGTCTTCGCGCCGTGGAACGTCGTCGAGGCGGCCACGCGTGCAGTCGTGGAAGCCGGGCGAGCCGCGCCCGGCCACATCGTCAACCTCGGCCACGGGGTGCTGCCCGACACCGATCCCGACGTACTGACCCGGATCGTCGAGCTGGTGCACTCCCTCGACGGCTGACCCGCGGGCGGCCCCGCATTCCGCGGGTTGGGGACGAGCCGACGAGCAGGTCAGGCCTCGGCGGGCTCGTGGGGGGCTGCGGTGTCGTGCGGGGCGAAGCGGCGTACCAACCAGTAGGCGAGTGCCGCGAGCAACAGCGCCACCGTCCCGAGCGGCAGGACCAGGCCGAGCCCGTGACCCACCGCGATCGTGGTCGACTTCAGGGCGTCCCAGCCCTGCTGAATACCGGCGACGAAGCCGCCGGCGTTGTCGTCCTTCGGCTTCGGCCGCGGCTTGGGGGTGACCACCGGGGGCTCCAGGGTCATCGTGATCGTGGACATCGTGGTCTGGTCGCGCAGGGCTCGTTGCTGGGCCTGGAGCGACTCCAGGTCAGACTCGCGCTGGGAGAGCTCGCTTTCGAGGCGGATGATGTCGCTGAGCCTGTTCGCTCGGTCGAACAGCTGACGCAAGGTGGTGATCGAGCGCTGCGCGCTGCGGACCCGGGAGTCGATGTCGGCAACCTCGGTCGTCACGTCCTTGGCGTTGCGCACCCGGTTGACGAGGGTGCCGAGCCGGGACAGGTCACTGAGCGTCGCGTCGAACTCGTCGACCGGGACCCGGAGGACCAGCATCGAGCGGACCGTCTTGCCCTTGTCGTCGGTCGTGGTGTCCTCCCGGCTGATGTCACCACCGACACCACCGACGATGCCGTAGACCTGCGTGATCACGTGACCGATGTCGCTGGACCGCAGCGCGATCGCCCCCGTCTTGACCATGGCGGTGCCGGTCAGGAGCTCAGGCTGTTTCTGGCCACCAGGGGTGGCGCCCGGGGCGACGAGCTGACCGTCGGCCGGCGCCGCGAGGGCGTCCTCGCTGGTGGCTGCATCGTCCTGCTGCGAGCCGGCGGGGGCGCGGTCGACGGCGGCCCCTGCGTTTCCCCCTGAACGGCGACGTCGGTCGACGCGGCTGGGTCCGAGCCGCCTCCGCAGGCTGCAAGCCCGAGCAGGCCGAGCACGCTGAGCACGGCGACGGAGGTCAGCGTGCGCGAGGTCTTGCCAGGAATCCGCATGGTCCTTCGACGCCGATGGCGCCGGGCTGGTTCCCAGGGCTGGGCTCGCGTCGTGCCACCCTGGAGCCATGCCGCCCCGTTCGCCCGAGCAGGATCCGCACGCGCAGGAGCCGGGCACGCCCCACGTCGTCGTGATCGGCGCCGGTCTCGCCGGGCTGACCGCCGCCCGCGAGGTGCTGATGTCGCGTCCCGGGACAGCCGTCACGGTGCTCGAGGGATCGGCCGAGGTCGGAGGCAAGCTCCGGGTCGGAGAGGTGGCCGGGGTTCCGGTCGACCTGGGTGCGGAGGCCATGCTCAACCGGCGTACCGAAGGAATCGACCTGGCTCGTGCGGTCGGGCTCGGTGAGCACATCGTGCATCCGCAGGTCAGCGGCGCAGGCGTGTGGACCAAGGGGGCGATCCGGCCGCTGCCGCCGACCCTGATGGGGATCCCGACCAATCTCGCGGTCGCCGCGCGCAGCGGCATCCTGGGTCGCCTGGGGGTGGTCCGTGCCGGCATCGAGCCGAGACTCCGGCGGCTCGACCTGACCGACGACGTGGGTGTCGGACGGTTGGTGTCGCGTCGGTTGGGGGCCGAGGTGCGGGACCGGCTGGTGGAGCCGTTGTTGGGCGGCGTGTACGCCGGACGGTCCGACGAGATCTCCACCCTGGCGTCCCTGCCGCAACTCGTGGCGAGCTCTGCCCGTCACGGTTCCCTGCTGGCCGCGGCCCGAGCGGCCACGGGGGGAGGGGGCGAAGGAACGCAGACCGCGGTCTCGGTGCCCGTCTTCGCCGGCGTCTCCGGCGGCGTCGGTCGGCTGGCGGTGGCGGTGTGCACCGACATCGAGGCGCGAGGTGGAGTGGTGGTGCGTAACGCTCCCGTCCGGGAGCTCGCGCGTACCGGGAGAGGCTGGCGCGTCGTCCACGGTCCGACGAGCGCGTCGACCGTGGTCGAGGCGGATGCCGTGGTCGTCGCTGTCCCTGCCGCCCCGGCCGCCCGTCTGCTGGAGGAGGCCGCGCCAGCGGCTGCGATGGAGCTCGGAAGGATCGAGTACGCGTCGATGGCGATCATCACGATCGCTGTCGAGGCCGCCGCAGTCGAGGTGGACCTGGCCGGTTCGGGATTCCTCGTCCCACCGGTTGACGGTCGGCTGATCAAGGCCGCGACGTTCTCCGGCCGCAAGTGGGGCTGGCTGGCCGGCGACGTCCTGGTGCTGCGGTGCTCGGTCGGCCGGCACCGCGAGGAGGCGGACCTGCAACGCGATGACAACGAGCTCGTCGAGGGCGCGGTCATGGACCTGCGGGAGGCGACCGGACTGCACGCCCCCCTGCTCGATGCGGTCGTCACCCGTTGGGGCGGGGCCTTGCCGCAGTACGCCGTGGGGCACCTGGACCGGGTCACCCGGATCTCCGCTGCCGTGGGGCGGACGGCTGGCCTGGAGGTCTGCGGCGCCGCCTACGACGGGGTCGGCATCCCGGCGGTGATCGCGTCCGGCAAGGCGGCGGCGACCCGGCTGCTCGGCAACGTGGCTGCAGCAGCGACAATGACCTCATGACCTCGCAGAACTCGCCCTTCTCCGACTCTCCCCGGCGCAGCGTCGCCGACGAGCCGCACGCCGACTCTGAGCCGGGTCGCGAGGCGACGACGAAGCGTCCGCAGCAGGGCAAGGCGGCACGGGAGCTCAACGACGTCATCCGCTACACGATGTGGTCGGTGTTCGAGCTCACCTCCCCGGTCGAGAACGACGGGGAACGCGCTGAGCAGGTCGGCGAGGTCGAGGTGCTGTTCGACTCCCTGGTCGACCAGGACGTCACCGTTCGCGGGGTCTACGACGTGTCGGGGCTGCGCGCCGACGCCGACCTGATGGTGTGGTGGCACGCCTCGACGGCAGAGGCGCTCCAATCGGCCTACAACGCGCTGCGGCGCACTGCGCTCGGTGCGCGACTGGCTCCGGTGTGGTCGCAGATGGCCCTGCACCGGCCGGCGGAGTTCAACAAGAGCCATGTCCCGGCGTTCCTGGCCGACGAGCAAGCGCGTGACTACATCTGTGTCTATCCGTTCGTCCGGTCCTACGAGTGGTACCTGCTCGAGGACGCCGAGCGCCGGGCGATGCTGGCCGAGCACGGGAAGATGGCGCGCGGCTTCCCGGACGTGCGGGCGAACACCGTGGCGTCCTTCGCGCTCGGCGACTACGAGTGGATCCTGGCCTTCGAGGCTGATGAGCTGCACCGGATCGTCGACCTGATGCGACATCTTCGGGCCAGCACGGCGCGCCGACACGTGCGTGAAGAGGTGCCGTTCTACACCGGACGCCGACGCAGCGTCAAGGACCTGATCACCGCCCTTCCGTAGGAGGACTCCGAGATGGCGTACGACGAAGAGCTCGCCGAGCGGATTCGGGTGGCGATCGGCGATCACACCGGTGTGACCGAGCAGCGGATGTTCGGTGGACTCGCCTTCCTGGTCAGCGGAAACATGGCCGTGGCTGCCAGCGGTCAGGGCGGGCTGCTGCTCCGCGTCGACCCGGGCGAGACGGAGGCGCTCGTGGCCGAGGACGGCGCGGCCCGGTTCGAGATGCGAGGTCGGTCGATGAACGGTTGGCTCCACATCGAGCCCGCCGCCGCCGCCACCGACGAGCAGCTCAGGCGCTGGGTCGACATCGGCGTCGGCTACGCCAGGTCGCTGCCCGCGAAGTAGTTTCCGGAAGCAAAACGTCCGGAAGAGCCTCTACCGTTGGCGACATGACGAGTCCGAACAACCCGTGGGAACCGCCGGTCGCCGGATCGGAGAGTGCCCAGCTTCTCGGCGCCCTCAACCGGTTGCGCTTCACATTCCGCTGGAAGGTCGACGGTCTCGACTCAGCCGGCCTCGCCACGAGGATCGGGACGTCCTCCCTCACCCTGGGCGGTCTGTTGAAGCACTTGGCCGCCCAGGAGGACTACGCCTCGACGGTCAAGCTGGCCGGTGAGCCGATGGATGCGACCTGGGCAGAGAACGGCTGGGACGGCAACGACGACTGGGAGTTCGAGTCCGCCGCCGACGACAGCCCAGACGAGCTCTATGCACTCTGGGACGGGGCTGTGGGACGCTCGCGCGCGAGGGTCGACGCGGCACTCGCCAGGGGCGGTCTCGACCAAGCAGTGCACGTCTCCAGGCCGGACGGGCAGCACGCCAACCTGCGGCGGCTGCTTTGCGACCAGATCGAGGAGTACGGCCGACACACCGGTCATGCCGACCTGATTCGCGAGGCTGTCGACGGTCGGGTCGGAGAGGATCCGCCGGAGGACTGGCGGCCCTGAGACCGGACGACGGCTCAGCTCGTGGCGGGCTCCAGCGTCAGCGAGATCGAGTTGATGCAGTAGCGGGCGTCGTTGGGGTTGTCGTAACCCTCGCCGAGGAACAGGTGTCCGAGGTGTGAGTCGCAGGTCGAGCAGCGCACCTCGGTGCGCGTCATGCCAAGCGAGCGATCTTCGATCAGGCGTACGCCGTCGGACTCACTGGGCGCCCAGAACGACGGCCATCCGCAGTGCGAATCGAACTTGGTGTCGGAGCGGAAGAGCTCGGCCCCACACGCCTTGCAGCGATAGACGCCCTCCGTCTTGGTGTCGACGTACTCGCCGGACCAGGGCCGCTCGGTGCCGGCCTTGCGCAACACCGAGAACTCTTCCGGGCTGAGCTCGGCCCGCCACTGGTCGTCGGTCTTCTCAACGCGCGGATGTGTGGTCTGGTGGCCTCCGCCTTCGGCGGTCGACGTCTGCGTGGGCTCCATGCCGACCAGCCTACGTGGGCGGGCAACGGACCCGGCGAGACGTGAGAAGGCGCCACGGAACCGTAAGGTCCCGTGGCGCCTTCGCCGGACGCGGTCGCCGATCGGCTACTTCACCGTGATCTCCACCGTGCGTGACGTGCCGACGACATGGTCAGCGTCGGCCGGCTTCAGGACGCGGTACGACGTCGTGCCCTTGTCGTCCTTCTTGGACGTCTCCAGCACGAAGCCGTAGAAGCTGTCCTGATCGAGGGTCACCGTGCCGATCGTGCTCCACGCGCTGCCGACGCGCTGCTGGATCTGGACGACCTGACCCTCGTGGTTCGGAGCGACAACTCCGGCGAACAACGTGGAGTCACCCTTCTTCAACGTCGTGGCTCCGGTCGTCAAGGAGATCCGGGTCGCGACGTTGACCGTCACCGGCTGGCTGGTCGCCTGCTGATACGTGCGATCTCCGTCGAAGATCACGCGATAGTCGGTGTTGGCGCCCGGGGAGACGTTGAACGAGTACGAGCCGTCGGCCCCGGTCGTCCGTTGGGCCCCGGTGTCGCTGAACGAGCCCGAGCCTGCCGGCCGGGACTGCAACGACACCGTGGCGCCGTTGAGCGGGTGGTTGGAGCCGGTGAGCGTGCCGCTCACGGTCGCGCTCGAGCCGTACACGATCTGTCCCGGTGTCGCCGAGGCCGTCAGGTTCGACGCGGCCAGGCCGAGGTGCAGGTTGACGACCTGGGTGTCATGGTCGCTGGCCTGGTCGCTGAACTCGGCGTTGACGTGCAGGATGTCGTAGTCGAAGGTCTGGCCCACCAGCCCAGGGCTGATCAGGATGTGGTCCAGGACCTGCGAGTTGCCATCGAACACGTAGGTGTAGCGCTCCTCGTCCGGCAGCGTCGCCGGGAGGTCGAGCAGGGCCGCGCCGTTGTCGGTGAGGGCCTGCACGCTGTCGGCGTACTCGAAGTCGTTGAGGTCTCCGAGCACGACCACGTTGGCGTTCGCGTCCTTGGCGTAGATCTCGTCGACGAAGGCGTTGACGGTCTGCGCCTGCTGGACCCGCTTGGCCTCCGACCCCTGGAACGGCGGCTGCTTCGGGCCGTACAGCGGCTCGTCACCGCCCTTGCTGCTCCAGTGGTTGGCGACCACGAAGACCTTCTGGCCACCGAACGTGAACTCACCCGCCAGCGGGACGCGGGTGGCGGCCCAGGCGCTGTTGCCCGGGTCGACACGGCCGGGGGAGTGCGTCAGCTCGGGTGAGCCGTCGGCTCCGACCGTCACGTCGGTGTCCTCGGTCGACGACCCAGGTGCGCGGTCGACGAACGAGAGCGGGGTGCCCTGCTGGATCAGGAACGCGACCCGGATGTTGCCCCCCGGCTCGCCCCCCTCGGCGTTGTTGACCGGGTTGACCTGGCGGTAGTCGTAGGCCGGGCCACCGACGGCGGAGATCGCGGCCGTCAGCTTGGTGAGCGTCTCGTCGGCGTCGACCACTCCGTTGTTGGTGGCGCCGTTGTTGTCCTGGACCTCCTCCAGAGCGAGCAGATCGGGAGCCTGGAGGTTGTCCACGATGATGGATGCGAGCTGGTTGAACTTGGACTGCGGGTCGGTCGGGTCGAGGTTCTCGACGTTGAACGTCGCCACCGAGAGCTCGTCGTTGGCCGCCGCCTGCGTGACCTCACGCGTGATGCCACCGGACTGCAGGGTCGGGGAGGTGGTGGCCATCAGGTGGAAGTTGTTGAAGTCGTAGCTGATCGCACCGACGGCATCGGTGTAGGTGTCGCCGACGTTGGCGGCCGCGACGGTGACGCCGTTGCCGCTGTCGAGGATGATCCGCTCGGGGTTGGGGTCGTTCTTGAGCAGCACGATCCCGCCTCGAGCGGTCTCGGTGCCGGAGCCTGCGGGCACGATCGGGGTCTCACCGAACCTGGTGTTGGTCGGACCGACCGCCCGGGCGTCGGGCAGATCGACGAGCATGCCTTCGAGGGACTCCCAGAAGTCGATGCCGTCCTCGCTCGGCTGGTACTGGCCGGCGCTCTCGACGTTGATCTGCGCGCCGCCGTTGGCGTCGTTGTCGATCACGGTGGCCGGAGGCTGGAGGGCGCCGGGACCGATCTCCGTGGGCGCGATCGCACCTGCGGAGGGATCGACGACGGTGACGGTCGGTGAGCTGAGCTCGGTGATGCTGAGGCCGGATGAACCCGGCCGGAACTCCGTCACCGACCCCTTGACGCTCACGGACGTGCCGGGCTGGAGCTCGGCGGCCGGGGCTGAGGAGGTGAACACGTAGATGCCTGAGCTGGCCCCGGCGACGTACCCGGGTGCACTGTTGCCGCGGGGGTCCTGGAGGTAGAAGCCACGGGCGTCGCGCGCGGTGATGACGCCGGTCACGTCGGAGACGCTCTGTCCGGCGTACGGCGAGAGGTGCCCGGCTCCCTGGATCTGCGCGATCGTGGCGGTGGTCGCCGGGATGACGCAGGCGTTGCCACAGTTCGTGGGCGTAGGCGTTCCGGAGGCGAAGTCAGCCGCGTTGTTGTCGGTGTCGGCACCCGCGGCGTTGCGGGAGATCGACGTGGTGTTGGAGGTCGCCGGCGCCTTGGCCGTCTCGAAGTCGCTGACGGTCCCGGCACCCCACCCGACGAAGTCGACGACGCCAGGCGCAGACGTGCAGGTGCCTGGAGTCGGGCAGTTCAGAGCGGTCTGGTTGGACACCAGCGCGACCCGACCGGTCGTGCCGCTCATGTTGATCGAACCGGTGACATCAGGGGCGGGCAGGTCCGCTGTGCCTCCCGCGCCAGCCGCTTCCTGCACCAGGTAGGTCTGGCCGGGCGGGATCTGGCCGCTCAACGGGGTCGTCTGGAAGGCCGTGGTGCCCGTGGCGGAGCCGTACTGCACGGAGTACTGCGACACGTTCACGGTGGTCGAGCCGATGTTCTTGATCTCGATGAAGTCATTGCGCAACGTGGCGCCGGAGTTGCCCCCACCGCCGTAGACCTCGTTGATGACCAGCGTCGAGGACGGCGCCGCGGTGGCGGCGTCCAGCGGGAGTGAGATGAGCGCCGTGATGACGGCGGCAGGGGCAAAGACGGCGAGGGCACGCCGGGATCTTGAGGCGATCACACAGAATCCTTTGTGGTTCGACACGACGGTCGGGAAGGGCGCGGGAAGGCTGACGCCGTGACCTTAAGCCAGATTCGTGCGTTTGGGGAGGGCTGGGCACGAACAATCGGTGAACCTGAGTTGTCACATAGTGACGAGGTGCGCGCCCGTAGGGTGTGGGCATGGCGACGCCTGCGACCGAGATCGAGGTGGCCGGCACCGCGGTCCGGGTGACGAGTGCCGACCGGGTGATCTTCCCGGCCACCGATGCCACGCCTGAGGCGACCAAGCTCGACGTGGTGCAGTACTACGCCTCCGTCGGCCCTGGGATCCTGCGGGCTCTGCACCTGCGTCCTACGACGCTGGAGCGGTGGCCGAAGGGCGTCCATCCGGGCATCAAGCAGGCGACTCGGACCGACCGGCACGGTGATGCGTTCTACCAGAAGCGAGTTCCCAAGGGCGCGCCGTCGTACGTCGAGACCTCGACGATCACGTTCCCGTCGGGACGCACCGCCGACGAGGTCTGTGTGACGGAGGCGGCGGTTGCGGCGTGGGCGGCCCAGATCGGGACGATCACGTTCCACCCGTGGCCGGTGCGGCGCGACGACGTCGAGCACCCTGACGAGCTGCGGCTGGACCTCGACCCGCAACCCGGCACGTCGTTCGCCGATGCCGTGGTGGCGGCGGGGGAGGCCCGGGCGCTGCTGGAAGAGCTGGGGATCCGGGGGTTCCCGAAGACGTCGGGCAACCGCGGCATCCACGTCTACGTCCGGGTGGAGCCGCGGTGGGACTTCATCGACGTACGCCATGCCGCCATCGCGTTCGGCCGGGCGCTCGAGCGGCGGATGCCCGGCCGGGTGACCACCAACTGGTGGAAGGAGGAGCGTGGGGAGACGATCTTCGTGGACTACAACCAGAACGCCCGCGACCGCACGATCGCCAGCGCCTACTCACTGCGGCCGCTGCCCGGTGCCCCTGTGTCGACACCGGTGACCTGGGAGGAGCTGTCCGGGCTGGACGACCCGCGCGAGTTCACCCTGCACACCGTGCCTGAGCGCTTCGCCGAGCTCGGCGACGTGCACGCGGAGATCGACGACGTGCAGCACTCCTTGGAGCCGCTGCTCGAGCTGTACGAGCGCGACGCGGCGGAGGGACGCGGTGAGCTGCCGTATCCGCCGGACTACCCGAAGATGCCCGGCGAGCCGCCGCGGGTCCAGCCGAGCAAGAAGAACCCGCTGAACTGGCAAGACACCTGACGGTCCGTCGCGCGTCCGGTGAGGAGCCCGGTGGCGGCAGCGGCTGGCCTCAGTAGAGCAGCTCCAGGCCCATGATGGTCACGGACTGGCAGGTGTCTGCCGGGTCGCCTCCGTTGCGCGCCAGCGCGAACTGGATGAACATGCCGGGGTCGGACTGGAATGGCCACTCGAACATCGCCGTGTGAGCGTTGCCGAGTCCCGCCGGCACCGAGATCAGGCCGCTGTAGTTGTTTGTCCCCGGGACTTTCCAGCCGCCGTTGTGGATGTTGCTCGTGCTGTTCGGTCCGTCGGGACCCTCCAACCCCTGCGCAGCGACGTACCACTGGCAGGCTGTCGTACTGTCTTCCCGGTACACGACCCGCATCGCCAACGGTCGCTTGCCGCGGTCGGGGGGAACCACGAATCCCACGGTCATCACTCCGTCGCCGCTCGCCGCGAAGGTGGGGCCTGAAGACCCAGCCGTCGCCCCCGAGGAGACAAACGCGGCCTGGGGTGGGATGGACATCGTGGCGACTTGGCCATGGGAGAACCCACCGAGGCGACGGGAGTTCGGTGCCACACCAAGGACCTTGGTCGGGAACTTGCCGCTTGCGTTGGTGGCGACGAGCTTGCCCGCTCGGTGAGCTGCCGAGGCGCCGGACCCGACGGCGTCCTTGCCGTCCACATGGTTGGCATTGACGGCATCGTAGGCTGCCTGCGCGACGCTCGGGCCGACCGCGGTGGCCGTGGCCACGACGACGGCGGTGATCAGGACAGGCAGGTGTCTGCGAAACCTCTGCAACATTGCTGCTCCTTGTCCGGAGTTACCGGGAGTTGTCCCAAACAGTGACAGGTCGCGACGCTGACCCGCAGCCAAACGCAACACTTTGTGCCTCGGTCAGCTCGACGACGACTGACCACACCAGCGACACCGTGCTGATCGGTCGACCCGGCTGCGCGAGGCTCGGGGCGGGCTACTTGAAGGTGACCGTCGTCGCCAACCAGGCGCCCGACGCGGTGCCGCTGCCAGCGAAGGTCGAGGTGGTGGACGCGATCTGGTGGCTGCGGCCGACCCACCGGCTGCCGACGGCGTAGGAGCCGTTGTCCTTCCACGGGCTGGACCAGCTGGGGCTGCCCGACCCGTTGGGGATGGCCACCGCGCTGAACGCCAGCTGTTGGGCGAGGTCGTGACCGCGACGATAAGGACCGGTCCGGCTAACAGCGCGCTGTTGACATTGCAGGAAGGTGTTACTGAGTGTGTCCCTACCGCGCGGACTGAGCGCTTCGTCACTGTGCGGGGCATGTCGTACCCAAGTGACCTGACTGATGACCAGTGGGGACTGCTGGAGCCGGTGTTCAACGCGCCGGGCAAGCGCGGTCGGAGGCATGCCGATGATCTGCGGACCGTGGTGGAGGCGATGCTTTTCATCGCGCAGACCGGATGCCAGTGGCGCTACCTGCCGGAGTCGTTCGGGCCGTGGACGCGGGTCTGGTCGCAGTTCCGTCGCTGGTCGCGCAACGGAACCTGGGCGCAGGCCCTGACGGTGTTGCACGCAGCCGCGCGCGAGTTGAATGGTCGGGCTGAGCGGACCCCGTCGATGGTCGTCATCGACACACACCTGTCCCGCGGCGCCTCGAACGGCGGTTTCACGTTCCATGACCGCGGCGGCCCGTTCGGCCGCACCAAGGACGCGAAGCGTGTCGTCGCCGGCGATGTGACTGGCTTGCCGGTGGCCGGGCTGGTCGTGCCTGCCTCAACCCACGAGAACCGGGCCAGCGAGCTGATGCTGGAGCACCTGGACCGGCAAGGTGTCACCGACCGGCTCGAGCTGGTCTTGGTAGACCGCGGGGTCACCGCTGCTGCGGCACGCACCCTCGGTCGCGAGCACGACGTCGAGGTCCGTCGGGTGGGGTGGGACGACAAGCAGCCCACCTTCCGGCCTATCCGGCATGCCGTCGAGGTCGCTCACGGCCGCCTCGGACGCTCTCGCCGTCTGGCGAAGTCTTTCGAGAACACCACGACATCGGCGACCGGCTGGCTCCAGGTCGCCTGCATCGCCACCACACTGCGCCATCTGTCCCAAGAACGGGCCCGCCGGCGCCCAGTCGCGCTCGCTGCATGATCGGCCACCTCTCCCCAGCGTGCGGAACGCGGCAAGGTACGCCGTCGAAACTCAGTTGTGCCGCCGAGCGAAACCACGATCATGTGCAGGTGAGCCCACCATTCTCGGAGGCGACCGAGGTTGTCCCAGACACCCATGTCGTGACCCAGCTTCTTCACGATCAGGCACCACATCTGGCCGGCATGCCCGTCCGAGTGAGCCCCGCATCAGGCAGCAGCAACTGGGTCTTCCGCCTTGGGGATGCATTGGCCGTGCGCCTGCCCCGGTCTGACGAGTACGTCCCTGACTTGCTCAAGGAGACCCGCTGGCTGCCCCACATCGCCTCGCAAGTCGTCAGCCCCGTACCGGAAGTCGTGGCTCTTGGTCAAGCCAGCCAGGCATTCCCTCGCCCTTGGGCGGTGCTGTCGTGGGTGCCGGGCGAGCTGCCGATTGCACTTGACGAGGCGCAGCAGGCCCGGTTCGCGGAGACTCTCGGTGCTTTCCTGCAGAGCCTCCATGCGGTCGATACCGCTGGCGCCGCACGCGGCGCCGAGCACTGGGGGTACCGGTGCGGCGAACCTGTCACCGACCAGATGGACGCCTGGGCCGAGAAGGCAGCGTCCGCCTTGGCCGACCTCTTCGACCCGGCCGACGTCCGCGAAGCCTGGCGGCGCCTTCGCCGCGTCCCCCCTGTCACCGAACCTGCCTGTTGGGTGCACACCGACCTGTCCGCCGAGAATATCCTCGCCCACGACGACGGACGTCTGGCCGGAGTGATCGACTTCGGCGGTCTCGGTATCGGAGACCGGTCCGTCGACCTGCTCTACGCGTGGAGCCTCCTCGACTCCCCGGCGCGCGAGATCCTTCGTATCGCCTCCGGGACGGACGAGGCCACCTGGTCCAGAGCCAGAGCATGGTCCTTCGTCGGCCCGGGCCTGTTGACCATCGCCAACTATCGCCACGCCATGCCCGACAGAACCGAGCGTCTCACCTCGATGGTCGACACCGTTGCAGCCGAGGTTGGCGTCAAGCTGCGCTGACCTCCAGCCTTCCCATGGGCGCCGCCAAGGCGTACGCCGCAGCCACATTCCGTCATCGACTGATCCGGTGAACGCGGCCGCCTCGTGTGCGGCGGCCAATAAGGACACACCCAGTTGCGTGGAGCGACCCTCGCGGGGCCCCACCCTGCGCCCATCGGCAGCCACCCCGCGAACACTGCGGACTCTTGCATCGTCGGATGTCAATCCTATGGTTTGCCCGATTTTTGCGAACTCGCGACGTAGGGTGCACAGGTCCTTGACAAATCATCACTGCACTTCGGAGACGCAATGCTCGACCGGCACATCCTGACCAGGCAGCCCCTACTCTGGGTGATCAGATCAGCACTTGGCGTCCTGCTCATTCTGACCGCTTTCTCCGCGCCCGTGGCCGAGGGAGCCGGAGGCGGCGACCCCGTGATACTCAAGCCCGCGAACGCGAGCGGCGTGAGAATTGGCTTTGGGGGGCCCGTAAGAGTCGACTTCACGGGGGCTGACTTTGACACTTATCACATCAAGGTCTTTGGGCTCGACACGAGTTACAGCTGGGGTCCGGTGGATTGGACCTATGACGGAAATCAGACCACCAAGGCGTTCTACATCGACTCGATCAATGCGCCTGGCAGGTACAAGGCGGTTGTGGCCGACTCCGCGAATACGTGGCGGGCGGTTTCGCGCTTTACCGTGTCGCGTCCTCTTGTGATTGACAATGTTCGGGCGACACCGGACGTGTTCTACCCCCAGGTTCGGGACGGATATCGCGATGTGGCCACCATTGCGTTCCGAATCAACCAGGGCGCCACCTTGAGCGCCCGAGTGCATAGTCGGGACGGTTCGACGATTCGGCGACTCGACATCGGCCACCGGCGGGCTGGCTCGCAAAGATGGTCCTGGAACGGGCGGCGCAACAATGGCTCACTCGCTCCAACGGGCTACTACGGCATCGAGATAACCGGACGAAGTGACTATGGGAATAGCAAAAGCGTCAGCCGACGCGTACGGCTTGCGACAGGCTACGTCATCTCCCGCAAAAGTGTGGCTAGGCCCGGAATCAGCACCTCCAGCACGAGCCACAGTTCCTCCTGCTATGTGGACCGTGACAATTACTACGACACCGTTACCCTGGATTGTTGGGGAGGGAAGTACTCACAAGCTACGTACGCTTTCAACCTGCCGGCCAACGCCTTCAATCTGCGCTGGGGCGTTTCCGGTCGTCAGCATTGTTGTGAGAATGGCGTCATCGTCCGGCGCGGTGAACGGCTCAACCCTCGACGATTCCGAATTCTCGTGAAAGTGACTTACTGGCGCTCCTACGAAGTAAGTCGCGTGCATGTGGCCTACAGTTACAAGAGGCGGATTTGATGCAGCATGCTCCGTGAGCGTGCGGCCGACGCCAGGAGGGCGCCCTGCGAGGCTTGGCTCACAAGGTAGCCGCGCGGCTGGCGTCTTCTACTTGAAGGTGACCGTCGTCGCCAACCAGGCGCCCGACGCGGTGCCGCTGCCAGCGAAGGTCGAGGTGGTGGACGCGATCTGGTGGCTGCGGCCGACCCACCGGCTGCCGACGGCGTAGGAGCCGTTGTCCTTCCACGGGCTGGACCAGCTGGGGCTGCCCGACCCGTTGGGGATGGCCACCGCGCTGAACGCCAGCTCGTTGGGCGAGGTCGTGACCGCAGTCGGACCGGACGAGAACTGCCCGCCGCTTCCGGTCGCTGTTGCGGTCCTGTCGAGCGTGTTCACGCCGGTGTACTCGTCGGCGACCATCCGGTAGCCGGCCGAGCTCGGGAACGACGCGTTGATCCGGTCGTTGACCGCGAGCGACCTGACGGCTCGTCCGGACAGCACGACGAGGCGGTTGCCGGAGCCGTCGCTGACGCTGCTCGCCATCGTGTAGGTGTTGCCCGCGTCGTCGGTGCCGGTGACGTTCCCGGTGGTTGCGGTGTTGGCCAGCAAGAGCGTCACCACCACGAAGTCTCCCGCCTGGACGCCTCCAGGCCGCCAGACCGTGATGTACGAGCTGGTCTTCGTGGACGTGGAGTAGTTGGTCGCGACCTGGTTGACGTAGGTCGGCGGAGCCGCAGGAGGACCGGTGACGGTCATCGTGCGTTGTCTGGTGTCGGTGAGCCCGGAGGTATTGGTCACGGTGGCGGTGACGGTGTACGTCCCGGCGGTGGTGTAGGTGTGCGTCGCGGTCGGGCTGGGCTGCGGTCCGACCAGGGAGGTGCCGTCACCGAAGTCGAACCGGTAGGTGAGGTTCTGGCCCTGGGGGTCGGTGGACGCCGAGGCGTCCGCAGTCATCTGGATCGGGGCGGCGCCGGTGTCGGGTGTCAGAGTCAGGGCCGCGGTGGGTGGTGAGGGTGCGGGGTTGACCGTCATCGTGCGTTGCTGGGTGTCTGTCAGCCCCGAGGTGTTGGTCACGGTTGTCGTGACGGTGTATGTGCCGGCGCTGGTGTAGGTGTGGGTGGCGGTGGGGCTGGTCTGCGGTCCGACCTGGGCAGTGCCGTCGCCGAAGGTGAACCGGTAGGTGAGGTTCTGGCCTTGCGGGTCGGTGGACCCGGAGGCGTCGGCGGTGGTCTGCACCGGCGCGGTTCCGGTGGCCGGGGTCAAGCTCAACGCCGCAGTGGGCGGCGCGGGCGCGGTGACGGTCATGGTGCGTTGCTTGGTGTCGGTGAGGCCGGAGGTGTTGGTCACAGTGGTGGTGACGGTGTATGTGCCGGGGTTGGTGTAGGTGTGGGTGGCGGTCGGGCTGTTCTGCGGTCCGACCTCTGAAGTGCCGTCGCCGAAGTCGAACCGGTAGGTGAGGTTCTGTCCCTGGGGGTCGGTGGACGCCGAGGCGTCGGCGGTGGTCTGGACAGGGGTGATCCCGCTGTCGGGGTTCAGTGTCAGCTCAGCGACCGGTCGTGCGGGTTGACCCGGCGGCGTGACGGTCATGGCGCGTTGCTTGGTGTCGGTGAGCCCGGAGGTGTTGGTCACGGTGGTGGTGACGGTGTACGTGCCGGGGGTGGTGTAGGTGTGGTTGGCGGTTGGGCTGTTCTGCGGTCCGACCTGAGCTGTGCCGTCGCCGAAGTCGAACCGGTAGGTCAGCGTCTGGCCCTGGGGGTCGGTGGACGCCGACGCGTCCGCAGTCGTCTCCACCGGCGCGATGCCGGAGTCCGGGGTCAGCGACAGTGCAGCAGTAGGCGGTGCCGGCGCCGCGACCGTCATGGTGCGTTGTTTGGTGTCGGTGAGCCCGGAGGTGTTGGTCACGGTGGTGGTGACGGTGAACGTGCCGGGGTTGGTGTAGGTGTGGTTGGCGGTGGCGCTGTTCTGCGGTCCGACCTGAGGGGTGCCGTCGCCGAAGTCGAACCGATAGGTCAGCGTCTGACCTTGCGGGTCGGTGGACGCCGAGGCGTCTGCGGTGGTCTGGACCGGGGCGGTTCCCGTGTCCGGGGTCAGCGTCAGGGCAGCGGTCGGTGGTGATGGTGCCGGGTTGACCGTGATCGTGCGCTGCTTCGTGCCGGTCAGGCCGGCGGTGTTCTGCACCGTGGTGGTCACGGTGTATGTGCCGGCGGTGGTGTAGGTGTGGTTGGCGGTGGGGCTGGCCTGAGGTCCGACCAGGGGGGTGCCGTCGCCGAAGTCGAAGCGGTAGGTGAGGGCCTGGTGCTGCGGGTCGGTGGAGCCGGAGGCGTCGGCGGTGGCCTGGACCGGTGCGGTTCCGCTGGAAGGCGTCAGAGTCAGCGCAGCCACAGGAGGATCAGAGGCCGGAGGGATCTCGGGCTGGAACTCGTACGCGCCGAGATCGTCGTACAGACGCGGACCAGCCGCGAACGAGTTCGGTATCGCTGGGTCGTCCACGCGCAGGAAACCGAGAAGGTCCTGGGCCTGTGCCCCTGACGCGCCCGAGTCGCCGCGGTCGATGGCCGGAGAGCCGGCGGTGAGCTGAAGATCCCACGACGGTGCGTCGAGGAATCGCGGATCTCCCTCGATCCCTCGACTCTCCTTGCCGGTTGCTGCCTGCATCGCCGCCAACGAGCTGTAGCTGCTGCCGAACACGTACATCGTGCCTGGCTTGCTGAGCCACACCAGGTTGTGGTCCACCGTGGTCGTGGGGGGAGCGGAGTCCCAGACCCCGATGTTTCCCGAGCGTCGACTGCAGGAGATCCCCTGGTACGCCGGGTAGACGGCGTTGTCCACCGAGATGTTGTTCTTGATCACGTAGCTGCCGGAACTACCCTCGACGTTGATCCCGCTGGTGCAGTTGCGGTAGACGGTGTTGCCGATGATCCGTCCACCTGTCACGTTCAGGTCGTCGATGCCGTGGTCGCCGTTGTTGTAGCTGACGTTGTTGGTGATCAGGTTGTCGTTGCCGCCGGAGGTGAACTGGATCCCGGAGTCCTCGTTGTCGTGGGTGACGTTGCCAAGGATCGTGTTACCCGACGAGTTCACCCAGATGCCGAGCCCGCCGCGGACGTACGAGGCCGCATTGAGGCTCGAGCGGTTGTAGCTCACGACGACCCGGGTCGATCCTGTCGTCACGTAGATACCGGCGTCCGTGACGCGGGTGATCGTGTTGGCCGTGATGGTCGAGTCGATCGTGCTCTTGACGTAGATGCCCCGCGCCGTCTTGCCCGAGGCGGGCAGCCCGGCACGCGTCACGGTGTTGCCCGACACGACGATGTGGTTGCTCTTGGACAGGTAGATCGCGTCGTCGCTTGTGTCACTGAACGTCAGGTTGGACAGCGTGATGTAGGCACGCGAGGACAGGTAGGCGCCGTTGCCGCTGCCGGTGATCACCGGGTCGCGTCCCGGCCAGCCGGTGATCGTGATCGGACTCGATGCCGTGCCGTTGATCGAGGGCTTGATCGTCTCGGCGTACGAACCGTTGCCGATGTACAAGGTCGAGCCTGGCTGGACGCGCGTCATGCCCTTCGCGATGGTGCAGAACGGAGCAGTCGCGGTGCCGCCACCCCCGTCGGAGCACTGCGGGCTGGTCTTGTCGACGTAGAAGTCCGTCGTCGGCGGCGTAGCGGGAGGTATGCCGATGGTGTACTCGTCCATCACGCTCCCCGGGGAGCAGGTGATGTCCTCCTGCGAGGCCGAGTCGTCGCAGATGGCCTGGAGGCGGAGCCCGGTGTTGTCGACGTCCACCCGCAGGTGCGACAGGTGCATCGCCCGAAAGGCGGTGCGCGGATCGACGCTGGTCCAGGTCGCTTCCAGCGACGACGGTGCGCCGACCGTCACGTGGGTGACTCCGTGGATGGGCTGGAAGCGCTCGTAGTTGTGGGAGTGACCGTCCAGGTTGAGCACGTACTTGCTGTAGCTGTCCCCGAGGTCGTCGAGGATGGCCGCCAACGGCGCCTCGCCAGGGTGATAACCCGTCGAGTACGGCGGGCGGTGCCCGTAGGTGATGATGTACTTCACCGAGGGGTCGTTCTGCGCCTGGCTCATCAGCACGCTGGCGTGCGAGCGCCAGTCGGCCCAGGCGCCGGTCCAGGGCTCGGGGTAGGCGATGAAGCGCACCGGTCCTGCGTCGAACCAGCCCCAGTCGTTGCCGCAGCAGGAAATGGCCGGCGAGCCCGGCGAGGCTTCGGCGTGCGGCATCATCAGCCGACCTTTGTAGTTGCGCAGGTCGTCGTTGCCCGGCACGTCGTACTCATGGTTGCCCCAGGCCGGCATGTAGGCCGCCGAGGTGCTCCACCGCATCACGTCGTTGAAGTGCTGGTCCACCGCGGCCTGGCTGCTCCCCAGCGCATTGGCGTAGGTGAGGTCGCCCATCATCAGCACGAACGACGGGTTGTCGCTGGCGATCCGGTCCAGGGTCGGGCCGAGCTTGGAGAAGTTGTTGGTGTCCCCGACGTCACCGATGGCATCGAACCGGAACGCGCCGGTCGGCGGCGTGTGGAACGTGTAGTCGGGGCCGCCGCCGATCGAGTAGTGGTAGGTCGCGCCCGGCGTGAGACCGGTGAGCTCGAGCTGCCAGAACGGACCGGCAGAGGACCACGGCGTCCACTGCGGAGGACTGCCGAGCGCGGTGTTCCCGTAGGCCGTGGTCGGTCCCCACCGGACGTCCCTCGGGTCGCCACGCCAGTCCAGGGAGACGGACGTGCCGGACAGGAATGTGTAGTGCACTTCGTCGGCGACGGTGGCGGCGGGCGCGGCGACCGGTGTGGTGAGCACCAAGCCTGCGGTCACCAAGGTCAGGGCGAGGGCAAGCAGGCTCCCCCGAGCGCCGCGGCGAAGGGTCATGGTCAGACGCTACGGAAGTGAACCCGCTGAGCCGTCACCCAATTGACGTACTGGAGCGCACACGTGAACTAGTCACCTGACCTGAGGTCATGGGTGGTTGCCCTCCGTCAGGGTCAGGTCAGCACACACACGGACGTAACCGGGCAGTCCGGCGTCACATCCCGGTGATGCCCTGGCCGCCTCCGGCCTCGGCGTCGAGAGGCTCGTGTTCCACCAGATGCAGCACGGGTACGCCGAGACGCCGTCGGGCCTTGGAGGCCCAGTCGAGGTGCAGGAACTCGGCAACGACGTGCGGGCGGGTCATCACGATGATTTCCGCGGCGCCTTGCTGCGCGGCCACGCGTTCGAGCGCGTCGATCGGGTCCTCCGAGCTGAACTCTCCCGATGCGTCGTGTCCGAGGGCCTGCAGGGCGTGGGTGGAGACGGTGACGCTGCTCTCCGCGTGGGCGTCGATCTCCTTCTGGGTCTCCTCCGCGTCCATGTCGTTGGTGACGACCGGTGGAGCGGCCAACACCTCGCTGGCGGCCAACGCCCCCAGCGCTGTCTCGACGCGCACCGCAGCGTTCTCACAGGGGATGAGGACGTGGTAGTGGCGAGGCTCTTCGATCCCGTCGTGCAGTGAGGCGACCTCGGCCGCGTCGCCGGCGCTCATGGCCTGCTCGGCCAGGACGATCACGTTGTACATGACGCGCTCCTTCGGCGTGGGGCACTGTGCGGGACGGTGCCTGTCTCCATGATGCTCCGCATTGGGCGGCGGCCAAAGCCTGACACACGGACCCGGCAGCAGTCAGACCCCCTTCAGTCCAGGACCTGCGCGAGGTCGTAGCCGACGACCTCCTCGAGCTGGACGTAGGTGCACGACTGCGGCGTACGGTCCGGACGCCAGCGTTTGAACTGCGCGGTGTGCCGCAACCGGGTGCCCTCCATGTGGTCATAACCGACCTCGACCACCAGCACGGGGTCGATCGGGATCCAGGACAGGTCCTTCTTGGCGTTCCAGCGCGACACCGCGCCGGGCAGCCGGCCCTTCTCGTGTGCCTCGGCCTCGGCCCACTCCCGCCACGGATGGTCCTTGGGGTCGATCAGCAGGGGCTCGAGCTCGGTGATCAGCTCAGCGCGCCGCGCGGCCGGGAAGGCAGCCGATACGCCGATGTGCTGCAGCCGGCCCGCGTCGTCGTACAAACCGAGCAGCAGGGAGCCGAGAAGCGGCTTCTCCGGCGTCGAGGACTTGTGGAGGCGATAGCCGGCGACCACGGCATCACAGGTGCGCTCATGCTTGACCTTGATCATGGCGCGGCCGTTCGGCTGGTAGTGCCCGTCGCGGGGCTTCGCGACGATCCCGTCCAGGCCCGCGCCCTCGAAGCTGTCGAACCACTCGGCCGCGATCTCGGCGTCTTGGGTCGCACGGGTGAGGTGGATCGGTGGGGCTGCCGCGTCGAGTGCCTGCTCGAGCCTTCTGCGACGTTCGCCGAGCGGAGTCTCCATCAGGGATTCGTCACCGATCGCGAGCAGGTCGAAAGCGACGTACGACGCCGGCGTCTCGACGGACAGCTTCTGCACACGGGAGGCCGCCGGGTGGATTCGCTCCTGAAGCACCTCGAACTGGAGCCGGCCATTCATCGCGACCACGATCTCGCCGTCCACCACGCATCGCGGCGGCAGCGAGCGCTTCACCGCCTCGACCACCTCAGGGAAGTACCGGGTCAGCGGACGTTCGTTGCGGCTGCCGAGCTCGACCTCGTCGCCGTCGCGGAAGACGATGCACCGGAAACCGTCCCACTTGGGTTCGAACAGCAGACCGTCCTCGAACTTCGCCGGGTCCGGAACACCTTTGGACGTCTTGGCCAGCATGGGGGACAGCGGAGGATTCACGGGGAGGTCCATCAGGGGTCAACCTACCCGGCCCTGATGACGGCATAGCGGGAGAACAGGTCTCCGTCGCCGGCCAACAGATGGCGCAGCTCGAGCCGCACGGCTGGCTCGAGCCACGGTCCGTGGCTGAGGATTCGGGTGGGATCGCCGCCGACGAGCTGCGGGCTGATCGTCAGGCACAGCTCGTCGAGACGGCCTGCGGTGACCAGGCTGTAGAGGAGTGAGGGGCCGCCCTCGCAGAGGATGCGTTGGTAGCCCAGCCCGGCGAGCTCGTCGATGATCCGACCGGCATCGACGTGCACCGGATCGTCGGGGCGGCCGGCGTCGACCACGGTGGTGCCGGTGAGCTTGTCGGCGTGTTCCGCAGCTGCGCCAGCGGTGGTGACGACCAGCGTCGGCGCGTCCCCGCCGGCCAACAGCGCAGGATCGAGGTCCATCGTGCGCGACACCACCGCGATCGCCGGCGTCGGCGTGAGACCGAGTCGGGCGCGCAGAGTCGCCGTCGACCTCCGTCGGCAGAACCGGCTGGTAGCCCTCGATGCGTGCCGTCTGACCGCCGACCACGATCACGTCGGCCAGCGACCGGAGCAGGGCGAACACCCTTTGATCGGCCTGGCTGGACAGCGCACCCGAGCGACTCTCGGCGCCCTGGGCCGACCCGTCGAGGGTCGAGACGAAATTCGCTCGGACCCAGCTGAGCTCCGCGGGATAGGCATAGAGCTCGGCCAGGTCGTCGGGGGTGAGCTCGGTGGGCTCAGCCGGAAACAGCGACTGCACCCCTGAATCCTGTCACGGTCAGGACAGCGGCAGCCGTCACCACCTGATGGATCACCAGGTGGTGACGACCGTCCCTGCTTACTCCCCGCCACCCCCACTGAGGAATCCGCTGTGCCCGTTGCAGGAGTCGCCGGGCTGGAAGCCCGAAGCCTTGCGTTCGGCCGGAGTCGCGCCGAACGCTTCCTTGCTGTGTCCCCAGTTCTGCGGGGGCGCTCCGCCGGGGCCTGGGAATCCGGCGCCGTCGCCGTCCTCCAGGCCGGAGAACGCGCAGATCGAGTTGGCATGGGCTGCTCCCAGGCCCTCCCCGCCGACGGGCTGGCCGTTGCCGTTGATTTCTCCACCGAACGCCGGACCAGTGCCCGTCACGATCAGCGCGACGACCCCGAAACCTGCCGCGAGAACGGATCTCTTGCGCATAGCCATCATGCTCCTCCTTGTAGTGGTGGACATGGGGCCCCGTCCCCGAGTCGACGTTACGCGGGGGCGTTCCCTGACGACATGACCCGACCGGGCCATTCCGAAGTCCCACAGAGACGCGGGATCCCTCCACATGCACCACAATGACGGCATGAGTGACGCGACGGTTCCGGTGAGCGACCTGCTCCGACTCCCGCCCGGTCCGGTCGACCTCAGCGCGATCGACCCGCGAGCGACGCCCGGCTTCGACGGTGGCAAGAGCGCCGGCAAGAAGGCGCTGGCCGCGCTCGGCGACGAGGTGTCGGACCTCCAGGAACGCCTGTACGCCGAGGCGCGGGGAGACAACGGGGTCGAACGCAGCCTGCTGCTGGTGATGCAGGGGATGGACACGTCGGGCAAGGGTGGTGTGATGCGGCACTGCGTGGGGCTGCTCGATCCGCAGGGCGTCGAGATCACCGCCTTCAAGGCGCCGACCAAGACAGAACTGGCGCATGACTTCCTCTGGCGCATCGAGAAGCACGTGCCGCCGCCGGGGATGATCGGGATCTTCGACCGGAGCCACTACGAGGACGTGCTGATCGCACGGGTACGGGAGCTCGTCCCGAAGCCGGAGATCGAGCGCCGCTACGACGCGATCAACGAGTTCGAGCACGACCTTCTCGGGCGAGGGGTGCGCGTGGTCACCTGCATGCTGCACATCTCGAAGGCCGAGCAACGCGACCGGTTGGCGGCGCGGCTGGATGACCCGACGAAGTACTGGAAGTTCAACCCGGGCGACATCGACGAACGCGCCCGGTGGGAGGACTACCAGCGGGCGTACGAGATCGCCCTCGAACGCTGCAACACCGAGGCCTCCCCGTTCTACGTGATCCCGGCGGACCGCAAGTGGTACCGCAACTGGGCGGTCACGTCGATCCTGCTGGAGCAGCTGCGCGCGATGGACCCGCAGTGGCCTGCTCCCGACTTCGACATCGACGAGCAGCGGGTCCGGCTCGCCGCCACCTGAGCGCGGAACGGGACGCCGAGCGCTCAGACGGGGAGCTGGACGAGCTGGAGCGCGCCGACGGAGTACCGCGCCAAGATCACCCGGCTCAGCTCCTCGTGGGCTCCGAGTGGCGCGGACACCGCCACCGCGCCGGCCTCGAGAGACAGCTCCTCGGCGCGGTCGGGCAGCTTGCCCGGCGCAATGAACAGCGACCCGACGGCGACGTGCCGGCGCCCCTGCCGGCGCCAGTCGCGCACCGCCTCTCCTGTCGATGGCGGAGCAGCCGAGGCGAAGGCGACGCTGGTCGGAAGGTGGTGCCGGCTGCCCCACAGGCGGGCCAGCCGCGAGACCGAGGCGTTGGCGCGCGCGTCGGAGGATCCGGCTGCCGCCAGCACCAAGGCGTCGAGCTCACGGACCCGGGACGCGCGCAAGGCTTCGCGCAGCCGGACGTCGAGGACGGCCAGCAACGCCGCGTCCGTGCCGACCACATCAGACGACCCGGATCGCCAAGGCGTCGTGTCGGTTCGCCGCTGCCTGGACGACCTCAGGGACGTCGACCCGGGCGTGGTAGGCCTCGGTCAGCAGCAGCGGCACCACGACGATCTCGGTGTGGCCGCGGGCAGCCAGCCGGTCGACCACGGAGTCCAGGTCCGGGCGGGCGTGGTCGAGGAAGGCGGGCTCGATCTTCAGGTCCGGTCGGATCGCCTTGGTGGACGCGACGATCTGACGAACCGTACGGGCCGACCGCGGGTCGCGGCTGCCGTGGGCGAGGGCGATCAGGGCGGGAGCGCTCATGAGTGGATTCCACATTCTGTCTTGCCGGTGCCCGACCAACGTCCGCTTCGGGCGTCGTTGCCCGGAGCCACACGGCGGGTGCAGGGCCAGCATCCGATCGAGGGGTAACCGTCGTACTGGAGGGGATTGACCAAGATGTCGTTCTCGGCGATGTAGCGGTCGACGTCGGCCTGGGTCCAGCGAGCAAGGGGGGAGACCTTGACCTTGCCCTTCCCGGCGTCCCAGCCCACGACGGGTGCGATCACCCGGTTGTGCGTCTCCTCGCGGCGCAGCCCGGTGGCCCAGGCGTCGTAGTCCGCCAGCCCGTCCGTGAGCGGCTGGACCTTGCGGAGCTTGCAGCACAGGTCCGGGTCCCGCGCGAACAGGTCCGGCCCGTACTGCGCGTCCTGCTCACGCACCGAGATCGTCGGCGACAAGGTGACGACGTTGACGGGCATCGTCGCTGCGACCGCGTCCCGCGTCCCGATCGTCTCGACGAAGTGGTAGCCGGTGTCGAGGAAGACCACGTCGATTCCCGGGGCCACCTGCGCGGCCAGGTGCGCCAGCACGGCATCGCTCATCGACGAGGTGATGCAGAAGCGCTCGCCGAACGTGTCGACGGACCACTCGATGATCTTCTCCGCGGGCGCGAGCTCGAGCTCTGGGCCGGCGATCGAGGCGAGCTCGCGCAGCGCGTCGGCCGTGCGGAGCCGCGGCTGTGTCGGCGTCAGGGTCATGACGCGCTCCCGGTGTCGTCGTGGCTGATGATGGGGGAGGGGGCCGCGGCTGCCCGGCCGCTCGGGGCGAGCAGGCCGATGAACTTCACGCCGAAGGCACGCAGACACTCGCGGCACTCCCAGGCGCCGTGCGCGTCGCCGTGCGGGTGGAGGTTCTCACCGGCGCAGTACGGGCAGTGCAGAGGCACCGAGTGGCCGCTCATCGCAGTGCCTCCTCGTCGGCGCGCAGGGCCCAGGACGCGAAGCGCTCGTCCGTCGTGTCGTTCGGCGAGGTAGGTGCGTACGATGCGCTCGACGTAGTCGGTGAGCCCGGCCGAGGTGACCTTGTGGGCCCGGAGCTTGCGTCCGAACCCCGCTTCCAGCCCGACGCCCCCACCGAGGTGCACCTGGAAACCCTCGACGTGCTGGCCGCTGTCGTCGAGCACGAGCTGGCCCTTCAGACCGATGTCGGCGATCTGGATACGGGCACACGAGTTCGGGCAGCCGTTCAGGTGCACGGTGATCGGTGTGTCGAGGTCGGGGATCCGCTGCTCGAGCTCCGCGACCAGCTGAGCCGCCCGACCCTTGGTCTCGACGATGGCGAGCTTGCAGAACTCGATACCGGTGCAGGCCATGGTCGACCGGCGCCATTGGCTGGGTCTGGTGGACAGGCCGAGGTCCTCGACGGCGGCGACCAGCGACCCGACCTGTTCCGGCTCGACGTCGAGCAGCACCAGCTTCTGGTACGGCGTCGTACGGAGCCGGTGGGACCCGTGGGCGTCGAGGATGTCGGCCAGCTTGGTCAGCGTCGTACCGGAGATCCGCCCGGCCGTCGGTGCGACACCGACGTAACGGCGGCCGTCGACCTGGTCGTGGATGCCGACGTGGTCGCCGTTGCCGACCGGCCTGGCCGGTGGCTCACCGTCGGCCAGCATCGCGGTGCAGGTACTCGTCCTGAAGGATCTGGCGAAACCTGTCGACACCCCAGTCGGCGACGAGGAACTTCAGCCGCGCCCGTGCGCGCAGACGACGGTAGCCGTAGTCGCGGAACAGGCTGATCACCCCGCGCCACACGTCCGCGACCTCCTCGAGCGGCACCCAGACCCCCAGCGACTTGGCCAGCTGAGGGTTGGTCGAGAGGCCCCCGCCGACCCAGACGTCGAAGCCGACACCGTGCTCAGGGTGGACCGTGGGCACGAAGGCGAGGTCGTTGACCTCGGGGGCCACGTCGAGACCGGGGTGACCGGTGATCGCGGTCTTGAACTTGCGCGGCAGGTTGGAGAACTCCGGCGACCCGATGTAGTGGTCGGTGATCTCGCGGATGGCTGGGGTCGGGTCGATCAGCTCCTCCGCTGCGATGCCCGCCAGCGGACTCCCCAGCACCACGCGAGGTGCGTCGCCGCAGGCCTCCTGGGTGGAGAGCCCGACGGACTCCAGTCGCTGCCAGATCGCCGGCACGTCCTCGACCCGCACCCAGTGGAGCTGGATGTTCTGGCGGTCGGTGATGTCGGCGGTGTCTCGCGCATACGTCGTCGAGATGTCGGCGATGGTGCGCAGCTGCTCGGTGCTCAGCTGTCCACCATCGATCCGGACGCGCAGCATGAAGTACTCGTCGTCGAGCTCGTGCGGCTCGAGCACGGCGGTACGGCCGCCATCGATGCCGGGGCGACGCTGCGTGTACAGCCCCCACCAGCGAAACCGGTTGCGCAGGTCCGACGGGTCGATGGAGGCGAAGCCGCCGTGGGCGTAGACGTTCTCGATCCGGGCACGGACGTTGAGTGCGTCGTCGTCCTTCTTGGCCTGCTCGTTGGCGTTGAGCGGCTCTCGGTAGCCGAGTGCCCACTGGCCTTCACCCTTGCGGGCTCGACTGGCAGGTCTGGGTGCAGTGGTCGTGCTGGGGGATGTCATGCGTGTCCTCGGGAGAGGCGGCACGAGGTCGGCGCTGGCGAGGGTCTCGACGGTGAGGTTCGTCAGGCGGAGATCGCGGCCGCGAGGGTTCTGGCGGGCGAGGTCAGGCCGACATACACATCGCGCTACGCGTCCTGCCGAAGTCCACGTGGCGGCGCGCCACGAGACGTACGGAGGAGTGTGCGGTCGATGTCATGAGAGAAATCGTCCCGGCCTGAGGTAGCCCGCGGCAAACGATTGTCTTACTAAATGAGATGCATGCCCATGATGCGAGACGCTGAGCGGCGTGTGGTGACCTTTTCTCGATGGGGCGTCCGCCAGGCGAGACGCCGTTTCCACGACTGGACCCAGGAGAACCCTCCGACGGCGCACCGTCCAACCCCTCGGGGTCAGCGCAGTTCACGAGCGGCTTCAGCCAGAATCAGGACATGGTTGCCCATGGGGCGGTCCGGTTGCATACTCGGCGCAGAACCTGCACTGACCGCACCTCAGGCCCGAACTTCGAGAGGTGCGCCATGGCCACGTCCAGCCCAGCTGCTCCGCGCGTTTCCCGCACGCAGTACCTCCCCTGGGGAATCGGTGCGGCGGTCGCCCACATGGTGATCATGATCCACGGATACCACGAGGAGAGTGACGGTTCGTTTCAGACCGCCGAGTGGTTCACCATGCTCGCCGTCTCGCTTGTCCTCGCGACAGCGTTGTTCATGTTCGTGGTTCCCACAGCTGGCCCGACCGGCGGGATCGTGCTCGGTGTCGTCGCTGTCTTGAGCGTCCTGGTGTTCTGGGCCGGCATCACGGGACCCATCGCAGCAGCGGCAGCGGTGGTCGGCTGGCGGCTGCGCGCTTCCGGCGACGGCTCAGCGCGACCCAAGCTCGTGCTCGGGCTCGCGGCGCTGGCCGTGGTCGCTGTCGTCGCGATCATCATCGGCGACGCGATGGCGGGCAACTGACTCGCAGCATCGAGCTGAGCGGCTTTGTCTCTCAGAGCTCCAGACCGGGGTAGAGCGGGTGGCGGTCGAGGAGCTCCCCGGCGGCGGACTTGATCCGGTCGGCGACGCCGTCCTCCAGCGCGTACTTGGCCTTGGAGGGACCGGTCTTGGCGGCGGTCGCCGTGGTGTGTGAGAGCACGTCGACGATCAGGTCGGCGACCCTGTCGAACTCGTCGTGACCGAAGCCGCGCGTCGTGAGCGCCGGAGTGCCGAGGCGGATGCCGCTGGTGTACCACGCGCCGTTCGGGTCGGACGGCACGGAGTTGCGGTTGGTGACGACACCGGCGTCCAGCAGCGCAGACTCGGCCTGTCGTCCGGTGAGACCGAACGAAGAAACGTCGAGCAGCACGATGTGGTTGTCAGTGCCACCGGTGACGAGGGTGGCGTCGCGCTTCAGGAAGCCTTCGGCCAGCGACTTGGCGTTGGACGCGACCCGGCCGGCGTAGTCCTGGAACTCGGGGCGGCGTGCCTCAGCGAGGGCGACCGCCTTGGCCGCCATCACGTGCGACAGCGGGCCGCCCAGCACCATCGGGCAGCCACGGTCGACCGCGTCGGAGTACTCCGCGGTGGCCAGCACCAGTCCGCCGCGCGGTCCACGCAGGGACTTGTGTGTGGTGGTCGTCGTGACGTGCGCGTGCGGAATGGGATCCTCGTCGCCGGTGAAGACCTTGCCCGCCACCAGCCCGGCGAAGTGCGCCATGTCGACCATCAACGTGGCTCCGACCTCGTCGGCGATCTCGCGCATCTTGGCGAAGTTCACCCGACGGGGATAGGCGGAGTAGCCGGCGATCAGCACCAGCGGCTTGAACTCGCGGGCGGCGGCCGCGACCCGGTCGTAGTCGAGCAGTCCGGTCTGCGGGTCGGTGCCATAGCTGCGCTGGTGAAACATCTTGCCGCTGATGTTGGGACGGAAACCGTGCGTGAGGTGGCCGCCGGCATCCAGCGACATGCCCAGCATCCGTTGGTTGCCGAGCTCATGGCGGACTGACTCCCAGTCTGCTTCGGACAGGTCGTTGACGTTCTTGGCGCCGAGCTTGGCGAGAGCCGGTCCCTCGACGCGGGTCGCGAGAATGGCCCAGAACGCCACCAGGTTGGCGTCGATGCCGGAGTGTGGCTGCGCGTAGGCGTACGGCGCACCGAACAGCTCACGGGCGTGCTCGGCGGCCAGCGCCTCCACGGTGTCGACGTTCTGGCAGCCTGCGTAGAAGCGGTGGCCGACCGTCCCCTCGGCGTACTTGTCGGACAAGAAGCTGCTCATCGTCAGCAACACCGCCGGCGATGCGTAGTTCTCGCTGGCGATCAGCTTGAGCGAGGCCCGCTGGTCGGCCAGCTCGGCTCGGGTGGCGTCGGCGATCCGCGGCTCGACCGACGCGATCACCTCGAGCGCGGACTGGTAGGCCGTGCTGGCCGTCTTGGTCAGGGTGGCGGCGTCGAGCGAGGACTCAGGCAGGGCAGCGTCGGTCATGGCGTCAGCCTAAGGCTCGGCTTCCCCCCACGACCAGACACCTCGGACTGACCGTTCTTGGCGGTCAACCCGGCGGAAAGGGGCAGTTGGGGGTGTCCGGACGTCAGTCGGGGTCTCGGTGGTCGGCGGCCAGGCTGACCAGCGCGGCCAGCAGGGCGCCGAGCAGCTGGGCGAGGACGTAGACCGGCAGCCACTTCCAGGCCAGCACCCCGGCCAGCGTCATCGCGAAGGTGACCACCGGGTTGAGTGCGGCCCCCGACACCGGTCCCGCGACGGCGGTGCCCGCCAGTGCGATCCCGCCCAGGGCCAGCCCGGTCGGTGCCACCTCCTGGTCCACTCCGAGAACTCCCTGCTCCGTACGCGCATATCGGCCGATGGTCGACAGATAGACCCAGGCGAGGGCGAAGGCGAACACGAGCTCGGCCAGGAACGCCGCGACGACGAGCCCTCCGAGGTCGAGATTCCCGGGGTACGCGTCGAGCTGGTCCCCGTACGTCGCGACCATGAGCAGATAGGCGAGGAGTCCACCGAGCAGCTGAGCGGCCAGGTAGGGGACCAGCTCGGCGACGGGCAGGGCGCCTCTGATCACGGCCGCCAGCGACAGCGCCGGGTTGGCGTGGCCGCCGGAGACACGGGCCGTGGCGACCACGACGGCCATGACGGCTGCACCGACCGCGACCGGGCGAAGGTCAGCGCCCGACAGCAGCGTCGCAAGGGCGGTGGTCGCCCAGACGGTACTGGCGAGGAGCTCGACGACGTACGCGCGCATGCCGGGAAGTATGCCGGGCCGCCGGTGCGGCTTTCGTGGGTCACGCAGGCCGGGGGGTCGTCCGCCGCGTCAGGACAAGCAGCTCGGGACCGGACGCGAGGGTGCCGAACGTCTGGCCCCAGTCACCCCCCAGCCGCGAGGCGCAGAAGACGTCGGCGACCTCAGCACACTGACCGGCGAGAAGCAGGGCGCCCTGCAGACACAGGGCCATCCGGACGGCGAGTCGACGTGCCGAGCCCTCGGCCTGGCTGAGGTCGGCCAGGCCGGCGAGCACGTCGTGCACGGCGGTGTCCAGGTGGACGTTCTCCCCGCGGACCCGGCCGACCTCGGTCAGCCAGGCGTCCAGTGACTCCGGCGACCTCGTCAGGGCGCGGAGCACGTCCAGCGCGTTGACGTTCCCGCTGCCCTCCCAGATGGAGTTCAGCGGTGACTCCCGGAAGACCACCGGCAGCCCGGACTCCTCGACGTACCCGTTGCCTCCCAAGCACTCCAGCGCCTCCGCGACCATGCTCGGCGCACGCTTGCAGACCCAGAACTTCGCCAGCGGCAGCGCGATCCGCCGCAGTGCCCGCTCGTGATCGTCGTCGGCACGGTCGACCGCCGTGGCGAGCCGCAGCGCGAGGGCGGTGGCGGCCTCGGACTCGACCGCAAGGTCGGCAATGACGTTCTGCATCAGCGGCTTGTCGGCGAGCAGACCCCCGAAGGCGGAGCGTTGGCTGACGTGCCAGGACGCCTCGGAGACGGCGCGACGCATGAGAGAGGCTGACCCGAGGACGCAGTCGAGACGGGTCGCGGCAACCATCTCGATGATGGTGGCGACCCCTCGTCCTTCGTCCCCGAGGCGCCACGCCCGGGTGCCGTCGAACTCGAGCTCGCTGGAGGCGTTGGATCGGTTGCCGAGCTTGTCCTTGAGTCGCTGGATGGCGAAGGGGTTGCGGCTCCCGTCGGTGAGGACCCGCGGCACGACGAAGCAGGTGAGCCCACCCGGGGGCCTGGGCGAGCACGAGGAACACGTCGTTCATCGGTGCCGACGTGAACCACTTGTGCCCGTCGAGCAGGTAGCTGCCGCCGTCGGCCGGGTCGACGACCGCGGTCGTGAGGTTCGCCCGGACGTCGGAGCCGCCCTGCTTCTCCGTCATCCCCATCCCGGCCAGGCAGCCGTCCTTGTCCGCTGCCGGGCGAAGCCCGAAGTCGTACGTCGTCGACGCCAGCCGAGGGGTCCATTCGGCTGCGAGCGTGGCATCGGCACGCAGCGCGGGCACGGCGGCGTAGGTCATCGAGATCGGGCAGCCGTGTCCGCTCTCGACCTGCGACCAGGCGAAGAAGCCCGCCGCCCGACGCAGGTGCGCGTCGGGGTCGTCGCTGGTCCAGGGTGTGCCGGCCAGCCCGAATCCGACGGCTCGCTCCATCAACCAGTGCCACGACGGATGGAACCGGACCTCGTCGATCCGGTTGCCGTACCGGTCGAAGCTCATCAGCTCGGGCTCGTGGCGATTGACGAGGGCTCCGTGCTCGCGCGCCTCGGGTGTGCCGGCGAGCTCGCCGAGGACCTTCAGCGAGTCGAGGAGGTGCTCGGGGGAGTGTGCCGTGCGGCGTACCGCATCGGTGAGAGCGACGTCGGAGGTGACGACGTCATGACCCGTCAGCGGCTCGGGCTGGTTGGTGGCGGCTCGCCGGGTCACGCCGGCGGCTGCGCTCGTGCCTGTCCGTGGTGCGGCATCCATGTCGATACCGTAGAGCGCATGGCGTCGGAGTCGGTAGGCAACGAGCCTGCGCGCGAGACGCCGCATCCCCGCTTGGCTTCGCTGCGCAGCGTCTCGTGGCGGCTGCTGACCGCCACGGTCGGCACCTGCTTCCGTTATCGGGTCACCGGTCTGGCTGCCGAGGCCGCCTTCTTCGCGGTGCTGTCGTTGCCGCCCTTGATCTTCGGTCTGGCGGGCAGCATCTACTTCATCGTCCGACGGGTCGACCCCGACCAGATCACCTACCTGCGCGGCGAGATCATCGACCTTGCCGCGCAGGTGCTCACGCCGGAGTCGGTCCACAAGATCGTCGTCCCGACGGTCAACCGGGTGCTGCAGGAGCCGCGCTTCGACGTGGTGTCGGTCGGTTTCGTCCTGGCGTTGTGGTCGGGATCGCGGGCGCTGAACGTCTTCGTCGACACGATCACGATCATGTACGGGCTCGGTGGTCGCCGCGGAATCGTCCGGACCCGGATGTTGTCGTTCACGCTCTACGTCATCGGGCTGGTCGTGGGGGTCATCGTGCTCCCTCTCGTGCTCGCAGGTCCCCGCCTGGTGGACAAGGCGCTACCCGAACGCGCGGACATGCTCAACACGCTGTACTGGCCGACCATCATCGTCCTCAGCATCGCCTTCCTGACCACGCTGTACCACCTGTCCGTCCCGGTCCGGACCTCCTGGCGCTACGACATCCCCGGCGCCGCGCTGGCGTTCACCATCTGGGTCGTGGGGAGCTACCTGCTGCGGGTCATCCTGGAGTCCGCGACCACGTCGATCTACGGCCCCCTGGCGGCGCCGATCGCGGTCTTGCTGTGGCTCTACCTGACCTCGCTGGCGGTGCTGATCGGCGCCGCCGTGAACGCCGCGTTCGACCGGGTCTTCCCCGAGCCCTCGACGGCAGGCGCCCGCCTGGAGATCTTGCGTCGGCTCACCGGCCGACGCACGGACGCCGATCCGCGGCGCCCCACCGACATCGACGACGTGTAAGGGCCGTTCCCGGCAACGGGAGTGGCTGGAGGCGGATATTGCGGTGCGCGGAATCTCGCGGAGACCTACCCTCATGGCGTGATGGAATCAGCGGCGGGATCGAGGCTGCGTGAGCTCGGCTGGGACGACGCCTGGGACGAGCTGGCGCGGCAGGTCGGCGACGTCGGAGACCCCGGACGCGTGACGCGCGTGGATCGGGGCGTCTGCACCGTCATCACCGAGCAGGGTCCGGTCCGGTGCAGCTGGTCTGCGTCGCTGTTGGACGCGGCGGCGCACGACTACCACGGCGGCACCCTGCACCGGAGACTGGTGCCTGGTGCGCACCTGGCCGGACGGGCCCGTCACCATCGAGGCGGTGCTCGAACGGCGTACGTCGGTCGTCCGAGCCGACGCGTCCGGCACGTCTCGCGGTCAGGTCCTGGTGGCCAATGTCGACCTGATCGGGATCGTGGTCGGGCCTGCACCCCGAACCCAACATGTCGCGGATCGAGCGGCTCTTGACGCTCGGCCTGGGAGAGCGGCGCGCGTCCGGTGGTCCTGCTCACCAAGGCCGACCTGGTCGACGACGCAGCCGACCTCGCCGCCGAGGTCGGCGCCGCCTGCTCCGGGCGCGGACGTCGTCGTGTGCAGCACGCGTGACGGGGGAAGGGCTCGACGCGGTGCGCGCCCTGATCGGCCCGCACGGCACCGTCGGTCTGGTCGGGGCGTCCGGCCACGGCAAGTCATCCCTGACCAACGCACTGGTCGGCGCCGAGGTGCTCAGCACGAAGGACATCCGCGCCGACGGCAAGGGTCGGCACACATCCGTACGCCGGGAGCTCGTCCCGCTACCAGGTGGCGGCGCCATCATCGACACGCCCGGCCTGCGCGGCGTCGGTCTTCAGAGCGCGGAACAGGGGTTGGCCGCGACGTTCCCCGACGTCGAGGCCTCGGCCGAACAGTGCCGGTTCCGCGACTGCAGCCACCAGCAGGAGCCGGGCTGTGCCGTCCGAGCGGCGGTCGAGGACTGGCGTCGCTGTCCTCACGCCGGCTCGACAGCTGGTTCAGGCTGCAACGCGAGCTCGCCTGGATGGCGTCGCGCACCGATGCGCGGCTGCGCAGCGAGCAGGTCAAGAAGTGGAAGAAGATCACCCAGCAGAACAGGGGACGGAACAAGCCGTGACGGCGCCCGAGGCACCGGAGGGTGTGACGTTCCGCCCTGAGCGCGACGGCGAGGCCGCCGAGGTGGATGCGATGGTGCTCGCCGCGTTCGGTGAGGAGAAGCTGCGAGGCATGTTGACCGACCTGCGCGACAGCGACGCCTGGATCGACGGTCTGTCGTTCGTCGCCGAGCGCGATGGCGACGTCGTCGGACACGTGCTGTTCACCCGCAGCCTGCTGGACGCGCCGCGTCGGCTGCTCGACGTCCTCGTGCTCAGCCCGCTGGCGGTCCGCAGCGACGTCCGGGGTCGCGGCATCGGGTCTGCCCTGGTGCGCCATGGCCTCGCTGCGGTCCGGACTCGTCCCGAACCGCTGGTCTTCCTCGAGGGCTCGCCGCATTACTACCCGCGCTTCGGCTTCGTGCCCGGCGCAGACCTGGGTTTCCGACGACCGTCGCTTGCGTATCCCCGAGCCGGCGTTCCAGGTCGTGACGCAGCCGTCGTACGAGTCGTGGATGACCGGCACCTTGGTGTACGCCGAGGCGTTCTGGCGCAACGACTGTGTCGGGCTCAGCGATCCAGCCGCCTGAGCGACTCCAGGGCTCAGGAGCCCAGTGAACCCAGCGGCTGCGTGACGGCGGGGTCACGACTGTCGCGGCCGGAGCGGGTCCATCGGAGGCGAGCATCGCGCGCAGCCGCTTGAGCGCCCGATGGTGGCTGACCCGCACAGCGTTCGCGGTCAGCGACAGGGCAGCAGCGGTCGAGGCCACGTCCAGTCCGACGACGTCGATGCAGGCGACGACCTCCGCCTCCCGGGCCGGAAGCCTGGCGAGCAGCCCCCGGATCCAGTCGAGCTGGTCGCACCGGCTGATGGCGTCGATGCGGTCCTGCCCGGGGCCCGCGTGAGCGACCAGCTCGAGGTCGTCGGCGTCGACCGGGGCCGTGGCCCTGCGCTGACTGCGGCGGCTGAGATTCCGCAGGTGGTTGCGGGCGATGCCGAACACCCACCCGGCGAAGGCGTCGGCGTCCCCCGAGAAGTCGGCGATGCGGGTGGCTGCGGTGCACCAGGCCTCGTTCGCCAGGTCCTCGGGGGCCAGGGCGGCGTCAGGCTGAGGCTGGGCCCGCAGCCAGACCACCAGTCGTCCGCCGATCCGGTCATGGAGCTCGCGCCATGCCGCGGGGTCACCGTCGCGGGCGCGCGACAGCAGCGACTCGTCGCTGGGGTCGGTGACCATGGGCTTCCTCGGGAGAATCACGTTCAGTAATGAAGTGGCTACGTTCTGCAGGATAGGGTGAGCGCCGCGTCGGTGACCGGGAATCGGCCGGAATGGTCACCTGCCCATTCGTACGAGGTCGTCACGGCTGTCCGGACGGACCGCACGTCAGTTTCGGAGAGCCAGGCGACCGCGTAATGCGCGCGGGACGTGGCGACATGGAGGAGACATGGACCGACAGGAACGCGACGAGCTCGCTCGGCAACTCTCGGTCTCGGCACCTGCGCCCGAGCAACCACCGAGCTTCTTCGAGAGTCTCGGTCGGCTGGCTGCGGCATCGACGCCCACCACGGTCCGCGCCCGTCGGCCACGCCTGCTCCGCGCGGTGGCGATCGCCACCGGCACCACCGTCCTGGTGTCCAGCGCGGCGTACGCCGGCGCCCTCGGCGAGCACGCCCAAACCGGTGTCCGCCACGTCCTCGGACACGGTCAGAAGGCGCACCACCAGGGCCACTCCGATCCGGCGCCTCTGGAGAAGGTCGCTCCCGTGATCGTCCTGGAGCCTCGGTCCGCCCAACAGGACCAGAGCTCTCCGACGTCGGCGCCATCACGCGAAGTCGAGACCGTCCCGACGGTTCAGCAGCCCGAGCTTGACCAGTCGACGTCCACCGGTCCGGACGCGAGCCAACCCGCTGTCGTGCCGGACACTCGCGACGACTCTGCAGTGACGGACGACTCCGACGACCCTGGGAGCACCGACGACTCTGACAACCCCGGGAGCACCGACGGGCCGAGCCCTCGACCAGCCGACGACCAGGGCGACGACGACACCGGTACCGACGGGCAGGACGACGGTGCGGGCCAGGACGAGGACGGGGCCACACCGCCCAGCCGTACCTCGAACGACCGGGACGACCAGGACGACGCGGCGGACGATCAAGGAGATCCCGCCGACGCGCAGGATGCGCAGGACGACGTCTCCCAGGACCGGGTGACCGGCGACTCAGACGACTGACCTGCTCACCGACCGCCGACCACCTCGGCGACAACGATCTCCCGAGGCGGCCTCACACAGCAGGGGCCGCCTTGGGCGGCTGTCTGGGGTCAGAGCGGCGGACCCAGGATCACCGACGTGTACGCCGCCAGGGTGACCTCGTCGGCCCGGACGGTCGTGTGCTGCTCGTCCCAGGCAGCGACGACAGTGACGTCGTAGTCCACGTCGAACCCGACGGTGCGCTGCTCGGCGGCCAGGTTGACCACCACGAGGTGCGCCCCCCGGCGGACCAGCACGGTCTGTGCCTCGACGTCGTGCGTCACCTCCACCAGGTCCAGACGAGGGTCGCCCAGGTCCGGTCGGTCGCGACGCAGCGCGATCAGGGTGCGGTACCACCTGAGCAGGCGATCGTGCGGCGGCTCGGACACCTCCGACCAGTTGAGCCGGGACCTGATCGCGGTCTGCTCCGACTGGGGGTCGGGCACGTCCTTGCGGTCCCAGCCGTGGGCGGCGAACTCGTCGCGCCGACCACGTCGGACGGCCTGGGCGATGCCCTGGTCGGTGTGGTCGGTGAAGTACTGCCACGGCGTCGACGCGCCCCACTCCTCACCCATGAACAGCATCGGCGTGGTGGGTCCGGTGAGCAGCAGCGCCGCCCCACAGGCGAGCTGGTCGACCGACAGGCGTGCGGACAGCCGGTCGCCGGTGGCACGGTTGCCGACCTGGTCGTGCGTCTGCAGAGAGACCACGAACCGCCAACCCGGCGTCTTCGTCCGGTCGACCGGACGTCCGTGCGTCCGCCGCCGGAAGGTCGAGTAGGTGCCGTCGTGCAGGAAGACGCTCTCGAGCACCTTGGCGAGCGCGCCGGGAGCGGCGAAGTCCTCGTAGTAGCCCTGGGTCTCGCCGGTCAGCAGCCACGTGCAGGGCGTGGTGGACGTCGTCGGCCCACTGGGCGTTCAGGCCGAGACCACCGGCCTCCCGCGGGGTCACCGTGTTCGGGTCGTTCCGGTCCGACTCCGCGATCAGCCACAGCGGTCGTCCGAGTCCGGCCGAGGCTGCGCTGACCTCGGTCGAGAGCTCCTCGAGCAAGGTGACCGCCCGGTCGTCGTACAACGCGTGAACGGCGTCCAGACGCAGCCCGTCGACGTGGAAGTCGCGCAGCCACATCAAGGCGTTCTCGACGATGAAGCTGCGGACCGGGTCGCTGTCGGCGTCGTCCAGGTTGAGCGCCTCACCCCACGGGGTGCCGTAGCGATCGGTGAAGTACGGCCCGAAGTCGCTGAGCCGGTTGCCGCTCGGTCCGAGGTGGTTGTAGACGACGTCGAGCACGACGCCGAGGCCTCGGGCGTGGCAGGCGTCGACGAACCGGGACAGGCCGTACGGTCCGCCGTAGGGCTCGTGCACGGCCCAGAGTCCGACGCCGTCGTAGCCCCAGCCGTAGCGGCCGGGGAAGGTCGCGACCGGCATCAGCTCGACGATGTCGACCCCCAGCTCGGCGAGGTGGTCGAGGTGGTCGATCGCGGCGTCGAAGGTCCCCTCGGTCGTGAACGTGCCGACGTGCAGCTCGTAGATCACCGCACCGGGCAGCGGGACGCCGCGCCAGGCCTGGTCGGCCCAGCTCGATGGCGTCGAGCGCGACGACCTCGGCCAAGCCCGACGGGCCGTCGGGCAGCCGGAGCGCACGAGGATCGGCCAGCGCCTCGCCACCGTCGAGGGAGAAGGCGTAGCGCGTCCCCGGCGGCGCTTCGAGCTCGATCTCCCAGTGCCCGTGCTCGGTCGGCTTCATCGGGTAGGGCGTGCGCACCCCGTCGGACTCGACCACGAGGTCGACCGTCGACTGTGCCCGTGGTGCCCAGACGGTGAACCTCATCGGGTTGTCTCCTTGATGAGCAGCGCCACGCCAGGGGCCGCACAGAGGTCGACGAGCTGCCGGCGACCCCCTTGCTGCGTGCGCCGGGTGGACGCGTCGAGCAGGCTGGTCCAGCGTCCGTCAGGCAGCGTCACCTCGGCTTGGCCCGACCCGGTCCCCGGGCGGCTGGCGACGGTCACGAGGACTGCATCACCGTGCGAACGCGCGAAGGCCACGACGTCGGGCGAGGACGGCAGCGGGTGGTAGGCGGCCTCTGCCCCGAACAGGTGCGGCTGGTCCCGCCGTAGGTGCAGGACCTTCGAGGTCAGCGACAGCTTGGCCGCCGAGAGCTCCTCGTCGAGGCTGCTCGAGCGGACGCGGTCGGTGGTCCCCTCGTCGTGCAGGCGCTCGCGCAGCGCGTCGTAGTCGACCGGCCGCCGGTTGTCGGGGTCGACAAGGTGTCGCGCGACGACCTCACATCCCTGGTAGACGTCCGGGACACCGGGCACGGTGAGCTGCAGCAGCTTGACCCCGAGCGTGGTGGCGACGATGGCGTCGGCGTGTGGCCCGTCGGTGTCGGTCAGCTGGGCGAGGTGGCGGACGAGCGCATCGTCGTGCAGGCACTCACGCGCCCAGCTCGAGCACCCGATGTTCGTAGCCTTCGTCCGGGTCGTTCCACGTCGTATGCCGTTTGGCCTCGCGCATCGCCTTGACCAGGTAGTCAGTCAGCCGCTGCTCCTCGATCGGCCACGCGCCGAGCAGCGTCTGGAAGAGCAGGTACGCCGTGGGGAGGTCGACGACCTGGGCCGCGGCCCGAGCCGCCACGTAGGACCACAGTCGCTGCCACGCGTCGGGGTCGGCGGCGATCGCGAGCTGCCGGGCGCGGACGTCCTCGCTGCGCTTGGTGTCGTGGGTGGACAGCGTCGTCAGCCCGGACGGGTGGCGCCTTGCTGGTGCTCGGCCCAGGAGTGCAGCCGGTCCGAGCCGGGCGCCTCCAGCGCTGCTGGGTCGCCACCGACCTCGTTGAGGGCGAGCAACCGGTTGTAGCGGTAGAACGTGGTGTCCTCGACGCCCTTGGCCATGGCGGGCCCGCAGACCTGCTGGAAGCGGACGACCAGGTCGCGTACCGACGGGTCGGTCTCGTCGACGTCGAGAAGCACGTCGCGAAGCGCGGTCACGACATCGGCAAGGTCCGGGCGCTCCGCGGTTGCGCGGCGACACCATCGCGTCGAGCTGCTGGACCGAGACCGGATCGACCGGCGTGCCCGGTCGAACGTAGGCGCGGTAGACCTCGACGTGGGACAGCAGCGTCTCGAAGGCCTCGCGTCAGCGTCGTGTCGGAGACACCGGCGGGTCTCGCCCGCTGCACGTCCGGGATCTCCGCGGCCCGGCGGGCCAGGCGGGCCACCTCCGGGGCCAGCATCGTGGTGACGACCTGCCGCTTGGCCTCGTGCTCCACGTCGGCCAGAGTCTGGTCCCCGGCCAGCTCGCGCCACAGCCTGTCGAGACGGTCGCCGGTCCCCGGGGTCATCGCGGTCTGGATCACGCTCAGTGCGTCGTAGCCGGTCGTCCCGGCGGTGTCCCAAATCGAGGGCAACCGCTCGTCGCCTTCCAGGATCTTCTCGACGACGACCCAGCCGCCGTCGGTGGCCTCGTGCAGGCGCTCGAGGTAGCCCTCGGGGTCGGCCAGACCGTCCGGGTGGTCGATGCGGAAGCCGTCGATCACCTCGGCGGCGTACAGGTCGATCAGCAGGCGTGGGTCTCGTCGAAGACGTCGTCGAGCTCGACGCGTACGGCGATCAGGGTGTCGACGTCGAAGAACCGTCGATAGCCGAGCACCCGGTCCTTGTCCCGCCACGAGGCGAGCAGGTAGTGCTGTCGGTCGAGCACCTCGGCCACATCGGCACCGTCCGGGCCCGCGGTGCCCTCGGCGACGGGGAACACGTGGTCGTGGTAGCGGACGACCGCGGCCCCGTCGTGCGTGTCCAGCGCCAGCTCTCCGGCAGCGAGAACCGCGTCGAGCGTGTCACCGAGCACGGGCAGCCCGAGCCGTCCCGGCGCAGAGCTCCCAGTCGACGTCGAACCAGTGGGCGTAGGGCGAGTCCTGACCGTGGGCCAGCACGTCCCACAGCGGGGCGTTCAGGTGCTCCGGCTCCGGGATGGCCATGTGGTTGGGGACCACGTCGACCACGATGCCCAGGTCGTGCTCGTGCGCCGCCGCCGCCAGCGCCTCCAGCCCGGGACGGCCACCGAGCTCGGCGCGAGACCGACTGTGGTCGACGACGTCGTAGCCGTGCATCGAGCCGGGCGCAGCCTGCAGGATCGGCGACAGGTAGAGGTGCGAGACCCCGAGCTCGGCCAGGTACGGCACGACGCGCTCGGGCATCGGCGAACGTGAAGCCCGCGTGCAGCTGGAGTCGGTAGGTGGCGGTGATCGGGCCGGCGCTGCGACCTCCTAGACACGCCGCATCACGACGACCGAGCGGGCGACGACCACTCGTTCGGCTCCGGCCGCCTCCGGCTTCTCGTCGTCGGCGACCACAGCTGCGGCGTGGTTGGTGTCGAGCACGAGCTGCCAGGTGTCCCCGAACGGTCCGTCCGGCAGGGTCATGGCGACGTCCTCGTGGCCGGGGTTGAGCATGAGCAGGAACGAGTCGTCGACGATCTCCTCGCCGCGCAACCCGGGCTCGGTGATGCCGTCGCCGTTGAGGAACACCGCCAGCGGACGCACCGACGCCTGGTCCCAGTCGTCGGCGCCCATCGGCGTGCCGTCCGGACTCAGCCAGGCGATGTCGGGCAGCCCGTCGTCCGCGGCGGTGCCGGTGAAGAACCGACGGCGACGGAACACCTGGTGCTCGCGTCCGCAGCTCCACGAGCCGGCGGGTGAAGGCCAGCAGGTCCTCGTCGACGTCGGACCAGTCGACCCACGACAGCTCGTTGTCCTGGCAGTAGACGTTGTTGTTGCCCTGCTGGGTGCGACCGAGCTCGTCACCGTGCAGCAGCATCGGCACGCCTTGGCTGAGCAGCAAGGTGGTGAGGAAGTTGCGCTCCTGCCGGCTCCGCAGCGCCAACACCTCGGCGTCGTCGGTCGGCCCCTCGACACCGCAGTTCCAGGAGCGGTTGTGGCTCTCGCCGTCGTTGCCACCCTCGCCGTTCGCCTCGTTGTGCTTGTCGTTGTACGACGTCAGGTCGCGCAACGTGAAGCCGTCGTGGGCGGTGACGAAGTTGATCGAGGCGTACGGCGCCCGACCGTCACTCTCGTAGAGGTCGCTCGAGCCGGACAGCCGCGCCGCGAACTCGCCCAGCGACGCCGGCTCACCGCGCCAGTAGTCGCGGACGGTGTCGCGGTACTTGCCGTTCCACTCCGTCCAGCGCGGCGGGAAGTTGCCGACCTGGTAGCCGCCCGGGCCGACGTCCCAGGGCTCGGCGATCAGCTTCACCTGCGAGACGACCGGGTCCTGCTGCACCAGGTCGAAGAAGGCGCTGAGCCGGTCGACCTCGTGGAACTGCCGGGCCAGGGAGGCGGCCAGGTCGAAGCGGAAACCGTCCACGTGCATCTCGGTGACCCAGTAGCGCAGCGAGTCCATGATCAGCTGCAGCACATGGGGGTTGCGCATCAGCAGGGTGTTGCCGGTGCCGGTCGTGTCGTAGTAGTGGAACGGGTCGTCGTCGACCAGGCGGTAGTAGGCGGTGTTGTCGATGCCGCGGAAGCTCAGGGTCGGGCCGAGGTGGTTGCCCTCGGCCGTGTGGTTGTAGACCACGTCGAGGATGACCTCGATGTCGGCACGGTGGAGCTCGCGCACCATGGCCTTGAACTCCGGCACCTGCTCGCCGGTCTGCCCTGACGAGCTGTAGGCGTTGTGCGGGGCCAGGAACCCGATCGTGTTGTATCCCCAGTAGTTCGCGAGTCCCTTGTCGGCCAGCCCCGAGTCGTTGACGAACTGGTGGACCGGCATCAGCTCGATCGCGGTGACGCCGAGGTCGGTCAGGTGCTCGACCATCGCGGGATGGCCCAGGGCGGCGTACGTGCCGCGGATCTCGTCGGGGATGTCGGGGTGCGTCTGGGTCAGGCCCTTGACGTGCGCCTCGTAGATGACCGTCTCGTGATACGGGTGCCGCGGCGGGCGGTCCTCCTGCCAGTCGAAGAACGGGTTGATCACCACGGACTTCATCGTGTGCGGTGCCGAGTCGTCGGTGTTGCGCTTCTTGGGGTCCTCGAAGGTGTAGGAGAAGCACGCTGGCGCCCAGTCGATGCCGCCTTCGAGCGCCTTGGCGTAGGGATCGATCAGCAGCTTGCTCGGGTCGCAGCGGTGGCCGTGCTCCGGCTCGTAGGGCCCGTTCACCCGGTAGCCGTAGCGCTGGCCGGGCGTGACCCGGGGCAGGTAGGCGTGCCAGACCAGCGCGTCGCGCTCGGTCATCGGGATCCGGGTCTCGCTGCCGTCGTCGTCGAACAGGCACAGCTCCACGGACTCGGCGATCTCGGAGAAGAGCGCAAAGTTCGTGCCAGCGCCGTCGTACGTGGCTCCGAGCGGGTAAGGGCCGCCTGGCCAGACTTCCATCGGTCTCCTCGGTGGGCGGGTGGTCAGGTCACGGGATGCAATGCCGGATCAGGCATTGCGGTGCGCGCCCATCCTGACGCGGATCATTCTCCCGTGCAGCCGGTGCCGCCCACCGAGGCGGGGTCGTCCCACCGGGCGAGAGTCAGATCCTGGTCGACCAGACGCCCATCCCGAAGGTCGCCACGAACAGCTGCTTGGAGCCGGGCACGTAGCGCAGATCGGTCGTGACGAGCTGCGGCATACCGCTTCCGAAGGCGTACCACTTCGGCTTTCCGACCGACGACGCGAAGACCCCGACGTCAGTGGCGACATAGAGATGGCCGTGGGCCACGGCGAGGTCGTTGACCGGGGCGTGCGGGAGGTTCGCGGAGATGTCGCGCCACGTCCGCCCGCCGTCCTGGGAGCGCAGCACGTACGGCGCGTTGTCGCCCTCGCGATAGCCCGAGAACGTCACGTACACCTGTCGGGCATGGCGCGGGTCGACGATCACCCGCTGGATCCACAGGTGGTCGCGCACCGGTGGCGGCAGCTCGGTGAAACTGCTGCCGGCGTCCGTCGACTTGTAGAAGTAGCCGTTGTCGGTGCCGACGTAGATCACTTTGGAGTCGGTCGGGGCGATGGCGAGCGTCGAGATCGTGCCGTAGTGGTTGCGGTAGAGCGGGTTCGGCTCGTTGCCTGCCTCGCCCTTGCCGAGGTCACCGGTGATCGGCGTGAACGTGGCGCCGCCGTCGGTCGAACGGTTGAGGCGGTTGCCGCCGCCGTACATCACGTCGGAGTCGTTCGGGTCGAACTCGTACTGCGTGAAGTAGGGGAACCGGTCGGAGGTGAACCGCATGCTGCTGGAGGTTCCGTCGTCGAACCGCGCGCAGACGCCGTACTGCGCGCAGGCGTAGTAGTTGTCGACATCGGTGGGGTCGATCAGCGATCGCTGCCCGTCGCCTCCGAAGATCGAGCCGAACGGTGGCTGCGTCCAGCTGGCCCGGGTGCCGTTGTCCTGCAGGCCGCCGACGACATGCGACGGGTCCTGCTCGGAGACGTCGAGCCCGGCGTACTGCGACCACGGCTGGTCGTCGGACTGCGTGAAGCTCTGCCCGTCCTGCTCACTGACGAAGAGCCCGCCGTCGTTGCCGACGTAGACCCGGTCGGGGACGTCCGGGTCGTACATCACCACGTGCTGGTCCGCGTGCAGACCGCCGACGGTGTGGAAGCTCTGTGCGCCGTCCGTGGTCTCCCACATGTTGAGGCCGGTCACGTAGAGACGGTTGGCGTCGTCCGGGTCGGCGTACAGCCGGGCGAACCACCAGCCGTACACGCTCTGGGAGCTGCTGAGCTGGTCGGCGCCGGCCGGGCGCTGCCACGTCGAGCCGTTGTCGTCGGACCGGAAGAAGTTCTCGAACGCCCCGGTCTCGTCGTTGGCGTAGATGATCCACACCCGGTCCGGATCACTGGGCGCGAACGCCACACCGATCCGTCCGGTGTCGGCGGACGGCGGCTGCAGTCCTTGTGCCGCTCCGAGCCGTTGCCACGAGCCGCCGCCGTCGCGGGTCTCCCACACGCCGGAGCCGGAGCCGGTGTAGACCCGTGCGTCCGGCTTGCGGATGTGGTCCCACATCGTCGCGATCACATGGTCGGGATCGGAGGGGTCGACGGCGATGTCGGTCGACCCGGTCGTCGGGTTCGGCGAGGCGAGGGACTGCTGCCAGGAGTCCCCGCCGTCGACGCTGACGTAGACGCCGCGCTGACCGCCGGGAGTGAACAGGTTGCCGCTCACCGACACCCAGATCCGATCGGCGTCCTCGGGGTCGACGACGATCCGGCCGATGGTGCCCGACGTCGTCAAGCCGACGTGCTGCCAGGAGTCCCCGCCGTCGGTCGAGCGGTAGATCCCGTCCCCGCCGTAGGTGATGCTGCCCCCGCCGGGATTGGTCTCACCGGTGCCGGCGAACAAGGTGCCGTCCGGTGTGATCGCCAGGGCACCCATGGAGTGGGTGAGGTGGGAGGGCCACACGGAGGTGAAGGTCTGCCCGGCGTCGCTGGACTTCCAGACCCCGTTGGTGGACGTGGCGACGAAGATTGTGTCCTCGGCGGTGGGGTCCACGACGCCGTCAACCACGCGGCCGCCGACGTTCGTGGGTCCCAGGAAGTTCCAGGCGCGGCCAGCGACCCTGGCCGGCTGCTTGTCCGCCAGCGTGCGAAGCGCAACGGCTTGCTGCTTGGCCTGCTTGAACGCGGTGCGGTCCGGTGAGCCCGAGGTCATCAGCCGTCGGAACAGGAAGGCGTCGTCGGGGTACTCCGGACCGGCTTGCTCCGCCCGATGCTCGACGTCCTCGTCCCAGGCCGACTTCGCCGCCTCGCTCCCCACTTCGGCGCAGAGGAGCCGTCTTCAGCGCCCGTCCAGGCCATGGTCGGATCGCGTCCGCGCTCGAGGTGCAGGCCGGCAGGAGCGACGTGGCGAGCAGCAGTGCCGCGATTCCGGGGAGCGCCCGCAGCCGGCTCGGCCGAGCGGGCAGCCGGGTGCGTCGGGTCGCCCGGAAAAGGACGTGAGGGGGGAGCGAGAGGTCGTCATCTGATCTGCCTCGTTCTGAGTCGGTATGGGGTGCGTTCACACCGTTCATCACCAGTCTCGGTCCCGTGCCGACAGATGGTCAAGCGGCCCGACAGGATCGACGGCCGTTCGCGGACGGCGACCGTCTCGGCACCCGTCGCGGACCCATCTGAACCAAACCCCTGAACCGGCGGAGTTCCCGCTGGGTGATCCGCCGGTGGTCACTTCGGGTCATCTTTGAACGGCTGTCCGTTATGTCCCGGCCCGGCTAGGGCACCGTAGGGGTGGACGCGCTCGCAATCGGTGCCTCGAGCCGCCCGTGGTCGTTGGCACTGAGTAAGAGGCAGTTGCGTGAGCCGGTATGACGGACCCGATGGCCGCGACGTGTACGACGACGTCGTCCGTCCATGATGTCGACATGCTCGCGGAGATCGACCTGCTCGGGGATCTGATGGTCATCGCCACCAGTGCTGAGCGACCGCTGAGCCAGTCCGAGATCGACGCAGCCCTCGGAGTGGCGAGCCGGGTCGCGAACATGTCCGCGTAGCGGGTGCGTGCATCGGAGCCCGACGACGTCGGCGCCCTGAGGGTGAGTCGGCTCAGACCGGACCGAGGGCGCTGGAGTCCGCATGGGTGCCGGGCTCTGGCTCCTTGAGCTCGACGAACAGCGTGTGGGTCTCGGTGTCGCCGATGTTCTCCCCGACATGTTCCTGCGCCGCCAGCCAATAGACGCCGCCCGGTTGCATGTCGACCTCGCGGGTCTGGCCGTTTGCGTGCAGTCGGCGCCGGAACGAGCTGAGCGTGTACATGATGCTGTCCGGGTGAGCGTGTGGAGTCGTCCGGTCTCCGGGTCGGTCGACGTACTCCAGGACACGGACCCGGTGGTTCTCGAACACCACCTTGTAGAGCTCGGGGTTGGTCGTGGCGGGGTCGAGGTCCTCACTCATGGATGGACCCTAGCGGGAAAGCCGGCCGGCAAGCTCCGCTCGTACCTGCTGGGGGTGGCGACCCGTCGCTTGGCGGACCGCGGTCACTGGTCCTTGTCGTCGTAGTCGCCCGACGGCGTGCCGGGGTGATCCACCGGTCCGCCGGCCAGTCCCTCGCCGGAGATTGCTTCGTCGTGGTCGTGGCGGTGCTCGGCATCGCCGTGGGCGTGGTCGTGCGCGTGGTGCGCGCCGTCCGCGTGGTCGTGCTCGTGACCGTGTGCAGGCTCGGTGTCGTCGAAGTTGCCTTTGTCCTCATCATGGGGCGTCATCTCTTCAGCATGCATGGCGCTGTCCCTCTATCCAACTAGGCGGGGTAGCCCGATCGAGCTATGTCCGGAGTCGCGACGATTGCGCATAATGGCCGCGTCACCCCCCTCGCATCCAGGAGCACCATGCACGCGCACCCACGCGCCGTCACGCGCATCGTCACCCTCGTCGTCACGCTGGTGGCGGCCCTCTCGTTGAGCTTCCTGCCGACGGCGACCGCAGTCACCAGCCATCGGCCGCTCAACGACACCCGGCCGGTCGGGAACGCGCCGGTCAAGGTCGGCTTCCCGATCGAGTATTTCGGGGTGGTGGCGGACCTGGCCACTCCGTCGAGTCATCTCACCGACCGCGGTCCGACACCGTTCGGGGAGGCGCGCTTCCACGTCAACGGGCGCTGGACGGCCTGGCAGGCGCTGGACCAGGACGGGGCGCAGGCACCCGGGCACTTCACCGGCGCGCTGGTGAGTGTCGATCGTGCCGACGCCTACCAGGTGCGCGGGTTGCCTCGCGCTGGACATCACTGGCGCGCCGCAGCCATCAACGCCACTGACGGTCCCACGGTCGTCGTAGGCCACCGTCCCTCCGACGCGGCCGGCGCCACGCCCGGATGCATGTCCCGGGCGGACTGGGGTGCCGACGAATCGATCACCGGATGGTCGAAGGGCACGGACACCCCGACGTACTACCCGGTGCAGGCGCTCACCGTGCATCACACCGCGGGATCGAACGACCCGGCCCAGGACTACGCCGCCACGGTGCGTGCGATCTTCAGCTATCACGTGCAGACCAACGGGTGGTCCGACATCGGTTACCAGTACCTGGTCGACGGGCGCGGAACCGTCTACGAGGGGCGGTACTCCGGCCACACCAGCGCGTCGTGCCTGTACGCAGGCGGGGACGGGTCCGACTTCGCCCACCAAGCCGGCACCGACAACGTCGTCACGGGTGCCCACGTGTCCGGCAACAACTCGGGCAACGCCGGGATCGCGCTGATGGGCTGCTACGAGCCGACGTCGGAGTGCTCCGGAGACACCACACCCCCCGCAGCCGCCGTGGACGGGCTCGAAGGGCTGCTCGCATCGCTGTCGACCCGACACCGGCTCGATCCGCAGGGCAGTGTGCACTTCGTCAATCCGGTCAACGGCACGACCAAGGACGTGCCGACGATCTCCGGGCACCGGGACTGGGCGGCCACGGCCTGCCCCGGCGGTGTGCTGTACGCCGACCTGCCGGCGATCCGCGCGAACGTGGCCGGCCGGATGTCCGGCGGCACACCGACGGCCACGGCGCCCGACGCGCCGGGGAGCCTCACCACGTCCGTGTCCGGCTCGACTGTCTCGCTGGCGTGGACGGCTCCGGCGAACGACGGCGGTAGTCCGGTCACCAGCTATCAGGTCTTCCGGGACACCTCCAGCACGGTCTCGACCACCACCCCGGCGGTGTACGCCGGAAGCGCGACGTCAGCGACCGACGCCCCGGCCGCCGGCACGTACTACTACGCGGTCCGGGCCTGCAACAGCGTCGGGTGCGGGGCGGTGACCTCCAGCGGTCCGGTCGCCGTCGCCGCCCCCGCCTCGATCACGTCGGGATCGTGCTCCGCGGCCACCTGCAGCTTCTCCGGCAAGGGCACGGGAACGCTGCGGTGGACCTTCGGCAACGGCAAGTCGGGGGTCGGATCGCCGGTGTCTGTCACGTACGCCGCGAAGGGTTCCTACACCGTCACCCTGACCGACAGCCAGACCCCGGCGACGAAGGCGACACGCACCGTGACCTGCGGCCTGGTCAAGAGCAAGCTGCGTTGCTCCACCTGAGATGCCCAAGGACCGGTTGATTCTGACCTGTACGGGTACGGAGGGGTTCTCAGAACATGCCGCGTGCATGGAGGAGGAGCGCACCATGTCCACAGAATCGAATCAGCCCGACTCGGGCGTCGCCCCACCAGGCCAGGACCGGATCGGCAACGACTTCCACGAGGGCGCCAATCCGACTCCGGGTGGTGACATCGACACCAGCGGCAGCACGTTGCCGCCTTACGAGGGCCGCAGCACCGGATCGGACTTCCCCGAAGCCTCGGATTCCTCCGGGGCGTCGAGCGACACCTCGGGTGAGAGCGGGCTGACCTCTCCTGACCCCGCCCAGACACCCGGGGGCGCGACGGCCTCGCCTGCAGATGAGCAACCGGCCGCGGAGGCACCGGAGAACGTCGGCGACGACCCCGGCGTCGGCCCTGCTCACACCAGCCGGCACGACCCGCGGCGAGGACGTCCTCGACAAACAAGGCACCGAGGCCGGACGCGAGCACACCGGCACCGACGACGAAAGCGGCGCGGAACGGCCGACCGGAGAGTCGGGCAACCGCGACCAGACGAGCGTCGACCCGCACGACGGCACCACCGACAGGACGGCCGGCTAGCTCGGCCAGCCGGCTCCAAGCTGCGGGGTGTTCGAGCGCTGGCTCACCCGGCAGGGCAGACGCAACATCCACGACCCCTGACCTCTGCTGTCACAGCAGGCCAGGGGTCGTCGGTCTCGAAGCTGACCGGGCTGCGTCAGTCGACGCTTCCTCGCGATTGCCCAGGGCTGCGGCCTCGCTAGCCGAAGGTCAGCCCGTACTTCTCGATGATGGGCAGGGTGGCTTCGAAGTCGCCCTCGCAGCCGTAGGGAGCGATGACCGGGCCGAGGTCGACGTCGTCCGTTGCGGTGTCGATGATGCGGAACGCCTCCTCCAACCCGCCTGGCGAGATCAGCTCCAGCAGGCGGGCGGGCTCATCGGCGGCGTTGAAGAACGTGTGCCACTCGCCGCGCGGCTTGAAGACGAGGTCGCCGACCTCGGCGACGTGTTCCTCGTCGTTGGCGACGAACCAGACCCGACCTTCCAGGATGAGGCTGAACTCGTCCTCCTTGGTGTGCCGATGCAGGGGAGCGGCGATGGCGCGCGGAGCCAACAGGTGTTCGACGACCGCCAGGTTGCCACCCCAGTCCTTGGAGTCGACCAGGAACCGGTCCCGACATCCCAGCGGTGAACCGAGGATCTCACCCTCGCCAGCGCGGATCACTCGTGTCTTCATGAGCCGAGCATGCTCCACACGCCCGCTCGCCCGCTGCCGAAACCTGCTCGTTGTCCCTTACCGCGTGCCTCAGCGCACGACTACGGGACCGAACCGGGCCGCGATCCTGAGTCAATCCGCACGTCAGTTTCGCTTAGTCGGACCGTCTCTGAGCTGCGGCACTGCTGGTGGGCGATACTGGGTTTGAACCAGTGACCTCTTCCGTGTCAGGGAAGCGCGCTACCGCTGCGCCAATCGCCCGGGGTGTTGCTGGTGGTGCTGATGTGCTGGTGGATCTGTTCGAGGTGGAGAAGGGATTTGAACCCTCGTAGACGGATTTGCAGTCCGTTGCCTCGCCTCTCGGCCACTCCACCGTGGGATGGGCAAGCCACGACCCTCTCCGAGCGGACGACGAGGCTCGAACTCGCGACCTCAACCTTGGCAAGGTTGCGCTCTACCAACTGAGCTACGTCCGCACGCGACCCGTCACAGTGTCCCAGACCGGTCTCAGATCGGTAGGAAACGTGGCGGTGTTGCGAGAGAGAACATTAGCCGATCCGGGCACCTGCACAAATTCGGGGCCTGTCTGAGTGTCCGGCCACGAGTGGTTGGTCGCGCGGGGTTGGTCGCGCGGGGTCGCCCCCGCCGATACGGTGACGGAATGCGTGCGTGGTGCAACGGGTCCCTGGTCGACCCGAACGGTCCTGCCCTGTCGGTCCTCGATCACGGCGTCACGGTGGGCGACGGGGTGTTCGAGGCGATCAAGGTCGTCGACAACCAGCCGTTCGCCCTCACCCGCCACCTACGCCGGCTGACCCGCAGCGCTGCCGGACTGGGCCTTCCCGAACCCGACCACGCCCTGGTCGGCAAGGCGATCGACGCGACGATCGAGGGTCAGCAACTGCCCCTGGGCCGGATTCGCATCACTTACACCGCCGGAATCTCGCCCCTCGGCTCCAACCGGGATACTCAGGAGCCGACGCTGGCCGTGGTCACCGCCCCGGCCGCGCCGTTCGCGCCGTCGACGAAGGGCGTCGTCGTTCCGTGGCCGCGCAACGAACGAGGTGCCACGGCCGGGCTCAAGACGACGTCGTACGCCGACAACGTGATCGCCCTCGCGTACGCCGCCGAGCGCGACGCGACCGAGGCGATCTTCGCCAACACGATCGGCAACCTGTGCGAGGGCACCGGCACGAACGTGTTCTGCGTCTTCGACGGCACCGTCGTCACGCCACCGCTGTCGGCGGGATGCCTGGCCGGGGTGACCCGCGAGCTCGTGATCGAGTGGTACGACGTGCATGAGCGGGACATCTCGATGGCGGAGTTCGCCGAGGCGGACGAGGTATTCCTCACCTCAACCACCCGCGATGTCCAGGCGATCCACGACATCGACGGCCGGGCGCTCGACGTGCATGACGTGACCGAAGCGGTCGCCGGTGTGTGGCGGAGCCGCGAACCGCAGGACCTCGACCCCTAAGCCCGTCGGGCGTACGTCTTCCGACACTCGTCGGCAGACGGCGGGGTGGTGGCCGGTCGGGGGGTGCGTCTTCCGGCACTGGTCGGCAGACGGTCGGGGTGGTGGCCGGTCGGGGGGACGTCTTCCGGCACTGGTCGGCAGACGGTCGGGGTGGTGGCCGTCGGCTGGACGTCTTCCGGCACTGGTCGGCAGACGGTCGGGGTGGTGGCCGTCGGGGACGTCTTCCGGCACTGGTCGGCAGACGGTCGGGGTGGTGGCCGGTCGGCTGGACGTCTTCCGGCACTGGTCGGCAGACGGTCGAGGTGGTGGCCGTCGGGGGTGCGTCTTCCGGCACTGGTCGGCAGATGGACGGGGTGGTGGCCGTCGGGGGTGCGTCTTCGGCACTGGTCGGCAGACGGTCGAGTGGTGGCCGTCGGGGGTGCGTATTCCGGCGCTGGTCGGCAGACGGTCGGGGTGGTGGCCGGTCGGGGGGGCGTCTTCCGGCGCTGGTCGGCAGACGGTCGAGGTGGTGGCCGGTCGGGGGCGTCTTCCGGCACTGGTCGGCAGACGGTCGAGGTGGTGGCCGTCGGGGGGTGCGTCTTCCGGCGCTGGTCGGCAGACGGTCGGGGCGGGTGGCCGGTCGGCTGGACGTCTTCCGGCGCTGGTCGGCAGACGGTCGGGGCGGTGGCCGGTCGGGGGGTGCGTCTTCCGGCACTGGTCGGCAGACGGACGCGGCGGGTGGCCGGTCGGCTGGACGTCTTCCGGCACTGGTCGGCAGACGGACGCGGCGGGTGGCCGGTCGGCTGGACGTCTTCCGGCACTGGTCGGCAGACGGTCGAGGTGGTGGCCGTCGGGGGTGCGTCTTCCGGCACTGGTCGGCAGACAGACGGGCGGGTGGTCGGTCGGCTGGACGTCTTCCGGCACTCGTCGGCAGACGGTCGGGGCGGGTGGCCGGCACCGCAGAGGATCCGGGTCGAGCTAGTCGGCGAGCAGGCGGTCGACCAGTCGGGAGAAGACCGCCTTGCCGACGATGGCGTTCGGCCGACGAAGCAGCGGGCCGCCGAGCCGCACGTCGGCCTCCTCCTGCCAGGTGACCGTCGAACCTGAGGCCTGCGGCGTCACGGTCAGCACGGCCCACCCGACGACGACCCGGCCGTGCTTCACGATCCGACACACGCCCGGAGCGTCCCCGGCCGGCGGCCGCCAGAACGTCACTTCCATCGGGTCGTCGAAACCCACCCGGCCCAGCGACGTACGTGCGTTGAAACCCGAGCCAGCACCGGCCGCCGGCCCGGGCAGCCGGGTAACGGTCGTGAGCGGGATCAGCGCCGTATGCCGCTCCCAGTCGGTCAGCCGCTCCCAGGCTTCGAGCGCGGGCAGCGAGGTGTGTCGGCTGATCTCGAACCCCATCCGGCAGGCCTCAGGTGCTCACGGACGCTGAGCGCTTGCGCTCCCGGTACGCCGCGACGTTCAGCCGGTTGCCGCAGGTGCGGGCGTCGCAGTACCGCTTGGACCGGTTGCGGGACAGGTCCAGCAGCACGGCCTCGCAGTCCGGGGCCTCGCACACGCGGAGTCGGTCGACCTCCCCGGCCGCCACCACGTGGGCCAGCGCCATCCCGCCGTCGACGGCCAGGTGCTCGGCCAGGGTCGCCCCGGGGGCGAAGTAGTGGATGTGCCAGTCGTAGCCGTCGTGGTGCGTCAGGCGAGGCTGCACCGGCGCCTCCGCGACGAGCGAGTTGACCCGCTCGCCGAGCTGCTCGGCGTCGTCGAGACCGAAACAGCCGCGCAGCCGTTCGCGTACGGCGTGGACCGAGGCGACGTCGCCGTAGTCGGCGGGGTCGACGCTGGAGACGTGGTGCCGCTCGACCCAGGTACTGAGCGCAGCGGCGTCCGGAAGCGTCTCGGTCCCACCGCACGCAGCCGCGGTGTTCACGAGATCGACGACCACCAGCAAGGAGAGCTCGGTGTCATGGCTGAAGGTCACGGGATCCAGGGTAGACAACGCCCCGGATCACGGCCCCGGTTACCACTCAGGTCACCGCTCAGGCGAGCAGCTGGGCGATTGCCTCGTCGACGTCGATCAGCTGGTTCTCGGTGCCGCTGGGGACCAGGGTCTCGGTACGCCGCAGGAACGCGGTGACGTCGTCGCTGCGCGCCTGCATCAACGCCTCGCCATCCGGCGAGGACAGCTCGATGATGGTGACGGCGCGGCCCCGGGCGTCCAGGCACGGCCAGACGTGCACGTCGCCGTCGCCGGTGGGCTCGTAAAGACCGGAGGCGAGCAGGTCACGGGCGAACACCCAGCAGACCCGGGCCTCGCCGGTGTCGAAGCAGGCCGCGATCGCGTACGGGTCGACGCTGTCGTAGCGAAGCTCCGCCTCCAGGGGCGTGGCCTGCCCGTTGGCGTCGATGAGCTCCAACGTGAGGTCGTGACTCACGGTGACAGGTGCGATGTCCATAGCGATCTTGCCTTCCTTAGCGGTCGTATGGATAACGCAGCAGTTCCCCACTCGTGACGGTGAAAACGGAAGGAATTCCGAGGACTTCCCGACCTCCGGTAGGCAAACCGGGACATCCTCGGAGGAAGCGCTGGGACGGCCGGAAAATCTTGTCCGGACGACCGAGGGGCCTCTCGCATGTTCGTCTGATGGGCGAGGGCATTTCGTCGGCCGCTGGTCGGTGCGCTAGCCTTTCGGCGACGTTCCGCTCGACGCGGGGCCACCGATCACGGCACCCTCCATCGGGGCGCTCGTCCGGGCGATTGGCGCAGTGGTAGCGCGCTTCGTTCACACCGAAGAGGTCACTGGTTCGAACCCAGTATCGCCCACCCCCTTGCCCCGGCCTCCAGTCGGAGCGCGCTTCGGCGCCGAAGTTACGCACCTGCGGCCGCCCCCGTGTCCCACGGCGGGCCCGGGGTACGAGCCGGCTTTCGCCACCAGGAGGAAGCCATGCCGACGGTCAGCCGTACCTTCACCGTGACACCGAGCCCGGACCGGGTGCTCGACTACCTCAAGGACTTCGGGAACGCCGAGGAATGGGACCCCGGTACCCAGTCCTGCACCCGCAACGACAGCGGGCCCATCGAAGTCGGGTCGTCTTGGCACAACGTGTCCAAGATCTTGGGCGTCACCGCTGAGCTCACCTACACCCTCGAGCGGCTCGACGACCAGACGATCGTCCTCGTCGGGCGCAACGACAGCAGCACGTCGACCGACACGATCACCGTGATGCCCGCCCAGACCGGCAGCGAGATCACCTACGAGGCCGTGCTGGAGATGCATGGACTGGCCAAGCTCGCCACCCCGGTGATGAAGCTGGAGTTCGAGAAGCTCGCGGGTGAGACCGAGAAACAGATGACGGAGGCCCTCGAGCGCCTGGGCTAGCCGGACCGGCCCGGACCGCCCGGACCGGCCCGGACCGCCCGGACCACCGCCCGGACCCCCGACCAGGCCGGCTCAGACATGACCGCCACGGCCCGGACCGGACACGGCTCGTCGTGACGACAGGCGTGGCGAAACTCCCGGCGGGTACGTTCGGCGGTGTCCGCCGACGAACCCAGGAGGTCCACATGTGCGTCCCCGCCGATGCCGAGCTTCCCGACATCGCGATGCCGTTCCCGATGCCGACGGGTCGTCGGCTGACGCTGACCTCCGCCGACGGCGCACTCTTCGCCGCCCACCGCGCTGACGCCACCGACCCCGCCGGCACCGGCATCGTGGTCCTGCCCGACGTCCGCGGCCTCTTCCCGTTTTACGAACGGCTCACGGAGGCCTTCGCGGCCTCGGGTTACGACGCCGTGAGCATCGACTACTTCGGTCGCACCGCGGGGCTCGAGCCGCGCCCCACCGACTGGGACTTCTGGCCGCACGTCGAGCAGGTGCAGCCCGACCGCCTACGTGACGACGTCGCTGCGGCCGTGGAGCACCTTCGATCCCAGCGCGGCGTCGCCAGGGTGATGACCGTGGGGTTCTGCATGGGCGGTGCCTTCTCGCTCAGACAGGCCCTCGCCGACCACGGGCTCAGTGGCGTGATCAGCTTCTACGGCACGCCGGCTGACTGGAAGGACAAGCTTCCCTCGGTGATCGACCGCGCAGCCGACTTCGAGGGAAAGGTGCTCGGCCTGTACGGCGGCGCGGACGCCTCGATCCCCATCGAGGACGTGGAGCGCTTCGATCGAGCCCTCACCGAAGCCGGGGTCGTCCATGACCTGCACGTCTACCCAGGAGCTCCGCACAGCTTCTTCGACCGGTCCTACGCCGAGTGGTCCGACGAGTGCCGGGACGCCTGGCGGCGTGTGATGGAGTTCGTGGCCACCTGAGAGCGTCGTCGCACCTGGTCGAGAAGGGTTAGGAGAGGTCGCGCCTGCGGAGCCCGACCAGGCCGACAGCACCGGCGAGGGCGGTCAGGGCGAGCAGCGTCAACGGACTGCCGATCGAGAAGCTGCCGGTCAGCGTCGAGGGGGTGTGAGTGTACGGCGAGACGTCGTTCACCCAGGACGGGAAGTTGAACAGCGGGCCGAGGTAACCGATGACGAAGCAGGCGGTCAGCACCGCCCACACGGCGGCGGCGGCGCGCGGCAGCCAACCGATGAGCAGCAGCGCGACGGCGGCGACCACCAGGCCAGCCGGCAGGTAGAGCAGCGCACTGGTGATCGAGTCGGTCAGCCGTCCGGCGTCGTGCGTCACGATCGCACTGCTCGCACCGAGTCCGATCCCTCCGGCGGCGAGCACGACGGCCGTGCTGACGCCGGTGAACGCGCAATTGGCGATCGACCACCGGAGTCTGCTCAGCCTGGTCGCCAGCAGGGGCTCGACCCGTCCTGACACCTCCTCCGAACGCAGCCGGAGCGTCGACGCCACGGTGAACCCGCCCGCCACCAGCGCAAGGATCAGCGCGGTCGTCGCGAGGTAGCCGTCGGTGATGTCCCCGCCGCCCGGCACCAGCACGTCCCTGAGCTCCGGGCGGTCCTCGATCAACCGGTTCAGGTCCCCGCTGATCGAGCCGAAGGCGACGCCGCCGAGCCCCAACCCCACGGACCAGCCGATGACGGAGGCTCGTTGCAGCCGGGCCGCCAGACCCCAGGCGCTGCGGAGCCGCGGTCCGGCGGTGGGCGAGCCGAGCCGCGTGGGGACCAGTCCGGCCCCGAGGTCTCGGCGCTGGAGAAGGTGCGCGGCCACGACCGCGAGACCGGCACTGAGCACAAGGACGCACAGCAGCGGCCACCAGCGGTCGTCGACGAAGGGGTGCACGGCTTGGGACCAGCCCATCGGGGAAGCCCAGGACAGGGGAGCCCACGCCACGTCGCCCACCGCTCGCAGTGCGAACGCGACAGCCAGGATGACCGCTGCGCCGCCGGTGGCTGCACGCGCGTGCTCCGTGACCTGTGCGGCCACGAGCGCCACCGCGGTGAAGCAGATCCCGAACGCGGCCACCGAGGCACCGAACGCCGTGCTGCCGCTCGCGGGCAGGCCGAGCGCGACGAACCAGCCGGCGATCCCGAGGCCGACCAGCAGCGATGCGCCGGTGACCGCGATCGCGGCCGCAGCAGGCGGGGCGAACCGGCCCAGCCTGCCCGCTCGCATCAGCTCGGTCCGGTTGGCCTCCTCTTCCGCTCGGGTATGCCGGATCGTGAGGAAGATCGCCATCAACGCGATGGCGACGAGAGACGTCGCGCTGGTCTCGAAGATCGTGACTCCACCGATCGACCGCAGCCCGACAGGGGGACCCGCGAGCGCGATCGAGCCGGAGCTCTGGCCGACGGTCTCTGCGTAGACGACCCGGTCGTGGGCGGTGGAGTAGACACCCTGGACGGCGTGGGCGGAGAACCCGACCAGCCCGACGATGCTCAGCACCCAGATGGGCAGCCGGATGCGGTCACGGCGGAGGACGAGACGGACGAGGGTCGCCGTCCCGGTGAATCGGTCGGGACTCGTCATCGACGTACGCCGGCACCCTCGACCGATGCGGACTCCGCCCGGCTGTCCCGGCTGTCTCGGCCTTCCATGTCGCTGTCGTCGCCGTACGCCCGCAGGAAGAGCTCCTCCAAGGTCGGCGGGTGGCTGACCAGGGAGCGCACCCCGAGGGCCGAAAGGTGGCGGACCGCTTCGTCGAGATGCTCGGAGTCGACGTCGAAGCGCACCCGGTGGTCGACCAGGGTGACGTTGCGGACACCGGCCAGGCGTTCGAGCTGGTCGGCGGGCCGGGACGTCTCGGCGATGACGGTCGTGCGGGTGAGCTGCCTGAGCTCGGCCAGCGTGCCGGTCTCGACGTTGCGGCCGGCCCGGATGATGCTCACCCGGTCGCAGAGGGCCTCGACCTCGGCCAGGATGTGGCTGGACAACAGCACCGTCCGGCCGGCGGCGTGGGCTTCGCGGATGACCTCCTGGAACGCCTCCTCCATCAGCGGGTCGAGTCCCGACGTCGGCTCGTCCAGGATCAACAGCTCCGCATCCGAGGCCAGCCCGGCGACCAGGGCGACCTTTTGGCGATTGCCCTTCGAGTAGGTCCGACACTTCTTGCGTGGGTCGAGCTCGAACCTCTCCAGCAGATCGCTGCGCCGGTGCTGGTCCACGCCGCCGCGCAACCGGCCGAGCAGGTCGATGACCTCGCCGCCAGTCAGGTTCGGCCAGAGCGACACCTCGCCGGGCACGTACGCCAGCCGGCTGTGCAGCCGGGTTGTCTCGACCCACGGATCCCCACCGAGCAGCCGGGCTTGGCCGCCGTCGCAGCGCAGCATGCCGAGCAGGATCCTGATGGTGGTCGACTTGCCGGAGCCGTTGGGCCCGAGGAAGCCGTGCACCTCGCCGGGACGGACGACCAGGTCGAGCCCGTCGAGCGCCACGGTGCTTCCGAAGCGCTTGCGAAGGCCGTGAACCTCGATGGCCGCTTCCACGCGTTCAAACCTACCTTCGACGGACCGCACGCCCAGGGACGTCCGGTCTGCGTGATCGGGCCGATCGACCCTTGACCGTCGGAAACTGCCGCGACGCCGCCCGAACCCGGTCGATACGATCGAGCGGTCCGTGCGACCACAGGTCGCCCCACACACCGCTTCGGCGGTACCGCCTCCAGGAGTACCCGTGTCCGACCTCCGCGTCACCGTCGTCAGCGCAGCCGATCGTGCTGAGCGGATCGTGACGACGGGCACGAAGGTGTGGGAGCTCTTCGCGGAGCAGCCGGACGTGATCGCCGCGCGTGTCGACGGTGAGCTGCGCGACCTGTCCCACGAGCTCGCGGCCGACAGTGTCGTCGAGGGCGTGACGATCGAGTCCTCCGATGGTCGCGACATCCTCCGCCACTCCACAGCGCACGTGCTCGCGCAGGCCGTCCAGGACCTGTACCCCGACGCCAGGCTCGGGATCGGGCCCCCGATCACCGACGGGTTCTACTACGACTTCGACGTAGCCACGCCGTTCGTGCCGGAGGACCTCGAGAAGATCGAGACCCGGATGCGCAAGATCATCAAGGAGGGGCAGAAGTTCTCTCGTCGACCCGTCAGCGACGGTGAAGCGATCGACGAGCTCAAGGACGAGCCCTACAAGCTCGAGCTGATCGGGCTGAAGGGATCCGGCCGGGCCGAGGACGCCGCCGAGGGCGCCGGCGCCGAGGTCGGTGCGGGCGAGCTGACGATCTACGACAACCTCAAGCGCGACGGCTCGCTGGCGTGGAGAGACCTCTGCCGAGGCCCGCACCTGCCGACCACGAAACGCATCCCGGCGTTCAAGCTGATGCGTAGCGCCGCGGCGTACTGGCGGGGTGATGAGAAGAACCAGCAGCTGCAGCGGATCTACGGCACCGCCTGGGAGTCCAAGGAGGCCTTGGAGGAACACCTGCGACGGATCGAGGAGGCAGAGCGGCGTGACCATCGCCGACTCGGCCGTGAGCTCGACCTGTACAGCTTCCCCGACGAGCTCGGATCCGGGTTGGCGGTGTTCCACCCCAAGGGGGGCGTCATCCGGAGGGTCATGGAGGACTACGTCCGCCAACGGCACATCGAGGAGGGCTTCGACTTCGTCGCCACACCGCACATCTCCAAGCAGGGATTGTTCGAGACCTCGGGGCATCTGCCGTACTACGCCGACGGGATGTTCCCGCCGATGGAGATGGAGGGCAGCAACTATTACCTCAAGGCGATGAACTGCCCGATGCACAACCTGATCTTCAAGTCGCGTGGGCGGTCCTACCGGGAGCTGCCGTTGCGCTTGTTCGAGCTGGGTGCGGTCTACCGCAACGAGCTCTCGGGAGTCGTCCACGGGCTCACCCGGGTGCGCGGCCTGACGATGGACGACTCGCACTCCTACGTGACGGCCGAACAGGCGCCGGCTGAGATCAAGCACCTGCTCGACTTCCTGCTGGGTCTGCTCAAGGACTTCGGGCTCGACGACTTCTATCTCGAGCTGTCCACCCGGGACGCGGACTCGTCGAAGTTCGTCGGGTCTGACGAGGACTGGGCGACCGCCACAGCCATCCTCGAGCAGGTGGCCACCGAGTCAGGGCTCGAGCTCGTGGCGGACCCGGGAGGTGCGGCGTACTACGGACCGAAGATCTCCGTCCAGGCGCGCGACGCCATCGGCCGTACCTGGCAGATGTCGACGGTCCAGTACGACTTCAACCAGCCGGAGCGGTTCGGGCTGGAGTATCAGGCGGCGGACGGTACGCGGCAGCAGCCGGTGATGATCCACTCCGCCAAGTTCGGCTCGATCGAGCGGTTCCTCGGTGTCCTGGTCGAGCACTTCGCCGGTGCGTTCCCGCCCTGGCTGGCGCCCGTTCAAGTGCAGGGGATCCCGATTGCCGAGCGACACCATGACTACCTGCGTCAGGTCGCCGCCCAGATGCGTGAAGCGGGTGTCCGGGTCGAGCTCGACGAGTCCGACGACCGGATGCAGAAGAAGATCCGCAACGCGCAGCTGCAGAAGGTGCCGTTCATGGTGATCGCCGGCGACCGTGACGTCGAGGACGGTGCGGTGTCGTTCCGCTACCGCAACGGCGACCAGGACAACGGCGTACCCGTGTCGGAGGCCATCGCCAGGATCGTCGAGGCCGTGGAGAAGCGAGCCCAGGTATGACGAGCCGCGGATGACGGGCCGGCGATGACGCTGTTCGAGCCCCAGGAGGGTGCGGGGGAGTCCGACCCCTTCCAACGCCTGTGGACCCCGCACCGGATGGCCTACATCAAGGGTGAGAACAAGCCAGGTGTTGGCGAGGGTGGCTGTCCGTTCTGCTCGATCCCGTCGATGACCGACGAGGACGGGCTGGTCGTGCGACGGGGCGAGGTGTCGTACGTCGTGTTGAACCTGTACCCGTACAACCCGGGTCACCTGATGGTGTGCCCGTTCCGCCATGTGGCCGACTACACCGACCTCGAGCCGCCTGAAGTGGCCGAGGTGGCCGACCTCACCCGGCAGGCCATGACCGCGATCCGTGCCGCGTCGGGCGCCCACGGCTTCAACATCGGCATGAACCAGGGCTCGGTCGCCGGCGCAGGCATCGCCGAGCATCTCCACCAGCACGTGGTGCCGCGGTGGGGCGGCGACACGAACTTCATGCCGGTCGTCGGCCGGACGAAGGTGCTCCCGCAGCTGCTTCGTGACACGCGCCAGCTCCTCGCCGACGCCTGGCCCACCTGACCCCCTCTCAGGTGCTCGTTGACCCGTCAGTTGTGGTTCCTTCGCAGGGCCTTGTGGTTGCCGTCAGGAGGCGCCGGAGCCCCGGAAGCCACCGGTCAGCTGGCGAGCAGGGCCAACCCCGCCTTGGCGACAGCCCGCTCGCTGGCGCTGGTGTCGATGGAGGCGTTCGCGTAGCCCGACGCCGGCACCACCTGCAGAGTCATCAGCTGGTCCTGGCCGACCAGGACGACCAGGTCGCCCGCGGTCCGAGGACTCGAGTAGGCCAGCCCCTGCCCACGGGGGAGGATCCCCTCCACCGGTAGGTCCTCGTTGAGCGGGTGCTGGGCGAGGAACCGCGAGATCTCGGCGGCGTCCTTGGTGATCGTCACGGTCACGGACCCGGGCTGGCCGCTCCAGGAGCAGACCAGCGAGCCGTTGCCGAAGGCGACGCCGGAGTCCAGCGTGGGAGGTCGACCCAGCGTGCTGGCCAGCACGGTCGCGTCGATCAGGGCGCACGGGCGCGGGGCGGTGTCGGTCTCGACCACCGGGTTCTCCGGGAGCCTCGTGACCGCCGACTTCGCCAACCGGACGAGCTGCGCGCGGCTCACCGTGCCATCGCTCCCGATCGGTCCGGCGAGGGCGCTGACGGACAACACAGCGCCATGAACCAGGACGTGAATGATGCGATGGATGTCCTCGGTACGGAGGTAGGCGGCGTCACCCAGACCCTGCACCCGCTTCGGATTGCCACCGGCCCGCTTGCCGTACGCCGTGTCGAACACGTCGAGCGCGACGGGCTCGGGGGCAAGCGTCACCGTGACCAGCGACTCACCGAACCGCTCACCCAGGTCGCACTGCACCGTGGTCTGGCGGGCGGCGTCGACCGTCCGGCTGATCACGAGCAGCGAGCGGTCGAGACGTCGCGACGCGGCTCCCATCGGGACGAGCTCGCAGACATCCACCGTCGTCGCCACCGCCGTCCGGGCGGGGGGCGTGGCGTCCGGTCCGCTGAGCGGGTCCCGGTGACCGCCACATCCGGCCAGCACAGCCATCGCCACGAGACCTGCGACGACGGCCCGTTGCATCGTCACCGACCCGCACCTCCTGCCGGCAAGACCACGACGGGCGATCCCGGGGCCGTTCGGCTTTGCCCGCCGATCACGAGACAACAGCTCGGCGTCAGGACGCCGCCAGCACCTTCGTCGCGACGTGAGCGGGCAGCGGCTCGTAGCGGACGAAGCTGCGGGTGAACGTGCCGGTGCCGTGGCTCAGGGACCGCAGCTCGGTGGCATAGGAGACGAGCTCGAGCTGGGGCGTCTCCGCCTTGACCAGGGTGCGGCCGGTGCCGACGGGCTCCGTCCCGAGCACGCGGGCGCGTCGGCTGGACAGGTCACCCATCACCGCACCGACGAAGTCGTCGTCGATCAGGATCTCGACCTCGTCGATCGGCTCGAGCAGCTGCATCCCGGCGGCGTTGGCCGCCTCGCGCAGGGCGAGGGCGCCCGCGGTCTGGAAGGCCATGTCGCTGCTAGTCCACGCTGTGGCTCTTGCCGTCGTACAACGTGACGCGGATGTCGACGACGGGGTAGCCCGCGGTCAGGCCCTTCTCCAGCTGGGCGCGCACGCCCTTCTCCACGCTGGGGATGAACTGGCGGGGGACGGAGCCGCCCACGACCTTGTCGACGAACTCGAAGCCGCCTCCGGTGCCGGTCGGCTCGACCTCGATGTCACAGACGGCGTACTGCCCGTGCCCGCCGCTCTGCTTCACGTGGCGGCCCTTGCCGGTGGCGGCGGCAGCGAACGTCTCGCGCAGCGGCACCCTGACGTCGACCTGGTCGACCTGGACGCCGTAGCGGCTCGACAGGCGGTCGAGCAGGACGTCGGCATGCGCCTCACCCATGCACCACAAGATCGAGCTGGAACGTCTCGGGGTGGTGCTCGATCCGCACGGTCGGGTCCTCCGCGGACAGCCGCTGCAGCGCCTGGCCGAGCTTGTCCTCGTCGGCCTTCGCGTGCGCGACCAGGGCGATCGGGAGCAGCGGCTCCGGCATCGACCAGGGCTCCATGACCAAGGGCTCCTCCTTGTCGCTCAAGGTGTCGCCGGTCTCGGCTCTCGACAGCTTCGCGATCGCGCAGATGTCGCCCGCGATGCCGGAGTCCACGAGCCGTTGGGACTTGCCCAGAGGAGAGGACACCGCACCCACGCGCTCGTCCTCGTCATGGTCCTCGTGTCCGCGGTCGGCGCCGTAGAACTCACTGAAGTGGCCCGAGACGTGCACGGTCGCGTCCGGGCGGACCGTGCCCGAGAACACCCGAGCCAGGCTGATCCGTCCGACGTACGGGTCGGACGTCGTCTTGACGATCTCGGCCACCAAGGGCCCGGAGGGGTCGCACGAAAGGTGGTTCACCGTCTTGCCCACGGTCGTGTAGACGTCGGGGAACGTGTGCTCGGAGGGAGAAGGGAACGCCTGGGTGATGATCTCGAGAAGCTCGTCCAGGCCCAGTCCGCTCAGAGCGCACACCGGCACGACGGGAAAGAACGAGCCACGCGCGACAGCTGTCTCGAGGTCGTCTACGAGCAGGTCGACGTCGATCTTCTCGCCCCCCATGTAGCGGTCCATCAGGCTCTCGTCCTCGGACTCCTCGATCACTCCTTCGATGAGCGTGCCTCGATGCTCCTCCATGAGCAGCTGCTCGTCCTCGCTCGGCTGCCGGACAACCCGTCCTTTCGAGCTGAACTCGGAGTAGTCGGAGACGGTCTCGGAGAGCAGCGCAACCAGGTCGTCGATGTCCTGACCCTCGTGCGCGACCGGCACGTACAGCGGCACCACCTTGTCGCCGAAGGCCTCGCGGCATGCCTGGAGGACGGCCGGGTAGTCGGCGCGCACATGGTTGAGCTTGCTGATGACGACGCAACGCGGCATCCCCACCGCCTCGCACTCCTGCCACAGCGCCTTCGTCGAACCATCGACGCCCTCGCTGGCCGAGACGACGAACAAGGCGCAGTCGGCGGCCCGCAGTCCGGCGCGCAGGTCACCGACGAAGTCGGCGTACCCCGGCGTGTCGAGCAGGTTGATCTTCACAGTGGTGTCGCCGCCACCGGCGATCACGGGCACGAGAGAGAGCCCGATCGACCTCTGCTGGCGGATCTCTGCCTCGTCGTAGTCGGAGGTGGTGGTGCCGTCCTCGACACGGCCCAACCGGTTGATCGCACCGGTGGCGTGGAGGAGCGACTCGACGAGGGTCGTCTTGCCGGAGCCCGCGGGCCCGACCAGGACGACGTTACGAATGGCATCGGGGGTGGTGGGCTGGTGGGCCGCTACCTCGGCTGCACCCGCCCCGGTTGGTTTGCCTGACATGGGGCCGCTCCTGTCGCCGCTCTCGACTGTGACCCCACCCTTCACCCCAACCCCATCCCCGCACAAGAGGTTGCTCCGCCCGCTCCGGCCGGCTGGAGCCACGCCGGTAGCATCGGGGCACCACCGACCACCTCTCACACCGTCGTAGCGGTGGTCCCGGTTGCGGAGTCTCACCCGAAAGGCGCCCCCGTCGACATGCTCGAGCGCTTCCGTCAGTTCTGGACCAAGGTCTTCAAGCCCGTTGCTCACGGCCTGATGAAGCTCGGCGTCACCCCGGACATGGTGACGATCGTGGGAACCATCGGCGTCGCGACCGGCGCCTTGGTGTTCTTCCCGCGGGGTGAGTTCTTCATCGGCGTGCTGGTGATCACCGTGTTCGTGTTCTCCGACCTGATCGACGGCTACATGGCGCGCACGTTGGGAGTCTCGTCGAAGTGGGGGTCCTTCCTGGACTCGACCCTGGATCGTGTCGGGGACGCCGCCATCTTCGCAGGGCTGGCCATCTGGTTCTTCGAGGGCGGCGACAACCGGGTCCTGGCGTACGTCGCCTTGTGGTGCCTGGTGATGGGCTCCTTGACGTCGTACGCGCGAGCCAAGGCCGAGAGCCTCGGTATGCAGGCCAAGGGCGGCATCGCGGAGCGATCGGATCGGCTCGTGTCGGTCCTGGTCATGACGGGGCTGTCGGACCTTCTCGACGTGCCGTTCCTGCTCACGCTGGTGCTGTGGGTGCTGGCGGTGGCGAGCACGATCACCGTGGTGCAGCGGATGGTGCTCGTCCGGCGGCAGGCGTTCGCCGACCCGGCGCTACCCGGCTGACGGCGGTGAGCGATGGCTGTCGGTGACCCCGCAGGACGGTCTGACCGGCCGCTCGGCCGTGAGCGACTCGTCGACTACGCCTTCGGGGTCGGTTGGGCGATCACCCGACACGCGCCCGAACCGGTCGCCGAGAGACTGCTCGAGGGTGCTGCAGACCGGGTGACCCGGCAGCGGGGGGAGGGCGTGCGCCAGCTCGAACGCAACCTGCGACGAGCCGCTCCCGGCCTGAGTGCCTCCGAGCGGAGGGTGCTGCTGGAGCGTGCGATGCGCTCCTACTTCCGGTACTGGCACGAGGCGTTCAGGCTGCCCTCCTGGTCCGGGCAGCGCGTGGTCGACACGGTGGTGACGACGAACGAGCAGCCCCTGCGTGAAGCCTTCGCACGCGGGACGGGCGGCATCGTCGCGCTGCCGCACATGGCCAACTGGGACCTGGCCGGCGCGTGGGCCTGCCTGACAGGCATGCCCGTGACGACAGTGGCCGAGCGGCTGCGTCCCGAGTCGCTCTACGACCGTTTCGTCGGCTACCGCGAGCAGCTCGGCATGGAGGTGATCGCACTGACTGGTGGGGCGAGCCCGCTCGGCGCCCTGCGCGAGGCCGTGAACCGTGGGCGCCTGGTCTGCCTGCTCGCCGACCGCGACCTGACCGGATCCGGCGTCGAGGTGATGCTGCTCGGCGAGCGTGCCCGGCTGCCCGGTGGGCCGGCGGCCCTCGCTCGGATGACGGGGGCGCCGTTGGTTGCGGCAAGCCTGAGCTTCCACGGCCCGCTGCTGCGCATCGACTTCAGCGACCCGATCGCGGTGGTCAAGGGCTCCGGCGGTGTCGCGGCGATGACGCAGGCGGTCGCCGACTGGTTCTCGGACGGGATCACCCGCAGTCCCACGGACTGGCACATGCTCCAACGGGTCTTCACCGCGGACCTGGCGGACGAGACCGGCTCGGGGGCGAGGGGGGTCGACGCCACCGACCGCCGCGGACCGGACCTGACCCCGGACGCGCGATGAGGATAGGGCTGGTCTGCCCGTATTCCTTTGACGTCCCCGGAGGGGTGCAGAACCACGTGCGCGACCTGGCCGAGGTGCTGGTGTCGCGGGGGCACCAGGTCGGCGTGCTGGCTCCGGGCGAGGTACGGGGGGGCCTGCCGGCGTACGTCGAGCTGGCCGGGAAGGCCGTCGCGGTCCCGTACAACGGCTCGGTGGCCCGGCTGGCCTTCGGACCCCGGGTGTCAGCGCGGACCGCGCGCTGGTTGCGCGAGGGAGCCTACGACGTGGTCCACGTGCACGAACCACTTGCGCCGAGCGTCTCCCTGCTTGCACTGTGGGCCAGCAGCCAACCGGTGGTGGCGACCTTCCACACGGCCAATGTGCGGTCGCGCACGATGGCGGCCGTCTCGAGCATCGTCAGACCCAGCACCGAGAAGATCTCCGCTCGGATCGCGGTATCGGAGTCGGCGCGAGCGACCTTGGTCCAGCACCTCGGTGGCGAGCCAGTCGTGATCCCGAACGCGGTGTTCCGTTCGGCCTTCTCCGAGGCGCCGATCGAGCCTCGGTGGCAGCAACCCGGGCCCGTCATCGCCTTCCTGGGCCGCATCGACGAGCCTCGCAAGGGCTTGTCGTTGTTGCTCGACTCGTGGCCCGGCATCCGCGCGCAGGTCCCCGGCTGCCGCCTCCTGGTGGCCGGTCGAGGCGAGTCGCCGGCTCGTCCGGACGGAGTGGAGTTCCTGGGCCCGGTCAGCGACGCCGACCGCTGCCGGCTGCTGCGGTCAGCCACCGTGTACGTCGCACCGCACCTCACCGGTGAGAGCTTCGGGATCGTCCTGGTGGAGGCGATGGCAGCGGGCACCGCAGTCGTGGCGAGCGACCTGCCGGCGTTCCGCGCCGTGCTGGACGAGGGCCGATGCGGGCGCCTGTTCCGTGCCGGTGACACCCCTGCCCTCACGACCGCTCTCGTGGATGTCGTCACCGACGAGGCCGCCCGCGCAGCATACCGGCACCAGGCCTCGATCGCCGTGCGCCGCTACGACTGGGACCTGGTGGCCGACGAGATCCTTGCGGTGTACGGCACGGCGGTCGTTGCGGCGGACGGCCGATGACCGCCGGCGACCTCGGGACCATCGCGATCTGGTTGCTGGTCGGGACCGCCATGCTCACGCTCCTCGCCGCCTGGCTGAGCTGGACGGCGGGTCGACTGGATCGGATGCACCTGCGGTGTGACGGAGCGGCTGCGGCGCTGGCGACGGCCCTGGCGCAGCGCCGTGCGCTGAGCCTCGAGGTGGCCGGCCAGCCGACGACCGACCCGGCCACCGCCGTGCTGCTCGTCGACGCCGCGACCCGCGAGCCGTCGGGGGAGACAACCTGGCAGCGGGAGTCGGACCTGTCTGCTGTGCTTCGCGCGGTCTGGCCGACCGAGCCGGCATCAGAACGTTGGGCCGACCTGCTGGCGACGACCCAACGGGTGAGCATCGCCAGGCGGGTCCACAACGACCTGGCCTCTACGACCAGAGCCCTGCGGGACCGCCGGAGAGTGCGCTGGTTCCGGCTGGCCGGACACGCCCCCACGCCGGCCACGATCTCCTTCGATGACGAACCCCCTGCCGATCCGCGCCACTGACAGGGGCGTCACGCTTTGTCGGGCCTGACGTGCAGGCTCTAGAATCGAGAGTGCACGAACCGTTTCCCGACTTCCGTACGTAAAGGCTGACCGTGACCCCCGAACCGCTGCAGGTGCCGCCCCATCCCGAGTCCCCCACGACGGGCACGGGCAAGGTCAAGCGCGGCATGGCCGAGATGCTGAAAGGCGGCGTCATCATGGACGTCGTCACCGCTGAGCAGGCCAGGATTGCCGAGGATGCCGGCGCCGTCGCCGTGATGGCGCTCGAGCGCGTCCCGGCCGACATCCGGGCCCAGGGCGGGGTGTCCCGGATGAGCGACCCCGACATGATCGACTCGATCATCGCGGCGGTCTCCATCCCCGTGATGGCCAAGGCCCGGATCGGGCACTTCGCCGAGGCCCAGGTGTTGCAGAGCCTGGGAGTCGACTACGTCGACGAGTCGGAGGTGCTCACCCCGGCCGACTACACCCACCACATCGACAAGTGGCAGTTCACCGTCCCCTTCGTCTGCGGCGCGACCAACCTGGGGGAGGCGCTGCGGCGGATCACCGAGGGCGCCGCGATGATCCGCTCCAAGGGCGAGGCCGGCACGGGCGACGTCTCGAACGCGGTCAAGCACATGCGCACGATCGGCGGTGAGCTGCGCCGGCTGGCCTCGATGAGCGAGGACGAGCTGTTCGTCGCTGCCAAGGAGCTCCAGGCGCCGTACGACCTCGTCCAGGAGGTGGCCTCGGCCGGCAAGCTCCCCGTCGTGCTGTTCACTGCGGGCGGCATCGCCACCCCCGCCGACGCGGCCATGATGATGCAGCTCGGTGCTGAAGGCGTCTTCGTCGGTTCGGGCATCTTCAAGTCCGGCAACCCGGCGCAGCGTGCCGCCGCCGTCGTCAAGGCGACCACGTTCTACGACGACCCGGACGTTGTCGCGAAGGTTTCGCGTGGGCTCGGCGAGGCCATGGTCGGCATCAACGTCGACGACATACCCGCGCCGCACCGGCTCGCCGAGCGCGGTTGGTGATCTGACGTCGATGGCGATCGGAGGCCTCGACAGGGCCGGCCGGCTCGAGCAGCTCAGGACCTTCGCCCGGGTGCAGGTGTGGTCCGGCTACAAGAGTCCCGCCGAGGTGCGGGACGAGGTTCTCTCCGCCGTGCTGGACGAGGAGAGCGATCGGCTCTCCGCCGAGCGGTTGACCGACGACTTCGTCGACCAGGCCGAACGCGATCTGGCCGAGGCCGAGCAGACCTGGCCTGAGGTCAGTGGCTTCGACCGGCTCCAGGCAGCCTTCGCTGACCTCCGGGCCCGCGACGTGATCGTGCTGGAGGCCTGCGAGGACCACTGGGCCGCCCAGGAAGCGCTGAGCCGCGCTGCAGCCGAGGGCAGACAGCCGCGGGGGATCGCGTACTTCACCCATGCGGATGTCTGGCATGCCGTGGAGCACCAGATGCTCGAGCTCAACCTCTGGCACCGCACGACCGCCAATGTCGCGCCCGGCGACGACCTGCTCGACCTGGTCCACACGACCTTGGCCGCACACGGGATCGAGTCGTTGTTCGACGAGGGCCGGCTCGAGGTGTCCGTGCCCTGGCAACGGCGCGGCAGCGGCGGAGGCGAACATCACTCTCTGTGATGAGCCCCACCATTGTGGTTACATCTTCATCTATTCTGCCACCGTGCGGCTTCCCGTCGATCTTTGTGAAACAACGTGTTGACCTGGAAAGACACCAGACTGGGGCGGATCAGCAGTAGCCCGAACGGGCCATGCCCCGTCAACGTTGGGTTGACTACACAGAGTCAAGTGGACAGTTCCACTCTCTGAAGGTCTGGTTGATCCGGTGAACCCTTGTCATGGCTTGTGCGCACCCTCACTCTGGGGACTGTTCCTGGACGGAGCGATGACATGCGGGGCCACATTGGTCGCCTGAAAACCCGCATCGAGCAGTGGCGAAACCGGCCGTCCTCTTTCGCGCAAGCTGAAAGGGGCCTGGCCCTCATGAAGAAGTTCACCCGTCGCTCCACGACCGTCGCCGTCACCACCGTCGCACTGGTGGGTACCGGCATCGCCTTCGCAGCCTGGACCAGCACTGGGTCCGGCACCGGCTCGGCAACCGCCGGCACCGACGCCGGCCTGACCGTGTCCGCCGCCAGCGTCTCGGGGCTGTACCCGAACCAGGCGACCACGCAGAACGTCACGATCTCCAACCCCAACCCGTACATGGTCAAGCTGAGCACCCTGGTGCTCGACAGCGTCACGACCGCCACGCCGGGCTGCTCGGTGAGCATCACCGACATCCACGGCAACAACCCCGGCAACTCCAAGGACGTCTCGGCCCTGGCCTCGCTGGCCGCGAGCAGCGGGTCGACCGTCGTGGCCTTCCCGGTCAAGGTCGAGAACAGCCTGCCCAACGGCTGCCAGGGCGCGACCTTCACGCTGACCTACACCGCCTCCGGCGCCAGCTCGGCATCCTGACGGAGTCACGGCGGCCTGGTCCTTGTCAGGACCTGGTCGCCGTGCTTCGCGGATGCCACGTGACCGGCGGGCCGTTCTGGACCCGGACCTGCCGCCACGACCCCTCGAACTGACGACGCGAAAGACCTGACGTGATCCAAAGCCGACGTACGCACCTCCTCCTGGTGCTCCTGCTCCTCGCCTGCGGCGGGGCTGTTGGAGCCACCGGGGCGTACGTCGCGCTCGGTCCGTCCGGCTCGTCGAAGCCCACCACGTTCATCGGGGTCGGGCACGGCAGGCTCGAGGGCGCTTCGACCGAGCAGGAGAAGAGCCGGCCGTCGGCGCACCAGCATCCGCATCGGCACCACCAGCATCCGCAGCGTGGTGCGAACCACGGCCGTGTCGGCCAGAGCGGCCACGACCACGGGCGCGGAGCGGGCCACGGTCGCCCACCCACGCACCACGGCCAGCCAGCCCCCGGCACGAGCCAGCTACCGACGCCCGGACGCAAGCAGTTCACCGTGACGGTGGGGCGCTTCAAGGGCCTCTACCCGGGACTCACCGCACGGCTGCCGGTCGTCTACGCCAACCCCCACTCGTTCTCGTTGACCATCACCCGCGTCGTTACGGGTACTCCTGGGTCGAACGCGTGTGGCGCCCGCTTCTTTACGACCAGCACCACGAGCCCGTCTGGCGTCCGGGTACCCGGTCGCTCCTCGGTCACGTCGTCGGTGCCGTTCGGGATGCGACCGTCTGCACCCGACTCCTGCCAGGGCACCTCGGTCGTCGTCGACGTCACCGCCACGGCGGTGAAGTCGTGAAGCGGTTGTCCACGCTAGGCCTCCTGCTCGCCGCCGTCATGCTGCTCCAGCCGGTGGCGGGCTTCGCGGCGTGGATCGCGACCAAGACCGCGACCGGCGCGGCGACGGCGACCTCCGTGGTCAAGGCCGGGGCTCCCACCGTCACTCGCAGTGGTTCGACGGCATCCGTGAGCTGGGCGCAGGGAACGTTGGCCAACGGCGTCGTCGCCACAGGCTATGTCGTCACGCGGACGGTCGGAACCGGCACGACGACGATCTGCACCGTGAGCGAACCCACCCGCACCTGCACCGACAGTGCTCCTTACATCGGCTACTCCACCTACCGGGTCACCTCGCTCTACAACAACTGGACTGGCGTCGCGAGCAACGCCACCACGTTCGCCTACGACAACGACGCCCCTACCACGTCGCTGTCAAGCAACCCCGCCCCCAACGGCAACGGCTATGTCACCAGCGCGCCGACCCTGACGTTGACGGCGACAGATCCGTCCACCGGCATCGCGTCGATCACCTACAAGATCGGCACCGGGTCACCCGTGACGGTCATCGGCTCCAGCACGTCGTTCCTTGTGCCGGGCACGTCGAACACGACGGTCACCTACTACGCCACCGATGACGCCGGCAACATCGAGGCCACGAAGTCCTACCTCGTGAAGCGTGACACCACCGCCCCGACCACGACTCTCTCGAGCAACCCGGCGCCGAACGGCAACGGTTACACGCTGACGGCGCCGACGATCACGCTGACCGCGACCGACAACGAGACCGCCGTGGCCTCGATCACCTACAAGATCGGGTCGGCGTCGGCGGTCACCGTCAACGCGTCAACCGCCAGCTTCACGGTGTCGTCGCTCGGGAGCACGACCGTGACGTATTACGCGACCGACACCGCCGGCAACGTCGAGGCCACCAAGTCCTACGTCGTCAGGCGGGACGGCACGGCTCCGACCACGACCGCGTCGGCCAGCCCGGCACCGAACAGCTATGGCTACTTCTCGTCCGACCCGACGATCACGCTGACCGCGACCGACGCCGAGACCTCGGTCGCGTCGATCACCTACAGGATCGGCGCCGCAGCCCCGGTCACGGTCAACGCCGCCAGCACGAGCTTCACTGTCTCGTCGACTGGCACCACGAACGTCACGTACTACGCCACCGATGCGGCAGGCAATGTCGAGGGCACCAAGACCTATGTGGTCAAGCGGGACAGCACGGCCCCAACGGCGCTGACGATCCTCGACCCCACCAACGGCGGCAGCTACAAGCTCGGGACGAACGGCACCGGGAGCTGGGCGAAGACGTGTGGCAGCCGCAGCGGCGTCTGCGCCACGGCGACCGACGCCGAGTCCGGCGTCGCGTCGATGACGTTCAAGCTGGTGACGGGGACGACCTGCTGGAACGGGACGGCGTTCGTGGCAACGGCCGGCGCCGGGTCGACGTGTGACGTCGCGATGACCTACGACGCCTCCAACACGGACTGGTTCAGCGGTATCGACCGAAGCAAGCTCTCGGTCGGCTACGTACACCCTGACCATCTCGGCCATGAACCAGGCCGGGCTGAGTGCTGGGCCCTCGTCCGCGATCACGTTCACGACCAACTGACCTGTCGGCCGGCTCCGGGCGCCGCCCCGGAGCCGGTCGGCAGCCCCACCTACGATGGCGGGGTGTCGAGCCGCTCCGCTTCACCCACGATCGGCGTGCTCGCCCTGCAGGGCGATGTGCGCGAGCACCTGCGCATGTTCGGCGACGCCGAGGTCGCGGCGGTACCGGTGCGCCGACCCAGCGAGCTCGCCTCCGTCGACGCGATGGTCTTGCCCGGCGGGGAGTCGACGACGATGCACAAGCTCGCCACGATCTTCGAGCTGTTCGAGCCGCTGCGTGAGCGGATCAAGGCCGGGATGCCGGCGCTGGGCACCTGCGCGGGCATGATCTTGCTCGCCGACCGGATCGAGGCAGGTATCGCCGGCCAGCAGACGCTGGGCGGGCTCGACGTCGTGGTGCGCCGCAACGCGTTCGGCCGCCAGGTGGACTCGTTCGAGGTGGACGTGGACTTCGAGCCCTTCGACCGACCGTTCCACGCCCTGTTCATCCGCGCCCCCTGGGTCGAGAAGGTCGGTGACGGCGTCGACGTGCTCGCCACCGTGGCCAGCGGCTCGGCCGTCGGTAGGATCGTCGCCGTGCGCCAGGGCAACGTGATGGCCACCTCGTTCCACCCCGAGATCACCCAGGACGACCGGGTCCACCGGTACTTTGCTGATCTCGTCCGACAGGCGTAAGGAGCCACGCGGCATGTCCGGCCACTCGAAATGGGCGACCACCAAGCACAAGAAGGCCGCCATCGACGCCAAGCGCGGCAAGCTGTTCGCGAAGCTGATCAAGAACATCGAGGTCGCGGCGCGCACCGGTGGCGGCGACCCGGCGGGCAACCCCACGCTGTACGACGCCATCCAGAAGGCGAAGAAGTCGTCGGTCCCCAACGACAACATCGACCGCGCGGTCAAGCGTGGCTCCGGCCTCGAGGCCGGGGGAGCGGACTACCAGACGATCATGTACGAGGGCTACGCCCCTGGCGGCATTGCCCTGCTGATCGAGTGCCTCACCGACAACCGTAACCGCGCTGCCGGCGAGGTCCGCACGGCGATGACGAGAGGCGGCGGCTCGCTTGCCGATGCCGGGTCGGTCTCCTACCTGTTCACCCGCAAGGGCGTGATCATCGTGCCGAAGACCAACGAGGAGACTGGCGTGGTCGTCGACGAGGACACGGTGCTCGACGCGGTGCTCGACGCGGGAGCCGAGGAGGTCAACGACCTCGACGACAGCTTCGAGGTGATCTGCGAGCCGACCGATCTCGTCGCGGTTCGCACTGCGCTCCAAGGTGCCGGGCTGGACTATGAGTCGGCCGAGGCGTCCTTCGTGCCGAGCATGACGGTCGAGGTCGACAAGGAGCAGGCCGGCAAGGTCTTCCGGCTGATCGAGGCGTTGGAGGACTCCGACGACGTGCAGAACGTCTTCGGCAACTTCGACGTGTCCGACGAGGTATTGGCCCAGCTCGCCTGACCCTTGGTGGTTTGCCTAGATTTCTATTCAGGTGGCTTGTTCTCTAGGCAAACCTGCCTTGCAGAGTGACTATCTGCCTTGCGGACTCTCGGTGGTCGTCGGGGTCGGGCCCTCGATCTTGCCCGCGCGTCGCTGCGCCATTCCGTCTGTTCCGGGCGTTACGTTGGATCCGGATCGAACACCTGTTCGCTCCGGAGCTGACGACGAAGGAGCGCACGTGAGGGTGTTGGGCGTCGACCCTGGCCTCACCCGGTGTGGTCTGGGCGTGGTCGAGGGCACGGCGTCGCGGCCCTTGCGAGCCGTTGCGGTCGATGTCATCCGTACGCCGGCCGACGCCGACCTCGGCACCCGGCTGCTCTCCATCGAGCGCGCCCTCGAGTCGTGGCTCGACCATTACACACCGGACGCGGTCGCCGTCGAGCGGGTGTTCTCACAGCACAACGTCCGCACGGTGATGGGCACCGCCCAAGTCTCCGGCCTGGCCGTGGTCGCGGCGGCCCGGCGTGGTCTGCCGGTCGCCCTGCACACCCCGAGCGAGGTCAAGGCCGCCGTGACGGGGAGCGGACGGGCCGACAAGGCGCAGGTGACCGCGATGGTGACCAGGTTGCTCCGGCTCGGAGTCAGTCCCAGTCCCGCCGACGCCGCCGATGCACTGGCGTTGGCCATGTGCCACATCTGGCGTGGGTCGGCGACCAGCCGGATCGACGCCGCGCTGGCCAAAGCGACAGCAGGAGGGGCGCGATGATCGCGTTCGTGAGGGGCATCGTCTCCGCCGTGTTCGTCGATTCCGCCGTGGTCGACGTCGGCGGGGTGGGGATGCTGGTGATGTGCACCCCGGGCGGCCTGGCCACGCTGCGGGTCGGCGAGGAAGCCACCTTGGCCACGTCGATGGTCGTCCGCGAGGACTCCTTGACGCTGTTCGGCTTCGCCGACTACGACGAGAGAGCCCTCTTCGAGCTCCTCCAGACGGCGAGCGGGGTCGGACCGAAGCTGGCGCAGGCGATGCTCGCCGTCCATGGTCCGGACGCACTGCGCCAGGCCGTCGCCACCGAGGACCTCGTGACGCTGTGCCGGGTGCCGGGCATCGGCCGCAAGGGCGCTCAACGCATCGTGCTCGAGCTCAAGGACCGGATCGGTACCCCGTCACCCAACGGCGTACCAGCAGCGTCGGGCGGCCAGCACACCGACGGAGGCTGGCGCGACCAGGTGCGGGCCGGGCTGCTCGGTCTCGGCTGGTCGGTCAAGGAAGCGGAGGCAGCCGTCGACGCGGTGGCGCCGATGGCGGCCGAGTCGTTGTCCGACGGTGAGGCGGCCCCGGTGGCTGAGCTGCTGAGGGCAGCCCTGAGATCGCTGTCGCGCGCATGAGCGGCGGTGAGCACCTATGACCACCGGAGACGACCTCGACACAGCGTTGGGACTCGGGCGCGGACTGGTCGAGGCAGACGCCGACGGTGACGAGCGCACCGTCGAGGCGGCGCTGCGACCCCGCACGCTCGACGAGATCATCGGCCAGGAGCGCGTGCGGGAGCAGCTCGGTCTGGTGCTCGAGGCGGCTCGCAACCGGGGCCGCTGCCCGGACCATGTCTTGCTGTCAGGGCCGCCCGGACTGGGCAAGACCACGATGGCGATGATCATCGCCGCCGAGCTCAACGCTCCGCTTCGCATCACCAGCGGCCCGGCGATCCAGCACGCCGGTGACCTGGCGGCGATCCTGTCCGGACTGGGGGAGCAGGAGGTGCTCTTCCTGGATGAGATCCACCGGATGTCGCGTCCGGCGGAGGAGATGCTGTACATGGCGATGGAGGACTTCCGGGTCGATGTGGTCGTCGGCAAGGGTCCCGGCGCCACGGCGATCCCGCTGGAGATCCCGCCCTTCACCCTGGTCGGGGCGACCACCCGGGCCGGGCTGCTGCCGGGTCCGCTGCGAGACCGCTTCGGCTTCACCGGTCACCTGGACTTCTACGACACCGACGAGCTGCACCGGATCGTGGACCGTTCCAGTCGGCTCCTCGAGGTCGAGATCGACGCCGCCGGCGCACGCGAGATCGCCTCCCGGTCCCGAGGGACGCCCCGGATCGCCAACCGGCTGCTGCGCCGGGTGCGAGACTTCGCTCAGGTTCGCGCGGACGGTCACGTCACCCGCGACCTGGCCCACGACGCGCTGGCGTTGTTCGAGGTCGACGAGTCCGGTTTGGACCGGCTCGACCGGGCTGTGCTCGATGCGCTGTGCCGGCGGTTCGGCGGTGGGCCGGTGGGCCTGAGCACGCTGGCCGTGGCCGTCGGCGAGGAGCGCGAGACGGTAGAGGAGGTGGCTGAGCCGTTCCTGGTGCGCTCGGGATACCTCGCTCGGACCCCTCGCGGCCGGGTCGCGACGCCGCTGGCCTGGCAGCACATCGGGCTGACGCCACCACCGGTCGCCGCGGCCGGTCGGCAGCCCGCCCTCTTCGTGGAGTGAGGGCGCGGCCGGTCCTCGGCGTGAGGTGCACCCAGGTGCTACCCACCTGCTCAGCGCCGCCGCCTGACGTCGAACAGCACGGCGGCTTCGGAGAATCCCGAGCGGGCGGTTAGACTCCGCTTTTGGCCGTGAATCGGCCCGTGAAAGTCATGTCCCCGAGCCGATCAGCCGCGCCCAGAGCCGGGATCGCAACAAGGAGTCAACAGGTGAGCCCTGAGGTTCTCGGTCAGCTGCTGCCCATCGCCTTGGTGGTGCTTTTGCTGTTCGTCATGGTGATCCGGCCCGCGCGCAAGCGCGCCCAGAAGGTCTCGAGGCTTCAGGCCGCGCTCTCGGCGGGCGACGAGGTCATGCTGACCAGTGGCATCTTCGGGACCGTCTCCTCTCTCGAGGACGACAAGGTACGGGTCACCGTGGCCGATGGTGTCCTGCTCACGGTCCACCGAGGTGCCGTGGCGGAGATCGTGCACGACGTACCTGCCGAGGCCGGGGTCGACGGCGCCGCGTCCCCCGCTGTCGGTGACGGTGCCGACACCGGCGTGCCGGCCGACGACGACGTGCGGCCACGGGGAGCGAACTGACGTGGCGACCAAGACCTCGCGTCCGGGCCGGACGCTCACGATCTTCATGCTCGTCATCGCGGCGATGTTCGCCGCCGCGGCAGCGGTCGGGAACTGGAAGCCGAAGCTGGGGCTGGACCTCCAGGGCGGTACCCGCATCACCCTGCAGGCCAAGGCGTCCGGCGGCGGCTCGGTGACCAGCGACAAGCTGGACGAGGCGGTCGGGATCATCAGCAGCCGCGTCAACGGCGCCGGGGTCGCTGAGTCGGCAGTGTCGACCCAGGGCAGCGACATCATCGTCGTGGAGATCCCGGGGAAGGTCGACAAGAACCTCGAGCGGACCATCGGCTCGACCGCTCAGCTGCGCTTCCGCCTCGAGGCGCTCCGCTACCCTCCCGCCGGTCAGCTCCAGACCCCGACGCCCTCGTCCGGTACGCCGACCGACGCCACCTCCAGCTCCGGGACGTCGTCGCCCAGCGGCAACACCCCCGGCGACACCGGCACGACCGGACCCAGTCTCAGCCCGGGCGCGTCCCAGAAGTCGGGGACGTCCACGAGCAAGAACCGGGTCGGCGGCCACTGGCTGCAGGATGGGTCGGCGCCCACGACTCCGGCCAGCACGGACGGCACGACGGACCCCGCGGGCGGCGGCACTCCGACGGGCGCGACGCCGACGACGCCGAGCGGTCCGACCACGGGACCGCCCACCGAGCTGGTCCCCCCGAACCTCGAGGACATCAAGGACCCCTACGCCTGGGTCGCCAGCCCACCGCAGGAGTGGCAGGCCAAGCTCGCGGCGTACCAGTGCCCCGGGGCAGGCCAGACCGCCGCCGGCCAGGTCGATCTGCCGAGCCAGCCGTTGATCGCCTGCGACGACGCCGGCAACCGTTACCTGCTCGGCCCCTCCATGGTCGAGGGCACCCACGTCAAGGACGCCAGCTTCGGTATCCCGCAGCAGGGCGTCGGCGACTACGTCGTGAACGTCGAGTTCGACGGCACGGGCTCCAAGGAGTTCGCTGACGTCACGACCCGCATTGCCGGGCAGACCAACGCCTTGACCGGTGACGACCAGCGGCTGGCGATCGTCCTGGACGGCAAGGTGCTCTCCGACCCGTCCAACCAGGAGCCGATCACCGGCGGCCGGGCCGAGATCTCCGGCGCGTTCACCCAGGAACAGGCTCAGAGCCTTGCCAACTCGCTCAAGTACGGTGCTCTGCCGCTGACCTTCATCATCCAGAGCCGCAGTGATGAGGGCCCTCAGCTTGCGGCCAACCAGCTCAACGCCGGCATCGTCGCCGGCATCATCGGGTTGATCCTGGTGGTGCTGTACTGCCTGCTCTACTACCGAGGCCTGGGCCTCGTGGTCATCGCCTCGCTCATCATCGCCGGGTTGCTCACCTACGCTGCGGTGCTGCTGCTGGGGCATGCCTACGGCTTCACGCTGACCCTTCCGGGGATCGCCGGGTTGATCGTCGCGGTCGGCATCACGGCGGACTCGTTCATCGTGTACTTCGAACGGCTGCGTGACGAGGTCCGTGACGGTCGCACGCTGCGTACCTCCGTGGAGACCGGCTGGGTCCGAGCCAGGTCGACGATCCTGGCGGCGGACGCGGTCTCGATGCTGGCGGCCCTGGTCTTGTTCATCTTCGCGATCGGGGTCGTCAAGGGCTTCGCGTTCGCGCTCGGCCTGACGACCTTCATCGACGTGTTCGTGGTCTTCTTCTTCACCAAGCCGATGGTGACGATGCTGTCCCGCACGAAGTTCTTCGGCCAGGGCCACAAGTGGTCCGGGCTGGACCGAGAGCACCTCGGTATGCCGCCGCTGAAGCGGACTCCGCGTCCCGCTGGAGGGGAAGCCTGATGTCGAAGTTCGCGCAGATCGGCGCCGCCCTGTACCAGGGCAAGGTCCGCGTCGAGTTCGTCGAGCGTCGCAGGACGTGGTACCTGATCTCCCTCGCCATCTTGGCGGTCGCGGTGCTGGCCCTGGTCTGGCGCGGGCTGAACTTCGGGATCGAGTTCCGCGGGGGAGTGGAGTTCCAGGCCAAGATCGCCAGCCCGGCGTCGAAGGTCGAACAGGTCTCCACCGCCGTTGTCGGCACCGGCATCGAGGCCGCGAAGAACCCGATCGTGGTGGCGTCGAACAACGACTCCGTGCGGGTGCAGACCGAGCCTTTGACGCTGGACGAGATCAACGTCATCTCGAACGTGCTGACCGACCAGGGGTCGACCGAGGTGAGCACGTCGTCGATCGGGCCGACCTGGGGTCAGGCGGTCGCCAAGAAGGCGTTGACCGGCCTGTTCGTGTTCGTGATCCTCGTGGTCATCTTCATCTGGGCCTACTTCCGCGAGTGGCGAATGTCGGTGGCGGCGATCGTGGCGCTGGCACACGACCTGCTGATCACGATCGGCGTCTACTCGCTGACCGGCTTCGAGGTGACACCGGCGACGGTGACCGGACTGCTGACCATTCTCGGTTTCTCGCTGTACGACACGGTCGTGGTCTTCGACAAGGTGCGGGAGAACACCCGCAACATCACCGCATCGACCCGGCGTACCTATGCCGAGAGCGCCAACCTCGCGCTCAACCAGACCCTGGTGCGGTCGATCAACACCTCGATCGCGGCGCTGCTCCCGGTCGGGGCGATCTTGTACGTCGGCGCGTTCCAGCTGGGCTCCGGTCCGCTCAAGGACCTGGCCCTGGCGTTGTTCGTGGGTATGGCAGCCGGGACGTACTCGTCGATCTTCATCGCGACTCCGATGCTCGCCCAGCTCAAGATGCGCGAGCCCGCCATGCAGGCTCAGGCCAAGCGGGTCTTCTCGCGTCGAGCCGGCGGACGCACCCACGCGCAGGAGGTCGCCGCGCAGGCCAATCCCGACGGTTCCGACGCCGAACCCGTTGCCACCCGGCCGGTGGTGACGACGACGGCCACGAAGACCGTGGCTCGGCCGGTGAGCAGCTCGGCCAGCAAGCGGGCTCAACCCAAACGGCAGGCGCGGTCCAAGCGCGGCAAGCGGTGACGCTCCCTGCGGCCTCACGGGAGACCGAGCTGCAGCGGGTCCTGACGGAGCTGGTGCGTGACGTCCCCGACTTCCCCGAGCCCGGGCGTGGTCTTCAAGGACATCGCCCCGTTGCTGGCCGATCACAGCGGCTTCTCGCTGATCGTGGATGCGCTGGCCGAGGCGGGTCGTGGCGCGGACGGCGCGACCGTCGTCGACAAGGTGGTCGGGATCGAGGCCCGTGGGTTCATCCTGGCCGCCCCCGTCGCTCTCCGCCTCGGGGCGGGCTTCGTGCCGGTCCGGAAAGAGGGCAAGCTGCCCGGCTCGACGTACACCGAGTCCTATGCCCTGGAGTACGGCGAGGCGACTCTCGAGGTGCACCAGGACGCCTTCGCGGACGGTGACCGGGTCCTGGTGATCGACGACGTGCTCGCCACCGGAGGCACGGTCGACGCGACGTTGGCGCTGATCGAGCGCGGCCCGGCCACCGTGACAGCGATCGCCGTCCTGATCGAGCTCGGCTTCCTGCACGGACGGGATCGGCTCGTCGGCCGGTCCCTGACGACCCTGCTCCAGGCCTGACCGTCCGCCGGTCGGCTAGCGCAGGTGGCTTGGTGAGCCGGTCCACGCGGCTTCGCCGCTGTGGACCGTCCAGGGTGCGGGTGGCTTGGTGAGCCGGTCCACGCGGCTTCGCCGCTGTGGACCGTCCATCCCCGTAGACTGGGGGTTCGCACCACCAACGATGGAGCAGGGCAGGAGTTGCTGCGTGGCCGACGAGCTTCTCGCGAGCACGACGGACGAGCCGGCCGCCAACGAAGCGGCAGCGGCGCCTACTCGGATGCGCACCCGACTGGCCCGGATCGGTCGAACGACCGGCGCCGATCCGGTGCTCGAGCCCCTGTTCCGGATCGTGCGCAACACCCACCCGAAGGCTGACCTCTCGATCCTCGAGCGCGCGTACAAGACCGCGGTGCTGCACCACGGTGACCAGACGCGGCGCAGTGGCGACCCGTACATCACCCATCCCTTGGCGGTCACGACCATCCTGGCCGAGCTGGGGATGACGCCGCCGACCCTGTGCGCGGCATTGCTCCACGACACCGTCGAGGACACGCCGTACACGCTCGAGCAGCTGCGCAGCGACTTCGGCGACGAGATCACCTTGCTGGTCGACGGCGTGACGAAGCTCGACAAGGTCAGCTACGGCGACTCCGCCCAGGCCGAGACGATCCGCAAGATGATCGTGGCGATGAGCAAGGACATCCGGGTCCTCGTCATCAAGCTGGCGGACCGGCTGCACAACATGCGGACCCTGCGCTTCCTGCGTCAGGCCACCCAGGAGCGCATCGCCAGCGAGACGCTCGAGATCTACGCGCCGCTCGCCCACCGCCTCGGCATGAACACGATCAAGTGGGAGCTGGAGGACCTGGCGTTCGGCACCCTGCACCCGAAGGTCTACGACGAGATCGTCCGGCTGGTCGCTGAGCGGGCCCCGGCCCGTGACGAGTTCCTGGCCACGGTGATCGACCAGGTCCAGCAGGACCTGCGGGCCTCGAAGATCAAGGCCACCGTCACCGGCCGCCCCAAGCACTACTACTCGATCTACCAGAAGATGATCGTCCGGGGCCGCGATTTCACCGACATCTACGACCTGGTCGGCATCCGCGTGCTGACGGAGTCGCTGCGCGACTGCTACGCCGTGCTCGGAGTGCTGCACGCGCGGTGGAACCCGGTGCCCGGCCGGTTCAAGGACTTCGTCGCCATGCCGAAGTTCAACATGTACCAGTCGTTGCACACGACCGTGATCGGCCCGGGCGGCAAGCCGGTCGAGCTGCAGATCCGCACCCAGCAGATGCACCGGCGGGCGGAGTACGGCGTGGCGGCGCACTGGAAGTACAAGGAGGACGGTCGCTCCGGCGTCGACACCTCGCGCCCGCTGTCGAACGGGGACGACGACTCCGGCGACATGACCTGGGTCCGACAGCTGATGGACTGGCAGCGCGAGACAGAGGACCCCGGGGAGTTCCTCGACTCGCTGCGGTTCGAGATCAACTCGTCCGAGGTCTATGTGTTCACCCCGCGTGGTGAGGTGATCGCGTTGCCGACCGGCTCGACGCCCGTCGACTTCGCCTACTCCATCCACACCGAGGTGGGTCATCGGTGCATCGGCGCCCGGGTCAACGGCCGACTCGTTCCGCTGGAGTCCGAGCTCGACAACGGTGACGTCGTGGAGGTGTTCACGTCCAAGGCGCAGACCGCGGGGCCGAGTCGCGACTGGCTGACGTTCGTCAAGAGCCCGCGTGCCCGTAACAAGATCAGGCAGTTCTTTACCAAGGAACGCCGCGAGGAGGCCATCGAGCGCGGCAAGGAGAGCATCGCCCGTCTCATGCGCCGCGAGGGTCTTCCGCTGCAGCGGATGCTCACGCACGACACGCTTTCGGTGGTTGCTGCGGACCTGCACCATCCGGATGTGACGGCGTTGTATGCCGCGGTCGGTGAGGGCAACGCGACCGCTCAGACCGTCGTACGCCGGATCCTCGAGCTCTTCGGTGGTGACGACGCCGCAGCCGACGAAGCGGCCGAGACCGTCACCATCACCAGTGAGCGCGAGCGCCGCAAGAAGTCTCCCCGCGGGGACGCCGGGGTCATCGTCAAGGGGATCACGGACGTGTGGGTGAAGCTCGCACGTTGCTGCACCCCCGTGCCCGGCGACGACATCGTCGGCTTCGTCACGCGGGGCGCCGGCGTCTCGGTCCACCGCGGCGACTGCACGAACATCAAGAGCCTGGTGTCACAGCCCGGACGCATGGTGGAGGTCGAGTGGGCGCCGACCGCGCAGTCGATGTTCCTGGTCGCGATCCAGGTCGAGGCGCTGGACCGGGCCCGTTTGCTGTCCGACATCACCCGCGTGCTGTCCGACGTGCACGTCAACATCTTGTCGGCCTCGGTGGCCACGACCCGCGACCGGATCGCGAAGAGCCGCTTCACCTTCGAGATGGCCGACCCCACCCACCTGGGCCACGTCCTCAAGGCCGTCCGTACCGTCGACGGCGTCTTCGATGCCTACCGCGTCACCCAGTGACCCTCCGTTGAACCGTCACTTATGGTTCCCTGGCCGGCCCTTGTGGTTGTCGCTGGACAACCACAAGGGCCGGAGAAGGAACCACAACTGACGGTTCAACGAGCGGGGGTCAGGAGCTGAACTCGGTGAGAGCCTTGCGGGCTTCGTCCAGCCACGACTGACGAGCTTCCAGGCCGGCCCTGGCCTCGGACGCGGCCTTGTCGTTGCCCGCGGCTTCGGCCTTGTCCAGGTCAGCCTTGAGTGCCGCGATCGAGGCCTCGAGCTGGGCCACGGTGTCAGCGGCGCGGGCGTGCGCCTCCGGGTTGCTGCGTCGCCACTGGTCGTCCTCGGCGCCTCGCACCGCCTGCTCGATCTTCTTGAACCTGGCTTCGAGGTCCTTCATCTCCGAGCGCGGCACCTTGCCGGCGGCGTCCCACCGCTCGGCCAGGACGCGGAACTGCTCACGCGCCGCCTTGGGGTCCTGGATCGGTACGAGCTTGTCGGCCTCGACGAGCAGCGCCTTCTTCACCTCGGCGTTGGCGGCGTACTCCTCGTCGAGCTTGGCGTTCTCGGCGTCACGCGCACCGAAGAAGGTGTCCTGCGCACCGCGGAAGCGCTTCCACAAGGCGTCGTCGACGTCCTTCGGCGCTGGGCCCGCCGCCTTCCACTTCGTCATCAGGTCGCGGTACTCGCGTGCGGTGGCGCCCCAGTCGGTGGAGGTGGACAGCTCCTCCGCCTCGACGACCAGCTTCTCCTTGACCACGCGGGCGCTGTCGCGCTTCTCGTTCAACTCGGAGAAGTGCTGCTTGCGGCGGCGGGTGTATGCCGTCCGAGCCGACGAGAAGCGATGCCACAGCTCGTCGTCGCTGGCTTTGTCGATGCGCGGCAGCGCCTTCCAGGCGGTGAGCAGGTCCCGGAGACGGTTGGCACCGTTGCGCCAGTCGTGACCGCGGGCGATCTGCTCGGCCTCGTCGGCGATCTTGACCTTCTCCTGCTTGGCTTCCTGCGCCTTCGCGGCGCGCTCGGCCCGCTTGGCCTCGCGTCGCTCGGCGATCAGCGGGTCCAAAGCCTCCAAGCGGGTCGTGAGGGCATCGAGGTCACCGACCGCCTGGGCCTCGGCGACGCTCTGCTTGACCTTCGCGACCGTCGAGGCCGCGTCATCCGGCGACAGCGCCCCGGCCTTGATGCGTTGTTCGAGGAGGTCGACCTCGACCACGAGCCCGTCGTACCGCTTGCGATAGAAGTCCAGGGCCGCCTGCGGGTCACCGTCCGGCCACTGGCCGACGACGCGCTCCCCGTCCTTGGTGATGACGTAGACGGTGCCGTCTGCCTCGACCCGGCCGAAGCCCGGAGCGTCTGCTTCCTCGCTCATCAGTTCCCCCCGGTAGCGGTGGCCTTGGTTGGCCCGGGCTTCGGCGACCCCTGTGACTTCGGCGACCCCTGTGACTGGTCGGTCGCACTGGTGCCGCTGGGGGTCTGCCCGGTCGGTGCCGCGGACTCAGGCGTCAACATGTTGGTGGAGAAGCTGTCCGTCGGGATCACCGGTGTCTGGTCGTTGCGCGCCTTCTCCTCATCGATCAGGTGCAGCACCAGCCAGACGAGCAGAGCGACCACGACAAGACCGACGACCACGCCGACGACGATCGAGATGACGCGTTGACGATGGGCGTTCCTGAGACGTCGCTGCTGCTGACGTTCCCACCGGGCACGCGCCAACTGTCGCTGGCGCTGCTTGCTCGACACCACTCCGACATACCTCTCTCACCCGGACCGGTGGACCAGTCTAGGAGGCAGGTCGTCGAACAGGTGCACCCCGCCCCGACGCCGGGAGGGACGTCCGGCTGCTGCACGCAGGCTCGGTAGGCTGCGAAGCCGACCCCGCCGGGTCGATCCCTGTCTCCCCGGCTCCCGATCGAGAGGCCTGCTGTGCTCATCGCCGCGTTCCCCGCCGGTCCCTGGGGCACGAACTGCTACGTCGTGGCAGCCGGCCCTCGGGAGGAGTGCGTCGTCATCGATCCGGGGTACGACGCAGCGTCCGGCGTCGCAGACCTGGTGCGCGAGCACATGCTCCGCCCAGCGGCGGTCCTGCTGACGCACGGGCACCTGGACCACATGTGGTCGGTGACGCCGGTCGCGGGAGCCTACGACGCCACCGCGTACATCCATCCGGGCGACCGTCATCTGCTGACGGACCCGGGCGCGGGGGTCTCACCCGAGACGGTGGCGATGATCGAGGGGATGCTCGGGGGCTCGACCACGTTCGCCGAGCCTGACGACGTGGCGGAGCTCAGCGACGGCGTGACCCTCACGCTGGCCGGCATGAACTTCGTGGTCGACCACACTCCCGGACACACCGAAGGGTCGGTGACGTTCCGGGCGCCGTACAGCGGACCGGAGGACGTGCCTGAGCTGATGTTCTCCGGAGACCTGCTGTTCGCGGGATCGATCGGGCGAACCGACCTGCCGGGAGGCGACCATGCCACGATGCTGCGCAGCCTGGCCGAGAAGGTGCTTCCGCTCGACGACCGGATCGTCGTACTGCCCGGCCACCAGGGGCAGACGACCATCGGTCGCGAGCGTGCCACGAACCCGTACCTGCAGGACCTGCCCGTGAAAGGCGCCGATCGATGAGCAGACCCACTCCGTTGAGCGGGTTCCCCGAGTTCCTCCCCAGCCAGCGCGCGGCCGAGCTGGTCGTGCTCGACCGGCTCCGCGAGACCTTCGAGCTGCACGGCTTCGCGTCCCTGGAGACGCGCAACGTGGAGCCGCTCGACCAGCTGCTGCGCAAGGGCGAGACGTCCAACGAGGTCTACGTCCTGCGCCGTCTCCAGGCCGACGAGTCCGACCCGTCGGCAGGTCCTGGTCTCGGTCTGCACTTCGACCTCACCGTGCCCCTGGCGCGCTACGTCCTCGAGAACCAGGGAAAGCTCGACTTCCCCTTCCGCCGCTACCAGATCCAGCGGTGCTGGCGGGGGGAGCGCCCTCAGGAGGGGCGGTATCGCGAGTTCACCCAGGCCGACATCGACATCATCGGCCGCGACACCCTCGGCTTCGACGCCGACGTCGAGGTGACCGAGGTGATGGCGGAGGCCCTGAGTCGGCTTCCCGTGCCACCGCTGACATTGCACGTCAACAACCGCAAGCTGATCCAGGGCTTCTACCTCGGCCTCGGGATCGCTGAGACCGAGCAGGTGACGGAGGTGATCCGCGCCGTCGACAAGCTCGACAAGATCGGTGCCGACGGCGTCGGCCGGCTGCTGCTCGAGCAGGGGCTTCAACCGGAGCAGGTCGATCAGTGCCTGGCCCTGGCCGCGATCAAGGGCACCGACGCCAGCTTCGCCTCGCGGGTCGAGCAGCTCGGGGTCCGGCACGAGCTCCTTGACGAGGGGCTTTCGGACCTCGTCCGGGCCGTCGAGGCGACCGCGCACACCCGGTCCGACCGGTTCAGCGTGGTGGCCGACCTGCAGATCGCCCGCGGGCTGGACTACTACACCGGCACGGTCTTCGAAGGTCGGATGGAGATGCTCGGGAACCTCTCGATCTGCGCTGGAGGTCGGTATGACGCCTTGGCCTCCGACGGCCGCTCGACCTTCCCCGGGGTCGGGATCTCGCTCGGAGTGACGCGGCTGGTCGCACCGTTGGTGGCGCGCGGGCTGCTCGACGCCGATCGCTCGGTGCCCTCCGCCGTGCTCGTCGCCTTGCCGGACGAGGACTCGCGTGGCCGAGCCAGAGGGATCGCGCGGGCCCTTCGCTCGCGTGGTGTCCCGACCGAGGTCGCCCCGACCGCGGCCAAGTACGGCCGGCAGATCCGGCATGCGGACCGGCGCGGGATCCCGTACGTGTGGTTTCCGGCGGACCCGGACTCCGGTGAGCCCGACCAGGTGCGGGACATCCGGTCCGGCGACCAACGGCCCGCTGACCCGAGCAGCTGGCTGCCCCCGCGGGAGGACCTGACCCCGCGCATCATCGACCCTGCACGATCCACCGAAAGCCCCCAAGGAGACACCCCGTGATCCGCACCCACGACGCCGGCAGCCTGCGCGCCGAGCACGTCGGACAGACCGTGACCCTGGCCGGGTGGGTTGCCCGGCGGCGCGACCACGGCGGAGTCGCCTTCATCGACCTGCGGGATGCCAGCGGCGTGGCGCAGGTCGTGATCCGGGACGAGGAGGCGGCACGCCCGCTGCGCAGCGAGTTCTGCCTCCGGGTCACCGGCGAGGTGACCGCCCGACCTGAAGGGAACGCCAACCCCAACCTGGCCACCGGCGAGATCGAAGTCGTGGTCTCCGACGTCGTGGTGCTCAGCGAGGCCGCGGCGCTGCCGTTTCCCGTGGAGGAGCACCACGCGACGCCGGTGAGCGAAGAGGTGCGTCTCAAGCACCGCTACCTCGACCTCCGCCGACCGGACATGGCGGCCAACATCCGGCTGCGTGCCGATGTCACGCGGGTGATCCGCGAGGTGATGGCCGCGCACGACTTCCTCGACATCGAGACGCCGTACCTCACTCGCTCCACCCCCGAAGGAGCGCGCGACTTCCTCGTGCCGGTTCGGCTTCAGCCCGGCTCCTGGTACGCGCTGCCGCAGTCGCCGCAGCTGTTCAAGCAGTTGCTCATGGTCGCGGGTATGGAGCGCTACTTCCAGATCGCGCGCTGCTTCCGGGACGAGGACTTCCGGGCCGACCGGCAGCCCGAGTTCACCCAGCTCGACGTCGAGATGAGCTTTTGTGACGCCGAGGACGTGCAGACCCTGATCGAAACCCTGATCGCCCGGCTGTGGCGCGATGTCGTCGGTCACGAGGTGACCCTCCCGATCCCGCGGATGACGTACGACGAGGCGATGCGGCGCTTCGGCATCGACCGTCCTGATCTCCGCTTCGGTTGCGAGCTGGTCGACTTCACCGAGTACTTCGCCGACACACCGTTCAGGATCTTCCGCGGCAGCAATGAGGACTTCCACGTCGGCGCCGTCGTCATGCCAGGAGGCGCCTCGCAGGCCCGCAAGCAGCTCGACGGCTGGCAGGACTGGGCGCGCTCGCGCGGGGCCAAGGGCCTGGCGTACGTCCTGGTCCAGGAGGACGGAGAGCTCGGCTGGCCCGGTCGCCAAGAACCTGTCCGACGCCGAGCGGGCCGGTTTGGCGGCACACGCCGGAGCCGCCCCGGGTGACTGCGTGTTCTTCGCCGCCGGGCGCCGTTCGGAAGCGCTCGGCCTGCTCGCGGCCACCCGGTTGGAGGTAGGGGAGCGCTGCGGCCTCATCGACCACGACGCCTGGGAGTTCGTCTGGGTGGTCGAGGCGCCGATGTTCGAGAGGGTCGACCTCGAGGACGGCGGCGAGGCCTGGACGGCGATCCACCACCCGTTCACGGCCCCGACGCCGGACTACGCCGCAGACTTCGAGCGGCGACCGGGAGAGGCGCTCTCGCAGGCCTACGACATCGTGCTCAACGGCTCCGAGATCGGCGGTGGGTCGATTCGTATCCACCGTTCCGAGATGCAGCAGCGGGTGTTCGACGTCATCGGTCTGTCCAAGGACGAGGCGTCCAGCCAGTTCGGGTTCCTGCTCGAGGCCTTCGCATACGGCCCCCCTCCGCATGGCGGGATCGCCCTGGGAATCGACCGCCTGGTGGCCCTGCTCGCCGGCGCCGAGAGCATCCGCGACGTGATCGCTTTCCCGAAGACCGCATCCGGTGGCGACCCGCTCACCGGGGCCCCCAGCCCCATCACCGCGGGTCAACGCAAGGAGGCCGGCGTGGATGCCGTCCCGGAGAAGGCTGGGGACTCGAAGGAGCGGGCTGGTTGAGCCGGGTCTGACCGACTTCGCGGGCCCGACCGCCGATCGGCAGTGTTCCCAAACCGTTACCTCTCGTGACCTGTACAGCAACAGCGGGTGGTCTAGAGTCCTCTCGGCTGCACACGCTGCGGCCGCAGGTCGGCGAACGCCACAAGCGATCACGATCACGATGCCGCACAAGAGGGCAAGGGCTGTTCGACAGCCTGGAAAGGGCACCATGACTGTTGCCGTAGAGACCCTGGGCCCTGGGGACGAACAAGCCGAAGCACCGCACGACCCTTCCGGCAAGAAGATCACCGGTCGCTCTCCCACCAGGATCGCTCTGGAGCGGCTCCGCAAGGACAAGCTCGCCGTGATCTCCGGCGCCATCGTGCTCATCCTGGTCCTCTTGGGAGTATTCGCGCCGCTCGTGTGCAAGATCTTCGGCATCGAAGGCCCTTACGCCACCAACGGCGCCGCCGACCTGGAGTTCAACTACCCGAAGGTCGGCCCCCCGTTCCACCCCTTCACCTGGGACCACCCCCTCGGTCTGACGCCCAACACGGCGTACGACAACTTGGCCCGACTGGTCTATGGGCTGCGCGTCTCCTTGGGCATCGCCCTCGGCGCCACCGTGTTCAGCAGCCTGATCGGCATCGTGATGGGTCTGATGGCCGGCTTCGCCCGCGGTTGGCTCGACCGGGTGATCTCCTTCGTCATCGACCTCTTCCTGTCGTTCCCGTTCATCCTCGGCGCCCTGGCGCTCGCGCCGATCATCACCTCCAAGTTCGCCACCCAGGAGGACAAGCTCAAGTGGGTGCAGTTCTTCTCGTTGATGGCGGTGCTGGTCATCTTCGGCTGGATGTACCTCGCCCGACTCATCCGCGGCCAGGTCCTGTCGTTGCGCGAGCGCGAGTTCGTCCAGTCCGCCCAGGTGTTGGGTGCTCCGACCTCGCGGATCCTCTTCAAGGAGCTGCTCCCGAACCTGATCGCCCCGATCGTGGTCTCGATCTCCTTGACCCTCCCGGGCTACGTGGCGGCCGAGGCCGGACTGTCGTTCCTGGGAATCGGCATCACCGGATTCCCGTCGTTGGGACAGACGATCCTGCGCGCGTCCCAGTACTACGACACGTATCCGCTGTACCTGTATGCGCCAGTGTTCGCGGTCACCATCCTCGTGGTGTCCCTGAACCTGCTCGGCGACTCGGTTCGAGACGCCTTCGACCCCAAGACTCGTCGCTGACGGCACCTGTCCGTCAGCGGGAGAAGCACAACCAACCAAGGAAAGGGTGGGTAGGAAATGCGGTTGAAGAAACCGATCATTGCTGTCTCCACCGTGGGCCTGATGGCTCTGGCCGCCTGTGGCGGCTCGAGCAACGGTCCCTCGGTGGGCGACAACACATTCCAGACGGGAGGGTCAGCGGGATCAGGGCAAGACGCCAACCGTCAGGCACCCGCTCCTGAGATCGATGGTGCGCAAAAGGGCGGCACCGTGACCGTCAACAGCGTTGCCGGTCTGAACTCGATGGACCCGACGGAGTCGTACTACATCAACACCGCGTCGATCCTGTCCAGCCTGGTGACCCGGTCCCTGACGCAGTACGTCTACGAGGACGGTCAGATGATCCTCGTTCCGGACATCGCCACCGACCTGGGCACGCCGAACGACGACTTCACCGAGTGGACCTACACCATCCGTCCCGGTGTGAAGTACGAGAACGGCCAAGAAGTCACGGCTGACGACATTGCCTTCGGCATCAAGCGGTCCTTCGACCGTGCGACGTTCCCGGAGGGCGCTGCGTACAGCAACGACTACTTCCTCGACGGCGACAAGTACGAAGGCCCCTACACGGGTGGCGACAAGTACGACGGCGTCGTGGTGGACGGCGACACGCTGACCATCAAGATGTCCAAGCCGTTCCCGGACATGCCGTACTGGGGTGCGTTCCCGGCCATGGGCCCGATCCCCGAGGGCAAGGCCTCCGACCCCGCCAAGTACGCGCTGCACCCGTGGGCGACCGGTCCGTACATGTTCGACAAGTACACCCCGGAGAAGTCGCTGACCCTGGTCAAGAACCCCAACTGGGATCCCAGCACCGACCCGGGTCGTCACCAGTACGTCGACGAGTGGAACATGAAGTTCGACGTGCCGAGCGCCAAGGTCGACCAGATCAGCCTCAACGACACCGGCGACGGCCAGACGAGCCTGACCTACGACAACATCCAGGCGTCGAACTTCGTCAAGGCCAAGCAGGACGCCAACGACCGCCTGGTCCTCGGCTCCTCACCGTGCTCGTTCTACTGGGCACCTGACTACCGCAAGATCACCGACATCGAGGTCCGCAAGGCCCTCGCGTACGCCTACCCGTACCAGGACGCCTGGGCCGCTGGTGGCGAAATCGTCGGTGTGACGCGTCAGCCGGGCACCAACATGATGCCTCCGGGTATCCCGGGCCGCACCGAGTACAACCCGCTGCCTGACCACGAGCCGGGTACGACCAACGCTGACAAGGCCAAGCAGCTGCTGGCCGACTCGGGCAACGAGAACTACCCGATCCAGTTCCTGTACTCGCAGGACGACCCGATCTCGGTCGACGTCAAGGACACCATCGTGAAGGGTCTCAAGGCCGCCGGCTTCGACCCGCAGCCGTACGCGACCACCGTGGCCGACTTCTCCACGCTGCGGTCCGATCCGGACACGAAGATCAACGTCCGGTCCGCCGGATGGTGCTCGGACTGGCCGACCGGTGGATCCTGGTTCCCGCCGCTCTTCGAGACGACGAACCTGAAGGCTGAGGGCCTCGGCAGCAACTACGCCGTGTTCTCGGAGAAGGACGTCGACAAGAGGATCGCCGACATCCAGGCCTCGCGATCTGGACAAGCAGAACGATGAGTGGAACGAACTCGACAAGTACATCGCTGAGACGTACTTCCCGACGTTCTCCACCGGCTACGACGGTGTCGCCATGATGCACGGATCGAAGATCCACAACATGGAAGACGACAACGTGTTCGCCATGCCCACCTGGAAGGACATCTGGGTCGGCTGATCATGACACCAGTCGTGGCTGCTGATCTCTGGCAGGTCATGACGACCGTCATGAACGTATGACAAGGTGTGGGGTGGGCTCGTAAGAGCCCACCCCACACCCAAAATTGGGCACAGCAGATCAGCGAGATCAGACCTGAGTCTGGGAAGCGGGACCGGAAATGCTCGGCTACATCATCCGCCGTCTGGTGGCGGCCTTCCTCGTCGTCGTCCTGACGTCGATGTTCGTCTTCGCCCTGTTCTTCCTCGGGCCGTCCAACCCCGCTGACAGCATCTGCAACCAGAACGGGCGATGCACCCAGGAGCGACAGCAGGCGCTGGAGCATGCGCTGGGTCTGGACCAGAGTGTCTTCACCGCTTACGGCACGTTCGTGAAGGGCCTGTTCAAGACCCGTGAGATCAACGCCGGCGCGACGTATACCTGCGACGCTCCCTGCCTGGGCATCTCCTACATCAACAAGCAAGAGGTCCGCAAGGAGATGACCAAGCGCTACCCAGCCACCATCTCCATCGCCGTGGGCGGGGCCATCGTCTTCCTGAGCGTCGGCATCACGATGGGCGCCCTGGCCGCCCGATGGCGCGGCACGGTGGCCGACAAGTCCCTGGTGACCGGGAGCCTGCTGCTGAGCGCCGTCCCCTACTACGTCGTGTGCCTGATCGCTTGGATCTATCTCGTCAACCAGTGGGGCATCTTCAAGGACGGCAACGACTATGCCGGCCTGACCGAGAATCCCGGCAAGTGGTTCTCGGCTCTGCTCCTGCCGTGGCTCGTGCTCGGCATCGCCCAATCGACCCAGTATGCCCGGTTCACCCGAGGGTCGATGGCCGAGGTGCTCGGGGAGGACTATGTCCGCACGGCGACGGCCAAGGGCATCTCCGCCAACCGCGTGGTCTTCCAGCATGCGCTGCGCGCCGCCATCGTCCCGGTCGTGACGATCTTCGGCCTGGACTTCGCCGGCCTGCTGTCCGGGACGATCTTCACCGAGTACATCTTCGGGATCGACGGCATCGGCAAGTGGTCGATCGACGCACTCGCACCGATCGACTTCCCGATCATCTCCGCTACCGTGCTCGTCAGTGCCGTCCTGGTGGTGACGGCCAACCTGATCGTCGACATCGTCTACAGCTTCATCGACCCGAGAGTGAGACTTGCATGACAGGGGTGTTGGAAGACACCGCGTCTCGGCCCGAGCAGCCCGGCGGCCCCGACTCCGAGCCGTTCCTGACCGTCGAGAACCTCACGGTCCAGTTCCCGACCCATGACGGACTCGTCCAGGCCGTGACCGACCTGTCCTACTCCGTCCGGATGGGAGAGACCCTCGGGATCGTGGGCGAGTCGGGCTCAGGCAAGAGCGTCTCGTCGATGGCCGTGCTGGGCCTGCACGACGAGAAGCGCAGCCGACTGACCGGGTCGATCCGGGTCGGCGGCAAAGAGATCATCGGAGCCTCGGAGTCGACGCTGCGCAAGATCCGGGGCAACGACGTCGCGATGATCTTCCAGGACCCGCTGACCGCCCTGCACCCGTTCTACACGATCGGTCGCCAGATCACCGAGGCCTACCGCCTGCACAACAAGGTGTCGAAGGGCCAGGCGAAGAAGCGAGCCATCGAGATGCTCGACCGCGTCGGGATCCCGCAGCCCGACCGTCGGGTCGACGACTATCCGCACCAGTTCAGTGGCGGGATGCGGCAGCGAGCGATGATCGCCATGTCACTGGTCAACAACCCGAAGCTGCTGATCGCCGACGAGCCGACCACGGCCCTCGACGTCACCGTCCAGGCGCAGATCCTCGACCTGATCCAGGACCTCCAGAAAGAGTTCGGCTCCGCGGTCGTGATGATCACCCACGACCTCGGCGTGATCGCGGAGATCGCCGACGAGGTCTTGGTGATGTACGCCGGCCGCTGCGTGGAGAAGGGTGTCTGCAAGCAGATCCTCACGCACCCGGAGATGCCGTACACCTGGGGCCTGCTGGGAAGCATCGCCGACGTGGTGGGGGACGTGTCCAAGCCGCTGATCCCGATCCCCGGGACGCCGCCGAGCCTGCTCAGCCCGCCCACGGGCTGCGCCTTCCATCCCCGGTGCCCGCACAAGGACAAGGTTCCGGCCGGCCGCTGTTCCAGTGAGCTGCCCGAGCTGCGACAGGGCCGCACCAGCGACCATCACCTGCGTTGCCACCTGAGCGATCCCGACCAGGTGTTCGAACAAGAAGTCAAAGAGGAGGTCATGTGACCGAGCAGACGTCCACGACTGGCACCCCCCTGCTCGAGGTCACCGACCTCGTCAAGCACTTTCCGGTCAAGAGCTCGGGGGTCATCCGTCGTACGATCGGCCAGGTCCAGGCCGTCGACGGCGTGTCGTTCTCGATCCACAAGGGACAGTCGATGGGTCTGGTCGGCGAGTCCGGTTGTGGCAAGACCACGACCGGACGCGTGATCACCCGCCTGTACGACCCGACGTCGGGCTCGATGAAGTTCGAAGGAAACGAGCTGGCAACCCTCTCCCGCAGGGAGATGATGCCCTACCGCCGCGAGATCCAGCTGATCTTCCAGGACCCGTACTCCTCGCTGAACCCCCGGCACACGGTGGGCACCATCGTCGGGGCGCCGCTGGTCATCCACAAGACGCTCCCCAAGGACAAGGTCCTGCCGCGGGTGCAGGAGCTGCTGGAGACAGTGGGCCTCAACCCCGAGCACTACAACCGGTACCCCAGCGAGTTCTCCGGTGGTCAGCGGCAGCGCATCGGGATCGCCCGCTCCTTGGCGCTGAACCCCAAGCTGATCGTCGCCGACGAGCCGGTCTCGGCGCTGGACGTCTCGATCCAGGCGCAGGTGGTCAACCTGCTCCAGGATCTGCAGAAGAAGCTCGACATCGCCTTCCTCTTCATCGCCCACGACCTGGCGATCGTGCGGCACTTCTGCCCCGAGATCGCCGTGATGTACCTGGGCAAGATCATCGAGAAGGGCAGCCGCGACGCGATCTACAAGACGCCGCACCACCCCTACACGCAGGCGCTGCTCTCGGCTGCGCCCGACGTGAAGCAGGCGGCGATCGGCGGTCGTCGTGAGCGGATCCGCCTCGAGGGCGACGTGCCGAGCCCGATCAACCCGCCGTCCGGCTGCCGGTTCCGTACGCGCTGCTGGAAGGCACAGGACATCTGCGCCAAGGAAGAGCCGCCGCTGCTGCAGATCGGTGGACGCGACGTGGCGTGTCACTTCGCGGAGCCGCTCGAGGTGGTCGCTGCCGTCGAGGGCGACATCGCCGGCCAGACCAGCGGCGAAGGTGCCCCTCCGGTCGAGGTCCGCTGACCCGTGGCCCCTTTGGGGTTTGCCTAGATATCAAGCCTTCCGGCTTGATATCTAGGCAAACCTGCCTAGTGAACAGGGGATTTGCCTTGCGGAGGCTCGGCGGACGTAGGCCGCATAGAGTGGCGGCGTGAAGGACGACCAGGACGCCGAGGCGTTGTTCGACGTCGCGTCGCCGTCGACAGCACGGGGTTCGGGTGGAAGCCTGTCCGACCGTGACCACGCAGCGGCGCCGCTGGCTGTCCGGATGCGGCCGCGGACCCTGGACGAGCTGACCGGCCAGGACCACCTGATCGTCGAGGGCTCCCCGCTGCGCCGCTTGGTGGAGGCCGACCAGGCGACGGCGTTGATGCTGTGGGGACCGCCCGGCACCGGCAAGACCACGATCGCCGGCATCGTCTCGGCCCAGACCAACCGTCGCTTCGTCGAGGTGTCCGCGGTATCGGCCGGCGTCAAGGAGGTCCGCGAGGTCATCGACGCCGCCCGGCGTGAGCTGTCCCGCGGCGGCCAGGAGACGGTGCTGTTCGTCGACGAGGTGCACCGGTTCAGCAAGGCCCAGCAGGACGCGCTGCTTCCCGGCGTCGAGAACCGTTGGGTGACGCTGATCGCCGCGACCACCGAGAACCCGTTCTTCTCCGTCATCTCGCCACTGCTCTCGCGGTCGTTGCTGTTGACGCTCGAGCCGCTGACCGACGATGCGGTGCGCGAGGTGGTCGCGCGGGCGATGGCCGACGAGCGTGGTCTTGACGGTGCCGTGGACATCGATGACGACGCGCTCGACCAGCTCGTCAGGCTGGCGGGCGGCGATGCCCGTCGCGCCCTCACCTACCTCGAGGCGGCGGCGGGCAGCGCCGGATCGCACGGTGACGTCACGATCTCGATGAAGATCCTCGAGACTGCCGTGGACCGGGCGGCCGTGCGCTATGACCGTCAGGGCGACCAGCACTACGACGTCATCAGTGCCTTCATCAAGTCGATCCGGGGCAGCGACGTGGATGCCGCCCTGCACTACCTGGCCCGGATGATCGCCGCCGGTGAGGACCCGCGCTTCATCGCCCGGCGACTGGTGATCTCCGCCAGTGAAGACATCGGCCTCGCGGACCCGACCGCCCTGCCAACCGCGGTCGCGGCGGCTCAGGCTGTCCAGCTGATCGGTATGCCGGAGGCGCGGATCAACCTGGCCCAGGCCGTGATCGCGCTGGCTCTCGCACCGAAGTCGAATGCGGTCATCACCGCAGTCGACGAGGCCATCGCCGACGTCTCGGCGGGCCGGATCGGCTCGGTGCCGGCGCACCTGCGGGACGCCCACTACTCCGGGGCCAAGAAGCTGAGCCACGGGAACGGATACCTGTACGCCCACGACGACCCTCGCGGGGTCGCCCCGCAGCAACACGCCCCCGACGCGGTCAAGGACGCCAGCTACTACCGCCCGACCGGACGGGGCACCGAGGCGGAGTACGCCGTGCGGCTGGAGCGGATCAAGGCCATCCTGACGGGCGGCGATTCCCCGAAATCCTCACGATAGGGTTGCCGTTTGTTCGCGACCCATCCGACGCGAGAGCGGAGGCAACAGCGATGACGAGCGACGTGGCGGTCGTGGTGGCGGGTGCTGCCGCCGTGCTGTCGGTGATCCTGCTCGGCGTGGTGGTCCGGCAAAGCCGCGCCGTCCGCAGCCTCGACGTCAGGCTCAGCGAGGCGCTGGTGGCTCAACAGACGGCGACCGAGCGCGCCGACGAGCGCAGCGCACGTCAGCAGGACAGCATCGCTGCCCTCGAGACCGTGCACGCCGGCACGCCGGCACCGGCACCCGGGCAGCTCGGGGGAGACGGTGCCGGCCAGCCAGACGAGGCCGCCGGGGCAGACGAGCCCGGTAACGCCGCCGGGGCAGACGAGGCCGACCAGATCACGGTGATCACCGACATCTCTGACCGGGTAGGTGGCGGCCACGGCCACGAGGACGACCTGACCACGGCCCGGATCGCCTCGGTGACCCTGGGCGGCCCGCTGATCAAGGTGGCAGCCTTCTCCCACGGCGTACGCCACGCCCTGGACGAGGAGCAACGGATGCGGATCTCTCACGCCGTGCGCAAGGAGCTCAGGCGCCAACGGAAAATCCGTCGACGCCGGCGGGCCGAGCAGGCACCCTCGAAGGGGTGGCGCTGATGATCAACCTCGACACCGCGACCAGTCCGGTCCAGCGGTGCCGTCACCACCGGACAGGAGGCCGTCGATGAGCCGGGCTTTCTGGTTCGCCGCGGGGGCGGCCTCAGGCGTCTACGGACTCGTCAAGGTCAAGCGCACCGCGCAGAACTTCACCCCTGACGGGCTGGCCGCCAGAGTGGCCGCCTGGCACCTCGGCGCCCGGATGTTCCGGGACCAGGTCGTCAGCGGGATGGCCGAACGTGAGCAGGAGCTGCGCACCCAGCTCAGCCTCGAGACGGGGCCGGCAGGACCGACCGGATCGGCACGGCTGCTCGAGCAGGGCCGGCACGCGGGCGACGAGCGAGCTACCGGGGCGGCCACGTCCGCCTCCGACTCGCCACGCGCGAGCGCCTAGCCTTCGTTCTTGCTGCCCGGTGACGGGCGCCGACACCAGAAAGTCTTCCGCATGGACACCGCTGAGATCCGCCGCCGCTTCATTGCGCACTTCGAGAAGCTCGACCACACCGTGGTGCCGAGTGCGTCGTTGTTGCTCGACGACCCCAACCTGCTGTTCGTCAACGCCGGGATGGTGCCGTTCGTGCCGTACTTCCTCGGGCAGGAGACCGCGCCGTACGCGCGTGCCGTGAGCGTGCAGAAGTGCATCCGGACCCTCGACATCGAAGAGGTCGGCAAGACCGACCGGCATGGCACGTTCTTCCAGATGAACGGCAACTTCTCGTTCGGGGACTACTTCAAGGAGGGCGCGATCGAGGCGGCCTGGGACCTCGTGACCCGGCCCCAGTCCGAGGGCGGCTACGGCATCGACACGTCGGTGCTGCACGTCTCGGTCTACCTCGACGACGACGAGTCGGTGGCGATCTGGAAACGCGTCGCCGGGCTGTCCGACGACCGGATTCATCGGCTCGGTATGTCGGAGAACTACTGGTCGATGGGGATCCCCGGCCCGTGTGGGCCCGACTCGGAGCTCTTCGTCGACCGGGGCGAGGCCTACGGCCCGGACGACCTGGAGAAGGCCGGCGACCGGTTCATGGAGTTCTGGAACCTGGTGTTCATGCAGAACCTGCGGGGCGAAGGCACCGGCAAGGACAGCTTCGAGATCCTCGGAGACCTCCCCGAGAAGAACATCGACACCGGAATGGGTCTGGAGCGGATGGCGATGCTGCTCCAGGACAAGGGCAGCATCTACGAGGTCGACGAGGTCTACCCGGTCCTGGCGAAGGCCGGGGAGCTGGCCGGAAAACGGTACGGCGACAACCACGACGACGACGTCCGGATGCGCGTGGTCGCCGACCACGTCCGCAGCGCGCTCATGTTGATCGGCGACGGAGTGACCCCGGGCAACGAGGCCCGCGGCTACGTCCTGCGACGCATCCTGCGCCGGGTCGTGCGCTCGATGCGGTTGCTCGGGGTCGAGGACCACACGCTCCCGGAGCTGCTCCCGGTTTCGCTGAGCCGGATGCGGTTGTCGTATCCCGAGCTCGACACGGAGTGGCCGCGGATCTCGGCGATCGCGTACGCCGAGGAGGATGCGTTCCGACAGACGCTCAAGGCGGGCACCACGATGTTCGACCTGGCTGCGTCGGAGACCAAGCAGCACGGTGGCGGCGTCCTGTCCGGCGCCAAGGCGTTCCAGCTGCACGACACCTTCGGCTTTCCCATCGACCTGACGTTGGAGATGGCCGCCGAACAGGGCCTCAACGTGGACGAGGTCGGGTTCCGTGACCTGATGGCCGAGCAACGGCAGCGAGCCAAGGCCGACGCCCAGGCCAAGAAGGGTCAGCACAGCGACACGTCGGCCTATCGGGAGGTCGCTGACCGGATGGGGGCGGCGGTCACGTTCACCGGCTACGACGAGGTCGTCTCGGAGGCGACCGTCACCGGCCTCGTCACCGATGCCGGCCTGGTCGACCACGTCGGTGAGGGTCAGACGGTCGAGCTCGTCTTGGACCGGACGCCGTTCTATGCCGAGGGCGGCGGTCAGCTCGCGGACCAAGGCGTCATCACGCTCACCAACGGCGCTCAGCTCCAGGTGCTCGACGTGCAGTCACCGGCCCGCGGGGTGATCGTGCACAAGGTCTCGGTGGTGTCCGGTGAGGTGACCCGGGGGACCGGGGCGCACGCGGTCGTCGACATCGAACGACGCAAGTCCATCAGCCGGGCGCACACCGCCACCCACATGGTGCACAAGGCGTTCCGGGAGGCGCTGGGGGAGACCGCGACCCAGGCCGGAAGCGAGAACGCCCCGGGCCGCTTCCGCTTCGACTTCTCTGCCACCGGTGCCGTCCCTACGAGCGTGCTGCACGACGTCGAGGCCCGCGTCAACGACCTGGTGCTGTCCGACCTCGCCGTCGAGGCCGAGCTGATGAGCCAGGAGCAGGCCAGGCTGGCCGGGGCGATGGCGCTGTTCGGGGAGAAGTACGGCGACCAGGTCCGGGTCATCTCGGTCGGCGACTGGGCGCGCGAGCTGTGCGGCGGCACGCATGCCGGCCGGTCTGGGCAGCTCGGCGTGATCAAGCTGCTCGGAGAGTCGTCGATCGGCTCGGGCGTGCGGCGGGTGGAGGCCCTCGTCGGCGCCGACGCCTACCAGTTCTTGGCGCGCGAGCACGTCCTGGTCGCCCAGCTGACCGAGGCGCTCAAGGTACGGCCGGAGGAGCTGCCTGACCGGGTCAACGACATCGTGGAGCGGCTGCGCGCCGCCGAGAAGGAGATCGAGCGAGTCCGGGTCACGGCGTTGCTCTCGTCGGCGGGCGAACTGGCCGCCGCGGCCCGGGACGTGTACGGGGTCCGCTTCGTCGGGCACGTCGCCGACGGTGCGGACGCTGGCGACGTGCGCCGGCTCGCGCTCGATGTCCGGGGGCGGATGTCGGGGGAGGCGCCGGCCGTGGTCTCGGTGATCGGCTCGGGCGGCGGCAAGCCGTCGGTCGTGGTCGCTCTCAACGACACCGCCCGCACCTGGGGTCTCGCCGCCGGAGCCCTGGTCAAGGTGGCAGCGGCGACACTGGGAGGCAGTGGCGGCGGCAAGGACGATGTCGCCCAGGGCGGCGGCAGCGATCCGCAGGCGGCGCCTCAGGCCTTGCAGGACGTCGAGCGAGCCATCGCAGAACGTGTGACGAACGGCTGATCGCACTGTCTCCCGCCAACCCTTTCGACCACGCGTCGTCCCCCTCAGGCGGTCTCCGGCCCGGAGTCCGGCTCGGGGTCGACGTCGGGGACGTGCGCATCGGCGTGGCGCGGTGCGACAGCGCAGCGGTGCTGGCCACCCCGGTGGAGACCGTGCAGCGTGGACCCGGCGACCTGGACCGGCTCGTCAGCCTGGTCCGTGACGAGGACGCCGTCGAGGTCGTTGTCGGGCTGCCGGTCTCGCTGTCCGGGGGCGAGGGTCCGTCGGCAGTCAAGGTCCGGGCATTCGCGGTTCAGCTGGCAGCCGCACTACGATCATCGGACGAGAAATCGGATCAAGAGGACCGCCCCGTGGCGGTGCCGGTTCGTCTGCTCGACGAGCGGTTGACTACGGTGAGCGCGGAACGCGTACTACGTGAGCGTGGCAAGAAGGGCTCCAAGCGGCGTGCCGTGGTCGATCAGGCAGCCGCAGTCGTGATCCTGCAGCACGCCATCGACATCGAGCGGTCGACGGGGCGACCACCTGGGCAGGAAGTTGACCACGGATGACCGAGACCGAGCACGCCGGCGAACCCGGATCGATCGGGGTCGGAGGCCTCCGCGCCAGCGGCCACCGAGCGAAGACCCGCCGGAGCCGAGGCTGCCTCCCGTTGTTCATCATCGTGCTCGTCGTCGGGGTGATCGCGGCGCTCGGCTACGTCAAGGGCGTGGACCTCGTCAAAGGCATCCTCTCCAGCAGCCCGGCGCCGGACTACTCCGGTGACGGGCAGAAGCCGCCCGTGACCGTCGAGGTCCAAGACGGCGACACGGCGACCGACATCGGCAACACCCTGTACAAGGCCGGTGTGGTCAAGTCGGTCGAGGCTTTCACCGACGCGGCCAGCCAGGACGAACGCTCGCTGAGCATCCAGGTCGGCCGCTACCAGCTGATGTCGAAGATGTCGGCGCGGTCGGCGTTGCTCGTGCTCGTCGACCCGGGGTCACTGATCAAGAACCCCACCGTCACGATCCCCGAGGGCTACCGCGCCAGCGAGATCCTGGCCAGCATTGCGAAGCAGACCGACCTGACGGTGAAGCAGCTTCGCTCGGCGTACGCCGACACGGCCGCGCTGGAGTTGCCGGCGTATGCGAACGGGGATCCCGAGGGCTATCTGTTCCCGTCGACGTACGACGTGAAGAAGGACACGACGGCAGCCAGCCTGCTGCACGACATGGTGGCCAAGTTCAAGGAGCAGGCCAGCTCGCTCGACCTCGAGCAACAGGCCAAGGAGCTGGGCTACAGCCCCGGTGACATCGTCACGGTCGCCAGTCTGGTGCAGGCCGAGTCGGGTTCGGCGGATATGGACAAGGTGTCCAGCGTGGTCTACAACCGGCTCGACATCAACATGGCGCTTCAGTTCGACTCGACCCTGCACTACGCGCTCAACCTGCGTGGGAACGTCGTCACGACGGACTCGCAACGGCAGACGGACTCGCCGTACAACTCCTACCTGGTCACGGGTCTGCCACCCACGCCGATCGACTCACCCGGCACGGATGCCCTCACCGCGGCGCTCAACCCGGCGCAGACCGACTACCTGTACTTCGTCACCGTCAACCTGGCCACCGGCGAGACCAAGTTCGCCAGCACGTTGGAGGAGCACAACCGCAACGTCGAGCAGTACCGGGAGTACTGCACGACGTCCGATGAGTGCTGACCCGTGGGTGAGGCGGCACGGATGAGCGAGCCGTCTCCCGGGAAGCGCTGCGCCGTGCTCGGCGACCCGATCGCCCACTCGCTCTCACCCCTGCTGCACCGCGCTGCCTACGCCGCCCTGGGACTGCCCTGGACGTATGCGGCACACCGCGTCACGGCCGACGGGCTCGCAGCGTTCGTGCGCGGGCTCGACGCCGACTGGCATGGGCTGTCACTGACCATGCCGCTCAAGCAGGCGGCCGTCCCTCTGTGCGCGTGGGTGGAGCCACTGGCTGAGGCGCCTCAACGCGATCAACACCATGGTCCGAACCCCGAGCGGCTGGTCGGGGCACAACACCGACGTCGCTGGCTGCGTCGACGCGGTACGCGCGGGTGGCGTCGCCGGAGTCCGCCGGGGGATCGTCGTGGGGGCGGGGGCCACCGCTGCCTCGGCGCTGGCGGCGATGGTGCAGCTGGGAGCCGAGCGGGTCGACGTGCTGGCGCGCTCAGTCGAACGCGCCCGATGGCTGTCGCCCCTCGGCGTGGACCTCGGGGTCGAGGTGCGACCTCGATCACTCGCGGACCTCACTGACCCGGAGACGTGGCCGCGTGCCGATCTCCTGGTGTCGACGATCCCCGCGGAGGCGCAGGTCGAGTGGGCGGTCGCGCTCAGCGGCTTGGCCGACGTGGTGTTCGACGTGGTCTATGAGCCTCGCATGACTCCGCTGCTCGGCGGCGGCGGCGGCCGACCGTTCCGTCCGGGTCGTGCCGGGCCTGGAGCTGCTGCTCCACCAGGCGGCCCGACAGGTGGTGCTGATGACCCACGCCGACGTGGCACCGCTGGCCGCAATGCGGGCGGCGCTCGGCTAAGAATTTTCGCCGATCACGGCCGGCCCGCCGCTGCGAGGCGCATCCTGAAGGTTGTGACCTCCTCACCGTTCCCGCTCTCCGGGGGCAACCGCGCCGGGCACCGGTGCGTCCTCGGGACATGAGCGTGCTTTCGCCGGGCCCCTCCCGGCGTACCGTCCTTCAGGCCGCGGCCACCGCCGCGCTGACAACTCGCGTAGCGCTGGACCGGGCGTCGGGGACCAGCAGCCGCTCCGAACCCCGCACCGCTGACAGGGCCGCCGGGGCGGCCAGGAGCCCCGGACCCACTCGTGCGGACTGGCGGGCGCTGGCCCGCTCGATCGACGGAGACGTGGTGCGCCGCAACGACGGCGGCTACAACCAGGCGAAGCGGCTTTTCGACCCGCGTTTCGACCGGATCTCCCCGCTGGCGGTCCTGGAGGCGGCGTCCCCGCAGGACGTGAAGGAGGCGATCGGCTTCGCGCGTCGCTTCGACCTGCCGGCCCGGCCGCGGGCCGGAGGGCACTCCTACGTCGGGGCGTCGACGGTACGCGACGGTCTGGTGATCGATGTGGCTCGGATGCGGGCCACCCATTTCGATGCCGCGTCCGGCCTCGCCACCCTGGGGGCGGGGGCCCGGCTCTACGGCGTGCATGCCGCGCTGGCTGCGCACGGACGCTCGATCCCGACCGGTACGTGTCCCACCGTCGGAGCCGCAGGGCTGGCGCTCGGCGGTGGTCTGGGCGTCGACAACCGGCAGCACGGACTGACCTGTGACCGGTTGCAGTCGCTGACGATCGTGACCGCTGACGGCGTGATCCGCAGCGCGAGCGCCGGTCGCAACTCCGACCTGTTCTGGGCTTGCCGCGGCGGCGGCGGGGGCAATCTCGGCATCGTCACGTCGATGCGCTTCGCCACCCACCGCACGCATCGGTTCGGCTTCTTCCTGGTGTCCTTCCCCTGGTCCGCAGCCACCCGGGTCCTGCACGGCTGGAGCCGACGGATCCGGCAGATGCCGCGCAGCGTGTGGATCAACCTGCACCTGGAGGCCGGAAGCGACGGCTCCACCCGGGTGCGCGTGGTCGGTGTCTGCCAGGCAGGTGACGAGGTCCGCGAGGCCGCGGCCATCGAGCGCGAGGTCGGGGTCGGTGCGACGAGCGTGTCGTCCTTCCAGAAGTCGTTCATGGACGGCATCGCGTTCCTCGGCGGTGGGACGACGTCATCGCGGCAGGCGTTCGCTGCAGGCTCCGACGTCGTCGCGACCATCTCGCCCTCGGTGGGGCGGGCCTTGCCGCGGATCGTGGCGTCCCGTGCCGCTGCGCGCGGCGCTGCAGCGGTGATCCTCGATCCGCTCACCGGGGCCGTGCGCGACAGGGGCCCGGGTGCGACGGCCTTCCCCTGGCGGCGACACCTTGCCGACATCCAGTGGTATGTCGGTCTGCCGACACGGCCGAGCCCGAGCCAGGTGGCCGCCGCGTACGACTGGATCGACCGTGCGCACCGGAGCCTCGGACGCGGGTCGGCCGGCGGGTACGTCAACTACCTGGAGCCGGGACGTCCTGTCGCGTCGTACTACGGCGGCAACTTCCAGCGACTGCGGCGGATCAAGCGTCGACACGATCCGACCGGCTTCTTCCGGTCCGCCTACACGGTCTGACGCAGCCCGACCAGGCGCGGTCGTCGCGGGCCGCGACTCGTCCACAGGCGGGCGTGGCAGCGTTCACCGGAGCCGTCTCGACACTAGGCTCCGGGCTGTGTCCACGGCCCTGGTCTCGATCCTGTGCATGGCGGTCGTCGCGGGCCTGTGCGCGCTGGGGCCGCAGGTGATTGCTCGACTCCCAGAGCCCGACAGTGACTCTGCGGCCCTGGTCGACGAGACCGCCGCAGACAGCGCCCAACCTCACGTCGAGCGCGCACCGACGTCCCCGATGGCTGGAGCCGACGTGCCACCGAAGGTGCTCTACGTCGACCTGGCTGCGCGGCCACGGTTGGCGGCCAAGCTCGGTCTCGTCGGCGCACTGGGTGGTGGTCTGGTCGGATGGCGGCTCGCGGACGAGCCGATCCTGGTCGCCTGGGTGTTCCTCGCGGTGATCGGCACGCTGCTGGGGTACATCGACGCGCAGACCCGGTTGATCCCGTACCGGATCATCGCCCCGTCGTACTTCGTGATGATCGGTTTGGTCGGCCTGGCGGCACTGCTCGACGGGGAGACCGACGACCTGGTGCGTGCCGGCCTGGGTTGGGTCGCCTACGGCGGCTTCTTCTTCCTGATGTGGTTCATCTACCCCCGTGGCCTCGGCTACGGCGACGTCCGGCTGGCGGGCGTGCTGGGCATGGCGCTGGGCTATCTCGGCTGGGGGGAGCTGGCCGTCGGCGTGTACGCCGGACTCCTGCTGGGTGGTCTGATCGGCGGGGCGCTGTCGCTGCTGAAGATCGTGGACCGCAAGCGTTACCCCTTCGGGCCGTTCATGGTGGCGGGCGCGTACGCCGGCCTGCTCTGGGGCGGACCCTTCGCGAGCTGGTACCTCGGCGTCTAGCGCTTCCCGACCCGCTGGACGGGGAACGCGCAGCGGCCGATGGGGCCTCGCGTGACACACTTTGGCCATGCTCAGATGGCTGACAGCGGGTGAGTCCCATGGACCGGCCCTGGTCGCCGTGCTCGAAGGTCTCCCGGCAGGGGTCGCGATCCAGACGTCGGACCTGGTGGGTGCCCTGGCCCGTCGACGGCTCGGCTACGGCCGCGGCGCACGGATGTCGTTCGAGCAGGACCAGGTGGCTCTCGTGGGAGGCGTCCGACACGGGAGCACGATGGGCAGCCCGGTCGCGATCACGATCGCGAACACCGAGTGGCCCAAGTGGGACCAGGTGATGTCCGCGGACCCCGTCGACGCCGAGGTGCTCGACGGTCTGGCTCGCAACGCGCCGCTCACCCGCCCACGTCCCGGACACGCCGATCTGGTGGGGATGCAGAAGTACGGCTTCGACGAGGCGCGTCCAGTCCTCGAACGCGCGAGCGCGCGGGAGACGGCGGCACGGGTCGCGCTCGGGGCCGTGGCCGAGGCCTTCCTCGAGCAGGCCCTCGACGTACGCCTGGTCGCGCACGTGGTCGCGATCGGCAAGGCCGAGGCGCCGCCTGGGGTCGTACCCACCCCTGACCAGCTCTCTGCCCTGGACGCCGACCCGGTGCGGTGCCTCGACGCGGACGCCAGCGCGGCGATGGTGGCCGAGATCGACCAGGCCCACAAGGACGGCGACACGCTCGGCGGCGTCGTGGAGGTGGTGGCGTACGGTGTCCCGCCCGGTCTGGGCTCGCACGTGCACTGGGACCGCCGCCTCGACTCGCGACTGGCCGGCGCCCTGATGGGGATCCAGGCGATCAAGGGCGTCGAGGTCGGCGACGGTTTCGACGTCGCCCGCGGACCGGGGTCGGCTGCCCATGACGAGATCGAGCCAGGCCCGGACGGTCCCCGCCGCACGTCCGGACGAAGCGGTGGCACCGAGGGCGGCATGTCGACCGGAGAGCTGTTGCGGGTTCGGGCCGCGATGAAGCCGATCGCGACGATTCCGCGCGCCCTTCGCACGGTCGACGTCGCCACGGGTGAGGCGGCGGTCGCGCACCACCAGCGCTCCGACGTGTGCGCGGTCCCAGCCGCGTCGGTTGTCGCGGAGGCGATGGTGGCGCTGGTGCTCGCCGAGGCGGCGGTGGAGAAGTTCGGGGGTGACTCCGTCACGGAGACCCGGCGCAACCGTGACGGCTACCTGGCCTCACTGAGGCGTCCATGACCACGACGTCCGGCCCGCGGGTGGTCCTGGTGGGTCCGCCCGGCGCAGGAAAGTCCTCGGTCGGTCGCGCCCTGGCCAGGCAGTGGGACGTCAGCTTCCGAGACACCGACGAGGACGTGGAGGCGGTCGCCGGGAAGCCAGTGGCGGAGATCTTCGTCGACGACGGCGAGGGGAGGTTCCGCGAGCTCGAGGCGAGTGCCGTCGCCGTGGCGCTCGACGTGCACACGGGAGTGCTGGCACTGGGTGGCGGGGCGGTGACGACGCCGTCGAACCGCCGCCGACTGTCCGGGCATCGCGTGGTCTTCCTCGACGTGGGCCTCGCCGACGCCGCGGCCCGCGTCGGTCTCGGCACCACGCGGCCGTTGCTGCTCGGCAACGTCCGCTCCCAGCTCAAGGCGCTGCTCGACGCCCGGCGTCCGCTGTACGCCGAGGTGGCAACCGCCACGGTCGTCACCGACGGGCTCAGTGTCGACGAGGTTGTCGAGCAGGTGGCGGCCGTCGGGCAGCAGATCGGGGCCGCCGGATGACCGACGTGACCAGAATCCGGGTCGAGACCGAGGCGGCGTACGACGTTGTCGTGGGGGAGGGGCTCCTCGGCGAGCTCTCGCATCTTGTCGGTGACGCCGACCGGGTCGCCGTCATCCACCCGCGTGCCTTGTCCACGACGGCGCTGGCCGTTTGCGACGACTTGGTCTCCCGCGGCCGCGACGCGCTTGCCGTAGAGGTCCCCGATGCCGAAGAAGCCAAGACCGCCGGGGTGGCGGCGCAGTGCTGGCAGGCGCTGGGTCGAGCCGGCTTCACCCGCTCCGACGTGATCGTCGGGATCGGAGGCGGAGCGACGACCGACCTGGCCGGTTTCGTGGCGGCCACCTTCCTGCGCGGTCTGCGCGTCGTGCTCGTGCCGACGACCCTGCTGGGAATGGTCGATGCTGCGGTCGGCGGCAAGACCGGGATCAACACCGACGAGGGCAAGAACCTGGTCGGCGCGTTTCACGAGCCGGGCGGGGTGCTCTGCGACCTCTCGATGTTGACGTCGCTCGACCCTCGCGACCTGGTCAGCGGACTGGCCGAGGTGGTGAAGTGTGGGTTCATCGCTGACGAGGAGATCCTGGGCATCGTCGAGTCCGATCCCGAGGCCGCCCAGGATCCGACGTCGTCGGCCTGCCGGGAGCTGATCACCCGGGCGATCAGCGTCAAGGCCCGCGTCGTCGCCGCCGACCTGCGGGAGCAGACGTCGACGTCGGCTTCGGTGGGGCGCGAGGCCCTCAACTACGGTCACACTCTCGGGCACGCGATCGAGCGTGCCGAGGGGTACGCCTGGCGGCATGGCGATGCCGTCTCCGTCGGGATGGTCTACGTCGCCGAGCTGGCCCGACTGGCCGGGCACCTCGACGCTCAGACGACACAACGCCATCGCGACGTGCTCGACTCGCTGGGGCTTCCGACGTCGTACGGCGGGGCAGAGTGGCCGACGCTCCACGACGCCATGCGGGTGGACAAGAAGTCGCGAGGAGACCGACTGCGCTTCGTGGTCCTGCACGGCCAGGGTCGTCCGGCCATCCTCGAAGCCCCGGACCCGGAACTGCTGACCGCGGCGTTCGCCGAGATCGCCGAGCTCGGACAGGTAGGCTCCCGCCGGTGAACGCGAAGCAACGGGTGCTCGTCCTGAACGGCCCCAACCTCGGGCGGCTCGGGTCTCGCGAACCGGAGGTGTACGGCTCGTCGTCCCACGACGACCTGGTGACGGCCTGCCGGCGCTGGGGCGACGAGCTGGGGCTGGATGTCGAGGTTCGTCAGACCGATGACGAGGCCACGCTCGTGGGGTGGATCCACGAAGCGGTGGACTCGGCCATGACGGTGGTGCTCAACCCGGCCGCCTTCACCCACTACAGCTACGCACTGCGCGATGCCTGCGCGATGCTGGACGGTCGCCTGATCGAGGTGCACCTGTCCAACCCGATGGCGCGTGAGGAGTTCCGGCATACCAGTGTGGTGTCAGCGGTGGCGCGAGGAACGGTCGCGGGGTTCGGTCTGGACTCCTACCGGCTCGCGCTCCAGGCTCTGGCAGCGCCCCGCTGACCTACGTCGAGGCCTGGCGTCGACGCTCAGGTGAGGGTACGCACGGTCCGCATCGCGTCAAGGATCCCGCAGCCCATCTCGTCGCAGATCAGGCGGACGGCGGCGACCTCGTGCCCGTCGGTGAGGTAGACGTCCACCTGAGACCGGACCTCGACGGGCAGGTCGATCGCCGGGCCACCCGGCAGGGCCGACAACGTGGCCGACCCGGCCGGCATCCCCAACAGACTGCTCTCGATCGTCGAGTCCAGGGTGCTCTCCAGGGCTGCCGAACCGATGGAGCGGTCCGTCAGCCCGGCTCGGTCGGTCGTGGACTGGCTTGACGGGCTCTGGTCGGCGACCGGATCGACGTCAGCAACCGGCTCGAGGTCCTGCAGGAACGCCTGGACAGCGGGGTCGGAGCGGAGGTCGTCGACGACCTCGGTCTCGTTGGCAACCGGCATGCCGACCGGATCCGGTGCCACAGCCGGTGCCCAGGCAGCCTGCCACGCCGCCGGCTGGCCATACGGTTGACCCGACGGCTGACCCGGCGGGCTCGGCTGCTGGCCGGGCTGCGGAGGGATCGTCCAACCGCTCCGTCCAGCAGGGCGGTTCTGCTGGGCCTGCTGGGCCTGCTGAGCACGCTGGACCTGCTGCAAGGACTCGAGCTGCTGACGTGCTTGCTGGAAGCCAAGCGTGGCCTGGTTGCGGATGCGCTCCCGCGTCGAGCTACCTGATGAACCGGCGTGTCGCCCCAGCCGGGAGATCACGACGAAAGCCAGCACGATCAGGAAGAAGACGAAGCCGCTCACGTCGGTCCACGTTAGACCCCCGAAGCGTCGCAGCCGCAGTGGATTGGGGTGGCGGCGCGGGTGACGGCTAGACTGGCGCGTCATCCTGAGGTCGTCGTCCCCGACGACCCATGGGCGGCGCAGGGCGCGAACGACACGACGACGGAGCAGGAAGACTCACGCACATGGCGACGACGAACGACCTGAAGAACGGCATGGTGCTCAACCTCGACGGACAGCTGTGGTCCGTCGTGTGGTTCCAGCACCACAAGCCCGGCAAGGGTGGTGCCGTCATGCGCACCAAGCTGAAGAACGTGCTCTCGGGCAAGGTCGTCGACAAGACCTTCAACGCCGACGTGAAGGTCGACGTCGCGAACGTGGACAAGCGGACGATGACGTATCTGTACAACGACGGTGACTCCTACGTCTTCATGGACAGCGAGACCTACGAGCAGACCCACGTGACTCCGGACACGGTGGGCGAGGCGTCCCACTTCATGCTCGAGAACCAGGAGGCGATCGTCGCCGTCCACGAGGGGACACCGCTCTACATCGAGCTGCCAGCCTCGGTCGAGCTGCTCATCGAGTACACCGAACCGGGTCTGCAAGGCGACCGATCGACCGGCGGCACCAAGCCGGCCCGCCTGGAGACGGGGTACGAGATCGCCGTCCCGCTCTTCATCACGAACGGCGAGAAGGTCAAGGTCGACACCCGCGACGGCAGCTACCTCGGCCGGGTCTCCACCTGATGGACGGGAAGCACCGGCGCAGCCGCGCGGCCAGGTCCGACGCACCACTCAGGCGAAGGTAGTTCCATGGGCGCACGGAGCAAGGCGCGCAAGCGCGCCCTCGACATCCTGTTCGAGTCAGAGCAGCGAGGCCGTCCGGTGGCAGAGACGCTGGCGGCGCGGCAAGAGATCACCGACAGCCCGCTCAACCCCTACACGGTCACACTGGTCGAGGGCGTCGACGGCCACCGCAGCGAGATCGACGAGACGATCACGGCCTACTCAGCCGGATGGCCGCTGAACCGGATGCCTGCGGTGGATCGTGCGATCATCCGGATCGGGGTCTTCGAGCTGCGGCACGTCGAGGAGGTGCCGCAGGCAGTCGCGCTGTCCGAGGCGGTCGCCCTGGCCAAGGAGCTGTCGACCGACGAGTCGCCGTCCTTCGTCAACGGTGTGCTCGCACAGATCGCCCAGCAGCCCGCTGACCTCGATGCACGGTCGCAAGCCACGCAGGCACCGGGATCGACTCACCAGGCCACCTGACTGGACCGGATCGCGTCGGTTCAGTCTGCCTCTGTCTGCAGCCGCCACGCGGACGTGACGGCCTCCTCGATTGCACCCACGTCGCCGTTGGCCAGGTCGGCGACGACCATCATGTGCTTCTCGAACCGTCGTGGCACCGAGAACGTCTCGGGAAACTGGTGGAGCCCCGGCGTGCGAGCTTCGAGGCCTGCGTCAGATCTGGTCGCGGGCGTCCGGGCGCATGACGCCCCAGTTGATCAGCCGCTCGGCCAGCGCGCTCGGCGGCTCGTCGTAGATGACGGCCAGCGTGCGTAGGTCCTCTTGCCGGATCGACAGCACGCGACCGTTGTAGTCACCGCGCATCGACTGGATGCTGGCGGTGAAGCGGGACAGCGGGGCTGCATCGTTGAGGTCGAGCTGCTGCAGCCGCTCGATGTCGAGCACCAGCTTCGGGGGCGCCTCTCGTGCGGCGCCGAGCTCGTGCGCTCCTGGGAGCAGCTCGTTCATGGGTACGCCGTAGAACTCCGCCAGCTCAGACAGCCGCTGCACGGTGACGGCACGGTCGCCGCGTTCGTAGGACCCGACCACGACAGCCTTCCAGAGGCCGTCGGACTTCTCCTCGACGCCTTGCAACGAGAGGCCCTGCTGCTGCCGGATGGCGCGCAGCCTCATACCGAGGGCCTTGGCGTAGTTCTCCGTCATGTTTTGTCCCTTCTCCCATCGGACGCAACATGGAAGGTGTCGTCCTGCACCGAGAGGAAAATCGTATCGAGGAAGTGCCCATGATTACTCAGAGTTGCCAATAATACTCAGAGTAATTTCCGCGTCACGTCCTGACACGACCTTCCCGGACCGGTTTTGCGGCGCGCTCGCCACGGTCCGGCGGGCCAGAAGCCGTCGAGGTTGCTGATACGGTGTCGACGACAGACATCCTTTAACGAGCCGTCCTGTGAGGCGGAGAAGGAGGTCAGGCCGCTTCATGCACAGCCCATCTGCGCCTAGCAGCCCCTCTGCAACCCCCGCCCCTCACGGGGCCGCCCCTGACTCAGGGACCTCCTCCTCGCCGTTCCTCGCTGAGGCAGCCGGCTCGACCACCACTCGGGTGGTGCTGGACGCCCAGGACATCGCCCGGGCACTGACCCGGATCGCCCACGAGATCCTCGAACGCAACAAGGGTGCGCAGGACGTGATCCTGCTCGGTATCCCGTCACGAGGTACACCGCTGGCCCATCGCATCGCGGCGATCATGAGCCGGGTCGAGGGCAGCGACATCCCCGCCGGGTCGCTCGACATCACGATGTACCGCGATGACCTCCGGATGCGACCGGCCCGGGCCATCGGTGCCACCGACATCCCCGGACGGGGAATCGACGATGCCGTCGTCGTGCTGGTGGACGACGTCCTCTACAGCGGCCGGACCATCCGAGCCGCGCTCGACGCGCTGAACGACGTGGGCCGCCCGCGAGCCGTCCAGCTCGCCGTGCTGGTCGACCGCGGCCATCGTGAGCTGCCGATTCGCGCTGACTTCGTCGGCAAGAACCTCCCGACGTCGCTCGCCGAGCGCGTCAGCGTGACGCTCGCCGACCACGACGGCGATACCGCTTCGGGCAGCGACCCTGCCGTCACCGACTCCGTCGTCATCCTCACCGCCTCGGGGAGTGCCTCGTGAAACGTCACCTGTTGTCCGCCGCCGACCTGACCCGCGACGACGCGATCACCATCCTCGACACAGCCGCGGAGCTGCGGTCCCTCGCCGACCGGCCGATCAAGAAGCTGCCGACCCTGCGGGGTCGCACCGTCGTCAACCTGTTCTTCGAGGACTCGACGCGGACCCGGATCTCCTTCGAGGCCGCGGCCAAGCGGCTATCGGCCGACGTGATCAACTTCTCGGCCAAGGGCTCGAGCGTGTCGAAGGGGGAGAGCCTGAAGGACACGGCCCTGACCCTGGAGGCGATGGGCGCCGACGCCGTGGTGATCCGCCACGGGGCGTCCGGGGCGCCGCACCGGCTGGCCAACTCCGGCTGGGTGCGTTCGAGCGTGGTCAACGCCGGCGACGGCACCCACGAGCACCCCACTCAGGCGCTGCTCGACGCCTTCACGCTGAGACGTCACCTCGGCGAGATCGAGGGCCGACGGGTGACGATCGTCGGCGACGTCCTGCACAGCCGGGTAGCGCGGTCCAACGCCCTCCTGCTCGCCACCCTCGGTGCCGAGGTCACGTTGGTGGCACCGCCGACCCTGCTGCCCGTGGGCGTGGACACCTGGCCGGTCCAGACGTCGTACGACCTCGACGGAGCCCTGGACAAGTGCGACGCGGTGATGATGCTGCGCGTGCAGAGCGAGCGGATGAACGCCGCGTTCTTTCCCAGCGCCCGCGAGTACAGCCGCAGGTACGGTCTCGACGAGCGACGGTTCGCCCGGCTGCCGGAGCATGCCATCGTGATGCACCCAGGACCGATGAACCGCGGCATGGAGATCGCGGCCAACGTCGCGGACTCCGCGCGCTCGGTGATCGTCGAACAGGTCACCAACGGCGTCGCGGTCCGGATGGCCGTCTTGTACCTGCTCCTGTCCGGGGCCGACGAAGCCACCGCGTCCACCGAACCGACCGACCAGGAGGACGCCCGATGAACCCGGCATACCTCATCAAGGGGGCCCGCCTCCTCGGTGGCGCGCCCACAGACCTTGCCCTCGTCGACGGAGTGATCGCCGAGGCCGGGGCCGCCCCCCAGGATGCGGTCACGATCGACGCGAACGGGTTGGTCGCCCTGCCTGGGCTGGTCGATCTCCACACGCACCTGCGCGAGCCCGGGCGAGAGGACTCCGAGACCGTGGAGTCCGGCTCCCGAGCGGCGGCGCTGGGTGGGTTCACCGCGGTCCACGCGATGGCCAACACCGACCCGGTGGCCGACACCGCCGGCGTCGTCGAGCAGGTGTTGAACCTGGGTCAAGCTGCCGGGTATGTCGACGTACGCCCGGTGGGAGCCGTCACGGTCGGCCTGGCCGGCCAGCGGCTGGCGGAGCTCGGTGCGATGGCGGACTCAGCGGCCCGCGTCCGGGTCTTCTCCGACGACGGCACGTGTGTCTCCGACGCGGTCCTGATGCGGCGAGCGCTGGAGTATGTCAAGGCCTTCGACGGTGTGGTGGCCCAGCATGCGCAGGAGCCCCGGCTCACCGAGGGCGCCCAGATGAACGAGAGCGCGATGTCGGGCGTCCTCGGCATGCGCGGCTGGCCGGCCGTCGCCGAGGAGGCGATCATCGCCCGGGACTGTCTGCTCGCCGGTCACGTCGGCTCGCGGCTGCACGTCTGCCACGTCTCGACCGCAGGGTCCGTGGAGCTGGTCCGCTGGGCGAAGAGCAAGGGCTGGAACGTCACCGCCGAGGTGACCCCGCATCACCTGATGCTCACCGACGACCTGGTCGCCAGCTACGACCCCATCTACAAGGTCAACCCTCCGCTGCGCACCGCGGACGATGTCGAGGCGCTGCGCGCCGGACTGGCCGACGGCACGATCGACGCGGTCGCCACCGACCACGCCCCGCATCCCACCGAGGACAAGGAGTGCGAGTGGGCTGCGGCCGCCATGGGCATGCTCGGCCTGGAGACCGCCCTGTCCGTCGTCCAGCACGCCATGGTCGACACCGGGCTGCTGGACTGGGCAGGGGTGGCGGACCGGATGTCGGTGCGGCCCGCGGCGATCGGGCGGCTGGCCGACCACGGCTCCCCGCTCGAGTTCGGTGCTGCAGCCAACGTGGTCCTCGTCGACCCGGCCGCGACCCGCGTCATCGATCCGACCGAGTCCGCCTCGCTCTCGCGCAACACGCCCTACCGCGGCCTCGAGCTGCCCGGGCGGGTCGTGGCGACGTTCCTGCGAGGCCGGGCGACCGTGCTGGACGGGAAGCTGCAGTGACTGCGGTGCGTGCTGACGCGGTGCTGGTGCTCGAGGACGGGCGGACCTTCCACGGGGAGGCCTACGGCGCGATCGGGCAGACGATCGGAGAGGCGGTCTTCTCGACCGGGATGACCGGCTACCAGGAGACACTGACCGACCCGTCGTATCACCGTCAGGTCGTCGTGATGACCGCCCCCCACATCGGCAACACCGGCGTCAACGACGAGGATGGCGAGTCGACGCGGATCTGGGTGGCCGGGTATGTCGTCCGGGACCCGGCGCGACTGCCCAGCTCCTGGCGCTCGCTGCGCACCCTGGACGACGAGCTCTCGGCGCAAGGGGTGGTCGGCATCAGCGGCATCGACACCCGCGCGTTGACGAGACACCTGCGCGAGCGCGGTGCCATGCGGGTCGGGATCGCCTCCGACGGCAGCTCGGGCGAGACGCTGCTGTCCCGGGTGCGCCAGGCCCCGGAGATGACCGGCGCCGCCCTGGCCGCCGAGGTCTCGGTCACGGAGCCGTATGTCGTCCCGGCCGTCGGGGAACGGCGCCTCACCGTCGCTGCGCTCGACCTCGGCATCAAGACGATGACGCCGCACCGGATGGCCGAGCGGGGGATCGAGGTGCACGTGCTGCCCGCGACCGCCACCCTCGACGACCTGCTCGCGGTCCAGCCCGACGGGGTGTTCTTCTCCAACGGGCCAGGCGACCCGGCCACCGCCGATCACGAGGTCGCCGTGCTGCGTGGCGTTCTGGAGCGGCGGATCCCGTACTTCGGCATCTGCTTCGGCAACCAGCTGTTCGGTCGCGCCCTGGGCTTCGGCACGTACAAGCTCGGTTACGGGCACCGCGGCATCAACCAGCCGGTGATGGACCGCCGCACCGGGAAGGTCGAGGTGACGGCGCACAACCACGGCTTCGCGGTCGCCGCACCGCTGGAGGGCAGCACGACGACGCCGTACGGCACGGCGACCGTGAGCCATGTCTGTCTCAACGACGACGTGGTCGAAGGGCTGGAGCTGACCGACGAGCAGGGCAGTCTCACCGCGTTCAGCGTCCAGTACCACCCGGAGGCGGCGGCCGGCCCGCACGACGCCAGCTACTTGTTCGACCGCTTCGTCGAGCTCATGGACGGTCCGCAGCGGCCAAGCCGCGGAATGGACGGTCCGCAGCGGCGAAGCCGCGGGGACCGGCTCAACAAACCACCTGCCACCGTCGTCGAAGGAGACAACCGCTGATGCCGCGTCGCACGGACATCTCGTCGGTCCTCGTCATCGGATCGGGCCCGATCGTGATCGGCCAGGCCTGCGAGTTCGACTACTCCGGGACCCAGGCCTGCCGGGTGCTGAAAGCCGAAGGCATCCGGGTCATCCTGGTCAACTCCAACCCGGCCACGATCATGACCGATCCGGAGATCGCCGACGCCACGTATGTCGAGCCGATCACCCCGCACTTCGTCGCCAAGGTGATCGACAAGGAGCGCCCGGACGCCCTGCTGGCCACCCTCGGCGGTCAGACCGCGCTCAACGCAGCGGTCGCGCTGGCCCACGACGGCACGTTGGAGAAGTTCGGGGTCGAGCTGATCGGTGCCTCCATCGAGGCGATCGAGGCGGGCGAGAACCGTGAGTCGTTCAAGGCGATCGTCGAGTCGCTGGGCGGTGAGGTCGCCCGCAGCGTGGTCTGCCACACGCTGGCCGACTGTGAGGCGGCCGTCGACGAGCTCGGCTTCCCGGTCGTGTGCCGACCCTCGTACACGATGGGCGGGGTGGGCTCCGGCATGGCCTTCAACAGCGGTGACCTGCGCCGGATCGCCGGGGCCGGTCTCGACGCGAGCCCCACCACCGAGGTGCTGCTGGAGGAGTCCATCCTCGGGTGGAAGGAGTACGAGCTCGAGGTGATGCGCGACAGTCACGACAACACCGTGATCGTCTGCTCGATCGAGAACCTCGACCCGATGGGGGTGCACACCGGCGACTCGATCACCGTGGCGCCCGCCATGACGCTGACCGACCGCGAGTACCAGGCGATGCGCGACATGGCGATCGGCGTGATCCGTGCGGTGGGGGTCGAGACCGGGGGATGCAACATTCAGTTCGCGATCGACCCCAGCGACGGCCGGATGATCGTGATCGAGATGAACCCGCGGGTGTCTCGGTCCAGCGCGTTGGCCTCGAAGGCGACCGGGTTCCCGATCGCCAAGATCGCCGCGAAGGTGGCGCTGGGCTACTCGCTCGACGAGATCCCCAACGACATCACCCGGGAGACCCCGGCCAGCTTCGAGCCGGCCCTGGACTACGTCGTGGTCAAGGTGCCACGGTTCGCATTCGAGAAGTTCCCGGCCGCCGACCCACGGCTGACCACCCACATGAAGAGCGTGGGCGAGGCGATGGCCATCGGGCGCAACTTCACCGAGGCGCTGCAGAAGGCGCTGCGCTCGCTCGAGAAGCCTGATGCGGTGTTCAGCTGGGTGGGGGAGCCGGGCAGCAAGGATGACCTGTTGTCGCGCGCCGCGATCCCGCACGACGGTCGCCTCAGGGTGGTGATGGACGCCATCCGGGCCGGTGCCTCGGTCGACGAGGTCTTCACGGCGACGGGGATAGACCCGTGGTTCGTCGACCAGCTGCTGCTGATCCATGAGGTGGCCACCGACGTCGCGGCTGCCGACGCGCTGACCCCGGCGCTGCTGCGCAGGGCCAAGCGGCACGGCTTCTCCGATGCGCAGATCGCCGAGCTGACCGGCGGGTCGGACGAGGTGGTCCGCGGCGTCCGCCAGGCTCTTGGCGTGCGTCCGGTCTACAAGACGGTCGACACCTGCGCCGCCGAGTTCGCCGCACAGACGCCGTACCACTACTCGACGTACGACGAGGAGACCGAGGTCGAGCCGCGGACCAAGCCGGCGGTGATCATCCTCGGCAGCGGCCCGAACCGGATCGGCCAGGGGATCGAGTTCGACTACTCCTGCGTGCACGCGTCGATGGCGCTCTCGGCGGCGGGATACGAGACCGTCATGGTCAACTGCAACCCCGAGACCGTGTCCACCGACTACGACACGTCCGACCGGTTGTACTTCGAGCCGCTCACGCTCGAGGACGTGCTCGAGGTGGTTGCGGCCGAGACCGCAGCCGGGCCCGTCGCAGGAGTGCTCGTCCAGCTGGGCGGACAGACGCCACTCGGTCTCGCGGCAGGTCTCGCCGCGGCCGGAGTCCCCATCGTCGGGACCAGCCCCGAAGCGATCCACCTCGCCGAGGACCGGGGTGCTTTCGGGCACGTGCTCGCCACTGCCGGCCTGCCCGCGCCGAAGTTCGGCACCGCCACCTCGTTCACCGAGGCCAAGCTGATCGCCGACGAGATCGGCTTCCCCGTGCTGGTCCGCCCGTCCTTCGTGCTGGGCGGGCGCGGCATGGAGATCGTGTACGACGACGATGCGCTTCGCGGCTACATCGAACGAGCGACCAAGATCTCGCCGTCCCACCCGGTGCTGGTGGACAAGTTCCTCGACGATGCGATCGAGGTCGACGTCGATGCGCTGTTCGACGGCGAGGACCTCTTCCTCGGAGGCGTCATGGAGCACATCGAGGAGGCCGGCATCCACTCGGGCGACTCCTCGTGCGCGCTGCCACCGATCACGCTCGGGGTCGAGGACATCGCCCGGATCCGCGAGTCCACCCGCGCCATCGCGGACGGGGTCGGTGTCCGCGGTCTGATCAACATCCAGTTCGCCGTCGCGTCCGACGTGCTCTACGTGCTGGAGGCCAACCCGCGTGCCTCCCGCACGGTGCCGTTCGTGTCGAAGGCCACGGCCACGCCGCTGGCCAAGGCTGCCGCCAGGGTGATGTTGGGGACCTCGATCGCTGCGCTCCGAGCCGAGGGTCTCCTTCCCGCCACGGGCGACGGCGGCGACCTCCCTCCGGACGCGCCGGTCGCCGTCAAGGAGGCCGTGATGCCGTTCAACCGGTTCCGCACCGAGGACGGCCGCAACGTCGACACCGTCCTCGGTCCGGAGATGAGATCGACAGGTGAGGTGATGGGCTACGACGCCGACTTCGGCGCGGCGTTCGCCAAGTCGCAGGCCGCGGCTTTCGGCGGCCTTCCGGTCAAGGGCACGGCGTTCGTGTCGGTCGCCAACCGGGACAAGCGCCACATGATCTTCCCGATCAAGCGGTTGGCCGACCTCGGGTTCGAGATCCTCGCCACCGAGGGCACGGCGCGCGTGCTGCGGCGCAACGGCGTTGCGGCCACGGTGGTCCGCAAGCACTCGGCCGGGCCGGGGGAGCACGGAGAGCTCACCACGGTCGGTCGGATCCTGGCCGGCGAAGTCGACCTGGTGATCAACACGCCGCACGGGTCGACGTCCGACGGGTCCCCACGGCTGGACGGCTACGAGATCCGCACGGCCTGCGTCGCGACCAACATCCCGTGCATCACGACCGTGCAGGGGCTCGGCGCCACTGTCCAGGGCATCGAGGCGCTGCGGGCAGGAAACCTCGGAGTCAGGTCCCTGCAGAGCTGGGCTCAAGCCGCCGGCTCCGCCATCCCCGACACCGCCCCGGACGACGGTCAGGACAGCCCGACGAGGGCAGAAGGAGCCGTGTGAGCATCACCGACAGCACCACCGCCACCTCAGGATCGGAGCGGCGGCCCCTGCAGGTTCGCGGTGAGGTCTTCTCCATCAAGCGGGTGGGCGACTACCAACACCTCACGATCGTGGCCGACGGGATCGCCGAGCGGACCCGCCCCGGCAACTTCGTGGCTCTCGCCGTCGGCGGCGAGTCATCGGCAATCCTGCTGCGGCGAGCCTTCTCGATCTACCGGGTCCGACCGGCCGGCGTCTACGGCGGGACGGTCGAGATCATCTTCGCCGCGCACGGGGCCGGCACCCGCTGGATGGACCACCTCCAGCCGCACGACCCGATCGACGTGGTCGGGCCGCTCGGTCGGCCGTTCAAGCTTCCGAAAGAGCCGGTGGCCTGCGCCCTGGTCGGTGGAGGCTACGGCTCGGCGCCGCTGTTCAGCCTGGCCGAGCGACTCCGCGAACGTCGGTGTGCGGTCCACATGGTGCTCGGGGCGGCCGGAGAGGCGCGGCTGTTCGGAGCCCTGGAGGCCAAGCGCTCAGCCCAGTCGGTCACCGTGACGACGGTCGACGGATCAGTCGGGATCAAGGGTCTCGTCACCGACGTGCTCCCCGGCCTGATCGCGCGGCACCAGATCGAGGTCGTCTACTCCTGCGGGCCGATGGGGATGCTGAAGGCCGTCACCGACGTCGCCGTCCAGCACGGCGCATGGAGCCAGACGGCGGTCGAGGAGTCGATGGCCTGTGGGATCGGCGTCTGCATGACCTGTGTGCTACCGGTGCGCGGGGACGACGGCGTGATCCGGATGTCCCGGTCCTGCGTCGAGGGGCCCGTGTTCGCCGGAGACCGGGTCTGCTGGGACGACGTGGGGACGATCCCGGCCGGGACGCACGGCGCGCCCAAGGGGGTTGGTCACTGATGCCCGATGCGGCCCCTCTGCGACCCGAGGACGTCGACCTCACCACCGTGCTCGCCGACGCCCATCTCGACAACCCGGTGATGACCGCCAGCGGCTGCGCGGCCGCCGGTCGGGAGCTCCAGCAGTTCTTCGACGTGGCTGAGCTCGGTGCCGTCGTGACCAAGTCCATCATGCGGGAGCCGCGTTCGGGTCGGCCCACCCCGCGCATGGCCGAGACCCCGTCGGGCATGCTCAACTCGATCGGTCTTCAGGGTCCCGGGATCGACGCCTTCCTGGCCCGCGATCTGCCGTGGTTGCTCCAGCACGACGCCCGTCCGATCGTGTCGATCGCAGGATCATCGTTGGCGGAGTACGCCGAGCTGGCCCGACGGGTCGGGAACACTCCGGGGATCGCCGCGATCGAGGTGAACATCTCCTGCCCGAACGTCGAGAACCGTGGCCTGGTCTTCGCCTGCGACCCCTTCCAGGCGGCGCGGGTGATCGCCGCGGTCCGGCGCGACACCCCTCGGGGCGTCCCGGTCTTCGCCAAGCTCTCGCCGGACGTGACCAGCGTCGTCGAGATCGCCGAGTCGGTCGTCGAGGCCGGCGCGGACGGTCTCGTCCTGGTCAACACGCTGCTCGGTCTGCACATCGACCTCGACACGATGCGGCCCCAGCTCGGGGGAGTGACCGGTGGACTGTCCGGTCCTGCCATCCGACCGGTCGCCGTGCGAGCGGTGTGGCAGGTGGCGGCCGCGATGCCCGGTGTCCCGATCATCGGCGTGGGCGGCATCCTCACCGGCGCTGACGCCCTCGAGTTCATCGTGGCGGGGGCGTCCGCAGTCCAGGTCGGCACGGCGATCTTCCACGACCCGAACGCTCCCGTGCGGGTGATCCGGGAGCTGCGGTCCGAGCTCGCTGCCCGCGGCATCGGCAAGCTGACCGAGGCCATCGGGCTCGTACACCGTCCGGTCGGCTCTGTCGTGTCCGCAGGCCCGACCGACCCCGACGACCACCGACTCCACCCGCACGCCGGCCAGGAGGCTGACTGATGGAACCCTTCGGTACCCGACTGCGTCAGGCGATGGATCGCCGAGGACCGTTGTGCGTCGGGATCGACCCACATGCCGGACTTCTGGCGCAGTGGGGCCTCGACGACACGCCGTCGGGCCTCGAGCGCTTTGCCCTGACGGTGGTGGAGGCACTCGGCGACCAGGTCGCGGTGTTCAAGCCACAGTCCGCGTTCTTCGAACGGCACGGATCAGCCGGAGTCGCCGTCCTCGAGAGGACCGTCGCAGCCGCGCGAGCGGCCGGTTCGCTGGTGCTGCTCGATGCCAAGCGCGGCGACATCGGCTCGACGATGCAGGGGTACGCCGAGGCGTACCTGGACCAGTCCTCGTCGCTGGCGGTCGACGCGATGACCGTCAGTCCGTTCCTCGGCTTCGAGAGCCTGCGCCCGGTCCTCGACACCGCAGCCGCTCATGGCGCCGGGGTGTTCGTGCTGGCACTGACCTCCAACCCGGAGGGTGCACAGGTCCAGCTGGCTCGGGCGGACGCCGGCACGGTGGCCGGAGAGCTGCTGGCCGCCATCACGCAGGAGAACGCCGGCGCCGACCCGCTCGGCTCGGTCGGAGCCGTCGTAGGCGCCAACCTGGCCGGCTGCACGGAGAATCTGATGATCAACGGGCCCTTGTTGGCTCCAGGCTTCGGGGCGCAGGGCGGGGGCGCCGACGACCTGCAGCGGATCTTCGGGGCGGCGCTGCCGAACGTGCTGCCCAGCACGTCGCGCGACGTCTTGAGGGCCGGACCGGGGGTGTCGGCCCTGCAGGAGGCGGCACGACGCTCCCTGGACGCGGTCCAGGCGGCGGCTGCCCGATGAGACAGGCACCGGGTCGAGCCAGTCGCTCAGCAAGGGCGGTTGCTGGCCGATGAGGGTGTCGTGGGCGCGGCTGGCACTGCCGCATGCAAGGCTGTGCGCCGACACGACCGACGTGCCGCACCTTTCGCAGCGGCGCACCAAGGGGATGCGGCGAGCTCTGCTCGCCGCATAAGGAGAAATCATGAAGAGGCTTTCTGCAGCGTTGGCCGCCGGGGTCCTGGTGAGCCTGGGTGCGCTCACCGGGTGTAGTGGCGGCGACGGCAGCGACTACTGCAACCGGGTCCGCGACAACGCCGAGAACAACACGCTCGACAACATCGATGCGTCCAGTCCCGACGGGCTCAAGGCGTTCCTCGCCGAAGCCAAGAAGTTGCAGGCCGACGCTCCGGACGAGGTCAAGGACGACTACGACGCCGTCGTGAGCGCCTTCGAGAACCCGACCAAGATGGACCCCACGGCGGTGACGAAGTCGATCGACTCGATCCAGAAGTACGACGAGGACAACTGCGACGTGAAGTACCAGACCTCGTAGCCACTCGTCTGAGATCACCGCAGTCTGCCGTGTCGGCCTCGCCGGCACGGCAGACTGGTCTTCGGATCGTGAGGTTGCACCCGACGATCCTTCACAGATCGCGGGGAGTCCACGATGTCAGACCAGCAGCCACCCTTCGAGCCACCCGAGGGACCGCCGCCAGGGCCGCGCCCCTGGGAAGCAGGAGGAACGCCGACGAGCCCGTTGGGGTCCGGTCCGCAGTACCCACGACAGAACCTGCTGCCGCAGGAGGTCAAGCCGGGACGCAATCGGGCGCCGATCTTCATCGGGATCGGGGTCGTGCTGGCCCTGGTCGTCGCCGGCGCAATCGCCTACCTGGTGCTGCGCGACGATGGGGAGGGCACTCGAGCGGCGTACTGCTCCGCGCTGCGTGAGCTGACCAACAACGGCGACGTGATCTCTGCCGTCGAGGGTGCCGACCCGAGATCCGTGGACGACTTCAAGGCTGTCGTCGACCTGGCTCCCAACGCCGTCGCCGACGACTGGGCGAAGATCGACAAGGGCATCCGGGACGCCCAGTCGGGATCACCGGACATGTCGCAGGCCTTGGCGATCTTCGGCGCGCTCCGCGTCATCGCCAAGGACGCGAAGGACAACTGTGACCTGGACCTGGGCATCCCGATGCTGTGACTCACCGCCAGACGTCTCAGCGCGAAACCTGTTGCTGTTGGGTGTTCTGGCCATCCACACCTGTCACTCGCTGTGATTTCGCGTCGATCCCCTTGTGCTCAACAGGGGTCACCGCGCTAGGTTGTCGGGAGCATCGCGACAGATGCCCCAGGTCGTTTCTCCGACGACCTGGTCGTGTGCCGGATGTCCCTGTCGAACGGACGTGAGGTGAAAGCCGTGGCCGTCCCGGAGCTGACTGCCGAGCAGCGCCGCGCAGCGCTGGAGAAGGCGGCACTCGTCCGCCGGCAACGGGCCGAGGTGAAGAACCGGATCAAGCATTCCGGAGCATCCTTGACCGAGGTACTGCACAGCGGCGAGCACGACGAAGTCGTGGCGAAGATGAAGGTCCTCGACCTCCTGCAGGCTGTCCCGGGTCTCGGCAAGGTTCGCGCGCGCAGCTTGATGGAACGCATCGGCATCTCCGAGTCGCGCCGGGTCCGCGGTCTCGGTGCCAACCAGATCGCGGCGCTCGAGCGCGAGTTTGAGCACCGTTCCTGACGACGGAGGTTCGCACGGACGACGTCCGGGCCGCCCTCTCGACACTGGTCGTCCGGACCGTCGCGCCGAGGAGGCAGGGGATCGCCTCGAAGCACGCAGCCGGCTCACGGTGCTGGCCGGCCCCACCGCTGTGGGCAAGGGCTCGGTCTCTGCCCAGATCCGCTCCGAGCATCCCGAAGTGTGGATCTCGGTGTCGGTGACCACCCGGCCACCCAGACCCGGCGAGGTCGACGGAATCCACTACTGGTTCGTGGATGATGCACAGTTCGACCAGATGATCGCCGACGACGAGCTGCTCGAATGGGCCGTGGTCCACCGGACGTCCCGCTACGGCACGCCTCGAGCACCCGTGGAGCAAGCCCTGTCCAGTGGCCACCCGGCTCTGCTGGAGATCGACCTGCAGGGCGCCCGTCAGGTCCGCGAGACGATGCCCGAGGCGCTGTTCGTCTTCCTGGCGCCTCCGTCGTGGGAGGAGCTCGTACGCCGGCTGGTCGGGCGCGGCACGGAGTCGGAGGACGAACGCACGCGTCGTCTGGAGACTGCTGTCGAGGAACTGGCCGCCGAGCCGGAGTTCGACGTGACGGTCGTCAACACCGACATTCGTGCCGCAGCCGAGGAATTGGTATCATTGATGGGTTCAGACCCACGATCCGGAGCGCGAGACCGCCGACAAGCGTCCCGCCGGGTCATCCCCGACCACTGAGTGAGGCATCACGCGTGTCCGGCACCCTGCCCGTCGCTGAAGGAATCACCAACCCTCCGATCGACTCCCTGCTCGAGAAGACCGACTCCAAGTACAAGCTCGTGCTGTACTCCGCGAAGCGCGCTCGCCAGATCAACGCCTACTACTCCCAGCTCGGCGAAGGGCTGCTGGAGTACGTCGGACCGCTCGTCGACACCCATGTCCAGGAGAAGCCGCTCTCGATCGCTCTGCGCGAGATCAATGCGGACCTGCTGACCTGTGAGGATGTCGAGCCGGAGACCGAGCAGGCCTGACCCCACGGTCCGGTCCGCGCTTCCTGCCATGAGCAACAGCCGCCCTCACGTCGTCCTCGGCGTGAGTGGCGGCATTGCTGCGTACAAGGCATGTGACCTGTTGCGCCGGTTCACCGAGTCCGGCCACGACGTCACCGTCGTACCGACCCCGTCGGCGCTGACCTTCGTCGGCTCCGCTACGTGGGAGGCGCTGTCGGGACGTCCCGTCGCCAAGGAGATCTTCGAGCGCGTCGACACGGTGCAGCACGTCCGGCTGGGACAAAGCGCTGACCTCGTGGTCGTGGCGCCGGCCACCGCGGATCTGTTGGCCCGCTCGGTGCACGGCCGCGCCGACGACCTGCTCGCCGCGACGCTGCTGACCGCCCGGTGTCCGGTCGTGATGGCTCCGGCGATGCACACCGAGATGTGGGAGCACGCGGCCACGCAGGCCAACGTCGCCACCCTGCGAGAGCGCGGCGTGATCGTGATCGAGCCGGCGTACGGGCGGCTCACCGGCAAGGACACCGGACCCGGGCGGCTGCCGGATCCGTCAGAGATCTTTCAGGTGGCCGTCGACGTGCTGCATCGTGGACAGGCGGGTCTGCTGCCCGACCTGGCCGGTCGACGCGTCGTGATCAGCGCCGGTGGGACGCGCGAGTACCTCGACCCGGTCCGTTACGTGGGCAACCGGAGTTCGGGCAAGCAGGGTTATGCCCTGGCCCGGACCGCTGTCGCGCGCGGTGCAGACGTCACCGTGGTGGCAGCCAACGTCGACCTTGCCGATCCTGCCGGTGCCAAGATCGTTCGGGTCGTTTCCGCTCAGGAGATGCACGAGGCGGTCCTGGCTGCGGCCCAGGACGCCGATGTGGTCGTGATGGCGGCAGCCCCGGCCGACTTCCGTCCGGCGCAGCGGGCCGGACACAAGATCAAGAAGCGCCCCGACGGCGTCGTACCCACCCTCGACCTGGTCGAGAACCCTGACATCCTCGCCGACCTGGTCAGCCGACGTGGCAGCTCCTCGACCCCTTCGCTGGTGGGGTTCGCGGCCGAGACGGGCGATGACCGGAGCTCCGTCCTCGACCATGCGCGCACGAAGCTGGCCCGCAAGGGGTGCGACTGGCTCGTCGTCAACGATGTCGCAGGGGGAGCCGTCTTCGGCGACGACGACAACCAGGCAGTCATCCTCGGTGCTGACGGGTCTGAGAGGGCGGTGCCGCGAGGTTCGAAGTCGGCGCTCGCTCACGTGATCTGGGACGTCGTAAGGTAACCCGGGCGCCGGGGGCTAACCTGGCTGGGTCAGACGCCGCGTCAGCGGCACGAGATGAGGAGAGAAGCGTTGCCAGGTCGTTTGTTCACGTCGGAGTCCGTCACCGAAGGTCACCCCGACAAGATCGCTGACCAGATCAGCGACTCCATCCTCGACGCGCTGCTGAAGGACGACCCGAAGAGCCGGGTCGCCGTCGAGACGCTGCTCACCACCGGCCTGGTGGTCGTCGCGGGCGAGGTGACGACCAACACCTATGCCCCGATCTCCGACATCGTCCGGAAGCGGATCCTCGAGATCGGCTACGACTCGTCCAAGAAGGGCTTCGACGGAGCATCCTGCGGTGTCCAGGTCGCGATCGGTGCACAGTCGCAGGACATCGCCCAGGGGGTCGACGACGCCTACGAGGAGCGCCGTGACCACTCGGTGGACCCGCTCGACAAGCAGGGCGCCGGAGATCAGGGCCTGATGTTCGGCTACGCCTGCGACGAGACCCCCGAGCTGATGCCCCTGCCCATCACGATCGCGCACCGGCTTGCCGAGCGGCTGACCGCAGTCCGCAAGGACGGGACCATGCCCTACCTGCGACCGGACGGCAAGACGCAGGTCACCATCGAGTACGACGGCGACCGCCCGGTCCGGGTCGACACCGTCGTCGTGTCCTCCCAGCACGCCGGCGACATCGACCTCGAAGGTCTGCTGACGCCGGACGTGAAGAAGCACGTGGTCGATGAGGTGCTGGCGTCCTTCGACGTCGACTCCAGCGACTACACGCTGCTCGTCAACCCCACCGGACGTTTCGAGATCGGCGGTCCGATGGGTGACGCAGGGTTGACCGGCCGCAAGATCATCATCGACACCTACGGTGGCATGGCCCGGCACGGAGGCGGTGCGTTCAGCGGCAAGGACCCGTCGAAGGTCGACCGATCCGCGGCGTACGCCATGCGCTGGGTCGCCAAGAACGTCGTCGCGGCCGGTCTGGCCCGTCGCTGCGAGGTGCAGGTTGCCTACGCCATCGGGAAGGCGCATCCAGTGGGGGTGTACGTCGAGTGCTTCGGGACCGAGACGGTCGACGTCGCAACGATCCGCGCCGCGATCCTCGAGGTCTTCGATCTGCGCCCCGCCGCGATCATCCGCGACCTCGACCTGCTGCGTCCGATCTACGCGCTGACTGCTGCCTACGGACACTTCGGGCGAGAGCTGCCGGAGTTCACCTGGGAGCGGACCGACCGGGTGGAGCAGCTCAAGGCCGCGACCTCCTGAGGCCCGCCGGCCAGGAGGGTTCCTTGGCGTGACCTCGCCGGAGGTCCTCCCGCGACTTCCAGGCCGGCCACCGCCTGTCCGCCTTCGCTGATAGGAACCAGGTATGGACCGGCAGGGTGAGCAGCTGGCGTTGCTCCGCGACGACGTACGCCGTCGCCGCCGAAAGCCGACGAGCGGTCCGGCCGACGAGGACCCGATCGCCCGGGTGGCGGTGGACCTGCCGCTGGCCCACCTGGACCGCAGCTTCGACTACCTGGTCCCTGCGACGATGCACGAACAGGCGGTGCCCGGCTGCCGGGTGAAGGTCCGGTTCGCCGGCCGCGACGTCGATGGCTATCTGCTCGAACGCGCCCAGGAGACCGAGCACGTGGGCCGACTGGCCCCGCTGCGCAAGGTCGTCTCCAGCGAGCCCGTCCTGAGCGCATCGGTGCTGGCCGTGGCCAGGATGGTGGCCGACCGGTACGCCGGGACGCTGTCCGACGTGCTCCGGCTGGCCGTGCCGCCCCGTCACGCACGCGTCGAGGCAGAGGCGCCCACCACCGCGCAGCCCCGCCTCGACCTCCCGCTGGACGCCGTCCTCCCTCACTGGGCGAGGTATGTCGGCGGCGAGGCCTATCTGCATCGCCTGGCGGCCGGCGAGGCGCCGCGCGGAGTGTGGTCGGCCCTTCCCGGTGAGGACTGGCCGCGTTCCCTGGCGAGCGCGGCCGCCGCGACTGCCCTGGCGGGGCAGGGAAGCTTGCTCCTCGTGCCCGATGCTCGTGACGTGGCGCGCCTGGACCGGGCGCTCACGGATCTGCTGGGCGAGGGTCGTCACGCGGTGCTCACGGCCGACCTGGGCCCCGCGGCCCGCTATCGCGCCTTCCTGGCAGTCCGGCGCGGTCAGGTGCCGATCGTGCTCGGGACCCGTGCCGCGGCGTTCGCGCCCGTACCGTCGCTCGGGCTGGTGGCGATCTGGGACGACGGCGACGACTCCTACGCCGAACCCCGGGCTCCGTACCCCCACGCTCGTGAGGTGCTGCTGCTCCGGGCTCACCACGAGGGCGCCGCGGCTCTCATCGCCGGGCATGCGCGGTCAGTGGAAGCTCAGTCCCTTGTCGAGACCGGCTGGGCGGCGGCCGTCAGTGCCGAGCGGGCGACCGTGCGGGCTGCTGCTCCGCAGGTCCACGTGACCGGAGAGACCGACCGCGAGCGCGAGCGTGACGCGGTGGGGGGCGCCGTGCGGATGCCCGGGCGGGTCTTCGAGGCGGTGCGGGAAGCGTTGAACCACGGTCCGGTGCTCGTGCACAACCCCCGCTCCGGGTACCAACCGTCGCTGAGCTGTGGCGACTGCCGGGCTGCAGCACGCTGCTCGCGATGCCAGGGACCACTGGCCCGAGCCTCTGCAGGTGCCGCGCCGGGCTGTCGCTGGTGCGGTCTCACACCTGACCCGTGGGAGTGCCCGCACTGCCGTGGCACGGCGCTGCGCTCTCCGGTCGTCGGCTCACTGCGCACCGCCGAGGAGTGGGGCCGCAGCTTCGCCTCCACACCGGTGACGACCTCCGGGGGCGATCATGTGCTCGACGTGGTGCCGGACTGGCCGCAGGGCCGCGGCATCGTGATCGCGACTCCCGGCGCCGAGCCGCTTGCCCCGGACGGTTACGCCGCAGCCGTCATCCTCGACACCTGGCTGTCGCTGAGCCTGCCTGGTCTTCGGGCCGCCGAGGAGTCCGTACGCCGGTGGTTCGGAGTCGCGAGCCTGGTCCGCCCAGCCGAGAGCGGCGGTCGCGTGGTGGCGGTCGGAGAGCCGTCCGTGCCCGCTCTCCAGGCCCTGGTGCGATGGGACCCCGAAGGTTTCGCGTCCCGGGAGCTCGCCGATCGGGCCTCGGCCCATCTCACCCCAGCCGCTCGGCTGGCCACCATCACTGCCTCGCCGGACACCCTCACCGAGGTGCTCACGGCGCTGCAGCTTCCCCGGCTGGCAGAGGTGCTGGGGCCGGTCCCGGTGGACGACTCGTCGGCTCGGGTCGTCGTCCGCACCACAAGAGCGCGGGGCGGAGGCTTGTCGAAAGCCCTGCACGACCTCCAGGCGGGCCGGAGCAGCCGCAAGCTGGCACCCGTCCGCGTCCAGGTCGACCCCACCGACCTCGTCTGAGCCATCTAGACTGACCTGCGCCTTGCATCCCCGTCCGGTCTGGAGCGCTTCGTGTCCGTACGTGACATCCGGCTGTTCGGCGATCCGGTCCTGAGGTCGGTCGCCGCTCCCGTCGTCGACTTCGACCAGCAGCTGCGAACGCTCGTGAACGACCTCACCGAGACCATGCTGGACGCACCAGGAGCCGGCCTCGCGGCGCCACAGATCGGCGTCGGCCTGCGCGTGTTCACCTACCACGTCGACGACGTCGTCGGACACCTGGTCAACCCCGAGCTCACGTTGACCGAGGAGACCCAGTCAGGTGACGAGGGCTGCCTGTCGATCCCTGGACTGGCGTTCGACTGCACGCGGGCGTTCGGCGTCGTGGCTCGGGGGTTCGACATGTACGGCGAGCCGGTGGTGATCGAGGGGACCGAGACGCTTGCCCGCTGCATCCAGCACGAGACCGACCATCTCGACGGGATCCTGTTCGTCGACCGCCTCGACGAACAGACCCGAAAGGTCGCGATGAAGGCGATCCGGGAGGCGGAGTGGAGCGGGCTCAGCGCACCTGTGGTCAAGCAGAGCCCGCACCCGATGTTCGGACGGGCCATGTGACGGCGCCCTCATGAAGCTGGTCTTTGCCGGTACGCCGAAGGTTGCGGTCGCGTCACTGCGCGCACTGGTCGACTCCCGCCACGAGATCGCCGCGGTCATCACCCGTCCAGACGCCCCCGCCGGTCGCGGTCGCAGGCTGACACCGTCACCGGTCGCGCAGTTCGCCGACGAGTGCGGCATCGAGACGCTCAAGCCGGCCAGGGGCGGTGACCCCGACTTCCTCGAACGCCTGCGGGCGATCGGTCCGGACTGCTGCCCGGTGGTCGCGTATGGAGCACTGCTTCCGCCCGCGGCCCTCGACATCCCGGCTCGAGGCTGGGTCAACCTGCACTTCTCCGTCCTGCCGGCGTGGCGGGGGGCTGCCCCGGTCCAACGGTCGTTGATGGCCGGCGACGAGATCACCGGCGCCACGACGTTCCGGCTCGTGCAGGAGCTGGACGCCGGACCTACCTATGGTCTCTTCACCGAGCGGATCCGCGACGACGACACCGCCGGCACCCTGCTCGCGCGACTGGCCGAGCACGGGGCGGGTCTGCTCGTCACCACCCTCGATGGCATCGAGGACGGCATCCTCGACGAACGCGAGCAGGACCCCGACCTGGTCTCCTACGCGCCCAAGCTCACCGTCGAGGAGGCTGAGGTGGACTGGTCGCTTCCGGCGTTCGCCGTTGACCGGCACATCCGCGGGTGCACACCTGCGCCGGGAGCGTGGACCACCCTCGAAGGCCTGCGACTGAAGGTCGGGCCAGCCACGGGGCGCGCGGACCGGACCGAGCTGGGCCCGGGCGACCTGGCCATCGGCAAACGTGCCGTCCTGGTCGGAACGGGCACCCACGCCCTGGAGCTCGGCGAGGTGCAACCCCAGGGCAAACCGGCGATGCGGGCTGCTGACTGGGCGCGTGGTCTGCACGCCACTCCGGCGCGCCTGGGCACCTGATGGCCGACGGTATCCGACGGGCCCGGTCGCGTACGGTCGTCGATCCGGCCCGGCAGGTCGCGTTCGACGCCCTGTTGTCGGTCGAGGTCGACAACGCCTACCTCAACCTCGTGATGCCTCGCCTGCTCTCCGAGCGCGGAGTTTCGGGTCGGGACGCGGCGTTCGCCACCGAGCTCGCTGCCGGGACGGCCCGACTCCAGGGCAGCTACGACGCGATCCTCGACACGCTCGCCCGAGGTGGCGCGGCGGGGTTGCAGCCGCCCGTACGGACCGCGCTCCGCCTCGGAGCACACCAGCTGCTCAGCATGCGGGTCCCCTCGCACGCCGCGGTGGGGACATCGGTCGAGCTCGTCCGGGCAGCCGTCGGCGAACGCCCCGTGCGGCTCGTCAACGCCGTGCTGCGCCGGGTCGGTGAGCAGGACCTGCGCTCGTGGCTGGACCGGCTCGCTCCCGACCCGAGCGACGATCGGGTCGGACATCTGGCCGTCCGGCACTCGCATCCGCGCTGGGTCGTCGAGGCGTTTCTGGACCTGCTGGACGACCACGCCGTCGAGCAGCTTCTGATCGCCGACAACGTCGCACCTCAGGTGACCTTGGTGGGTCGGCCGGGACTGGGCGGCGCACCCTCGGGAGACGGGATTCGGCCGGGCAGGTGGTCGCCGTACGCCGGGATTCTCGATGGCGGCGACCCCGGTGCGCTGGCAGAGGTCCGCGACGCCAGGCTCGGCATCCAGGACGAGGGCTCGCAGCTGATGGCGATCGCCCTTGCCGCGGCCAGAGTCGACGGCCCCGACACCCGATGGCTGGACCTGTGCGCGGGCCCGGGCGGCAAGGCTGTCCTGCTGACCGGATTGGCCCGCGAGCGAGGGGCCACGCTGATCGCCAACGAGCGGTTGCCGCACCGGGCTGCCCTGGTCCGCTCGGGGCTGCGCGGCTACGGGCCACCGGCCACCGTCGTCTGCTCCGACGGGACCCGGCCACCCTGGGGTGGACAGACCTTCGACCGGGTGCTCGTGGACGCGCCCTGCAGCGGACTGGGTGCGTTGCGCCGTCGTCCGGAGTCGCGCTGGCGGCGTACGCCGGACGACCTGGCTGACCTGGTGCCGCTCCAACGAGCCCTGCTGAGCTCGGCGCTGGAGTCGACCCGGCCGGGAGGGGTGGTCGCCTACGTCACCTGCTCACCGCACCGCGCCGAGACCCGGGCCGTCGTCGACGCGGTGATCGAGGAGCGGGCCGACGTCCGCGAAGAGGATGCCAGGCTCCTGCTGCCCGCGGTGGACGACCTGGGAGACGGGCCACACGTCCAGCTGTGGCCACACGTCCATGGCACCGACGCGATGTTTCTGTCGGTGCTGCGGCGCGGCTGACGCCTCGAGGTTCGGGGAAGGTTGCGCGGCCTCCAGGCCTAGGTAGTTTCCCCAAACCTCGAGACGGCTTCTCTCGGTGCTGCGGTGGCGTGGCTGACGCCTCGAGGTTCGGGGAAGGTTGCGCGGCTTTCCAGGCCTAGGTAGTTTCCCCAAACCTCGAGACGGCTTCTCGGGGGTGGCGTGGCTGACGCCTCGAGGTTCGGGGAAGGTTGCGCCACTTCCAGGCCTAGGTAGTTTCCCCAAACCTCGAGACGGCTTCTCTCGGTGCTGCGGCGTGGCTGACGCCTCGAGGTTCGGGGAAGGTTGCGCCACTTCCAGGCCTACGTAGTCTCCCCAAACCTCGAGACGGCTTCTCGGGGGTGGCGTGGCTGACGCCTCGAGGTTCGGGGAAGGTTGCGCGGCTTCCAGGCCTACGTAGTTTCCCCAAACCTCGAGGCTATGTACGACGCTCCGCGACCTGGCTGCGTAGACTCCTTCGACGATGGCCACCTCGCCGAGCGTGCAGATCTCCCCGAGCATCCTGGCTGCCGACTTCGCCAACCTGGAGGCGGCCGCCCGGTCCGTTCCCGGTGCGGACTGGTTGCACGTGGACGTGATGGACAACCACTTCGTCCCCAACCTCACTATTGGCCTGCCCGTGGTGGAGTCGCTGGCCAAGGTGGCCGAGCAGCCGCTGGACTGCCACCTGATGATCGAGGACCCGGACCGGTGGGCTCCGGCGTACGTCGAAGCCGGAGCGTCCAGCGTGACGTTCCATGTCGAAGCGTGCGGTGCCCCCGTCCGACTGGCGCGCGAGCTCCGAGCCAAGCAGGCGAAGGCCGGGATGGCACTCAAGCCGGCCACGCCGGTCGAGCCCTACGCCGACCTGCTGCCGGAGCTGGACATGCTGCTGATCATGACGGTGGAGCCGGGCTTCGGCGGTCAGAAGTTCCTCGACCTGTGCCTGCCGAAGATCCGGGTGGCTCGCGAGCTGATCGGTCGTCACGGCGGGGGTGTGTGGCTTCAGGTCGACGGTGGGGTGTCCGCCGACGACGATCGAACGATGTGCCGAGGCGGGCGCCGACGTCTTCGTCGCGGGCTCGGCCGTCTTCGGGGCCGACGACCCGGATGTCATGGTCGAGCGGCTGCGCTCCGCGGCGCAAGCTTCCCTTCCGTCCTGACGACGGCCGGTCGGTGCGGCGAGCCAGTGAGCCCGGCGGTACGGCGACGAGCGAGCCCGGTCGGTACGGCGACGAGCGAGCCCGGTCGGTACGGCGACGAGCGAGCCCGGCGGGTACGGCGACCTGGCCGGTCGGGCGGCGCTCCTGGCTGGTGGCCACATGGCATACTGGAGCCGCAGAGTGACAGCTCTTGCGTGCTCCGGGGTCGGTGTAATTCCGAGCCGGCGGTGACAGTCCGCGACCCGACCGTTTCGGCGGTCGGTTGATCCGGTGGAATTCCGGGACCGACGGTGAAAGTCCGGATGGGAGGATGCACGCAACGTTGCCGACGGCGAGCGAGTCGCGTCCGTGTCACGGACGTGGACCCGGTCTCCCTGGACGCACGTCGCAGACCCCGGCGCCCGCAAGGACCGACCCAGGGACGACGGAGGCGACGTGGCCAGCAACAGCGAGGTTCTTGCGATGCGCCGCGCCCTCGCGCTCGCCAGCAGCCCCGGCGTACGTATCGGCCCCAACCCGCGCGTCGGTGCGGTGATCATCGACGATGCCGGAGCGGTCCTGGGCGAAGGCTTCCATCGCGGCGCGGGCACTGCGCACGCGGAGGTGCTGGCGCTGGCCGCAGCCGGCGGGTCAGCGCGCGGGGCCATCGCCGTGGTCAGCCTCGAGCCCTGCAACCACACCGGACGGACCGGACCGTGCGCCCGCGCCCTGATCGAGGCCGGCGTACGCCGGGTGGTGTTCGCCCAGCACGACGTCAACCCGGCCGCGGACGGAGGAGCGGAGACCCTGCGCCGCGCCGGCATCGAGGTGGAGGGCGGCGTGCTCGCCGACGAGGCCGAGGCGATCAACGAGGTCTGGACCTTTGCGGTCTGGCACCAGCGGCCGTTCGTGACCTGGAAGTTCGCCGCCACGCTGGACGGGCGGTCCGCGGCGCTGGACGGCTCGGCCCGCTGGATCACCGGACCTGCGGCTCGCGCAGACGTTCATCGCCGCCGTGCCGCGTGCGACACCGTGATGGTCGGCACCGGCACCGTCGTGGCCGACGACCCGCAGCTGACCGTGCGCGACGAGCACGGGCAGCCCCTGCCACCCGACCTTCAACCGTTGCGGGTCGTGATGGGGGAGCGAGATCTCGATCCAGGTGCGCGCGTCTTCGACGACTGCGCCCGGACAGTCGTCCTCCCGACCCATGACCCTCGGTTGGCCCTGGCGGCGCTGTACGCCGTCGAGCGTCAGCACGTGTTCCTCGAGGGCGGACCCACGCTCGCGGCGGCCTTCGTCCGGGCCGGGCTGGTCGACGAGATCATCGCCTACCTGTCGCCCGCCCTGCTCGGCTCAGGCTCGCACGCGGTCGGCGACCTCGGCATCGGGTCCATGGACGGGGTCCAACGCTTCGAGCTGATCGAGGCCACCCGCGTCGGCGACGATGTCCGCCTCACCATGCGCCCACCTCGGTCGCAGCTTCGCGCGGCGGCCCTGTCCGAGGTGGTCTGATGTTCACCGGCATCGTCGAAGAGCTCGGCGACGTCATCGCGCTGGACAGGCTCGGCGACTCGGTCCGGCTGACTGTGCGTGGCCCGCGCGTGGTCAGTGACGTCGGCCACGGAGACTCGATCGCGGTCAACGGCTGCTGCCTTACGGTCGTCGACTGGCGCGACGACCAGTTCAGCGTCGACGTGATGGCCGAGAGCCTGGACCGGACGTCGCTGGGTGCGCTGTCCCCGGGCAGCAGGGTCAACCTCGAACGAGCCGTCACCGCGCACGCCCGGCTCGGAGGGCACATCGTGCAAGGTCACGTGGACGGCGTCGGCACCATCACCGACCGGGCGTCGAGCGAGCACTGGGACGTCGTCACCGTCGCGCTTCCTGCCGACCTGTCCCGTTACGTCGCGATGAAGGGATCGATCGCCGTCGACGGCATTTCCCTGACCGTCAGCGGTCTCGTCGACGGGGCCGAGCCGGCCTTCCAGGTCAGCCTCATCCCGACGACACTCGAGATGACCACGCTCGGCTTCAAGGCGACGGGCGACCCGGTCAACCTGGAGGTCGACGTGATCGCCAAGTACGTGGAGCGCCTGCTCCGGCCGAGCCCACCCGACCCGAAGGAGCACCCGTGAGCCTCTTCCAGTCCGCCTACGACGCCCATCTGACGATCAGCGGGCACGAGATCACCTGGCGGGAGATCGTCGGCAACGCTTTCGGCTTCGCCTCCGCCATCGGCGGTCTGAAGCGGAGAGTGTGGGCCTGGCCGATCGGCATCGTCGGCAACGTGCTGCTCTTCACCGTCTTCATCGGCACCGCTGTGGTCAACGATCAGCGCATTCCGCTGCTCGGACAGGCCGGCCGGCAGATCTTCTTCATCGCAGTCAGCATCTACGGATGGCAGCGATGGCGGGAGACACGCCACTCCTCGGTGGATGACGCCGGACCGGCGGTCCAACCCCGCTGGGCGACCGGATCGGAGCGGCTGGGCTATCTGGGCGCTGCAGCCGCCGGGGTGGTCGCGCTGTTCTTCGTGTTCCAGCAGATCGGAGCGGTCTGGCCGGCGCCGACGTGGTACTTCCTCGCGGATGCCTGGATCTTCGTCGGCTCGATCCTCGCGACGTACGCGATGGCACGCGGCTGGGTGGACTTCTGGCTGTGCTGGATCGCTGTCGACGTGGTCGGCGTACCCGAACTGATCCACTTCCAGCTCTACCCGTCGGCCCTGTTGTACGCCGTGTACGGCGTCCTGGTGGTCTACGGGTTCTTCACCTGGCGCCGGATCGCGCGCGAGGAGCCGTTGGCAGACCCGGCGACTGAGATGGTGGGTGCGTGATCGCGTCATGACGACCTCGAACGTGCGACTGGACCCGATCGAACGGGCCATCGACGACATCCGTGCCGGCAAGGCTGTCGCGGTGGTGGACGACGAGGACCGGGAGAACGAAGGCGACCTGATCTTCGCCGCGAGCAAGGCCACCCCCGAGCTGCTGGCGTTCACGATCCGCTACACCAGCGGCGTCATCTGTGTTCCGATGGAGGGGAAGGCTCTCGACCGGCTGGGCATCCCGCTCATGACGCCGCACAACCGCGAGCGCATGCGGACGGCGTACACCATCTCGGTCGACGCGCGCGACGGTGTCACGACCGGGATCTCGGCGGCCGACCGGGCCCACACGATCCGCGTCCTGGTCGACTCGGCGACCGAGCCGTTCGAGGTCGTGCAACCCGGCCACGTCTTCCCCTTGCGGTACCGCGACGGCGGCGTCCTGGTCCGCCCGGGGCACACCGAGGCGTCGGTGGATCTGGCGCGGCTGGCCGGGCTGACCCCGGCCGGGGCGATCTCCGAGCTGGTCAACGACGACGGCACGATGAAGCGCGGGGCCAAGCTGCGGGAGTTCGCCGACGAGCACGACCTGGCTCTGGTGTCGATCGCTGACCTGATCCGCTACCGGCGCCACCACGAGCGTCAGGTGCAGCGAGTCGCCGAGACGCGGCTTCCCACCGACTTCGGCACGTTCCAGGCGCTCGGCTACCGCAACCTGGTCGACGGGTCCGAGCAGATCGCGCTGGTGCGCGGCGACATCAGTGACGGGCAGGACGTGCTGGTCCGGGTGCACTCGGAGTGCCTTACCGGCGACGTCTTCGGGTCGCAGCGCTGCGACTGTGGACCCCAGTTGCACGCCTGCCTGGATGCGGTGCGTCGCGGAGGGCCGGGGGGTCGTGGTCTACCTGCGTGGGCACGAGGGCCGTGGGATCGGGCTGCTGCACAAGCTGCAGGCGTACACCCTGCAAGACGGCGGTCTCGACACCGTCGACGCCAACCTCGGGCTCGGCCTGCCCGCGGACGCTCGCGATTACGGCACGGGGGCGCAGATCCTGCACGAGCTGGGGATCACGTCGGTCCGGCTGCTCACCAACAACCCGGACAAGCGCACGGCGCTCGAGGGGTTCGGCATCACGGTCTCGGAGCGGATCGCCGTGCCCGGCACCCCGCACGAGGAGAACCGGCGCTACCTGGCCACCAAACGGGACCGGATGGGCCACGACCTCGAGCACCTGGACCTCGAGCAGTCCCACCCCGTGGAGATCGTTGCCGACCCGACGGCGATTCCGCCCCAGACAGCGAAGGACACCTGACATGAGTGGAGCAGGGCAGCCGCACCTCGCGGCCATCGACGGACACGACCTGAAGATCGGGGTGGTCGCTGCCGAGTGGCATCGAGACGGTGATGGACGGTCTGCTGGCCGGCGCGGCTCGGGCTCTGGCCGACGCGAAGGTCGAGGAGTCCTCCGTGGTGCGGGCCCCCGGCAGCTTCGAGCTGCCGTTGGTCGCGCAAGGTCTGGCCGAGCGGGGTTTCGACGCGGTGGTCGCGCTCGGCGTGGTCATCCGGGGCGGTACGCCGCACTTCGACTACGTCTGCAACGCCGTGACCGACGGGCTGACCCGGGTCGCCCTCGACACCGGGACACCGGTCGGTTTCGGTGTCCTGACCTGTGACACCGAGGAGCAGGCGCTCGACCGGGCCGGACTTGACGGCTCGGCCGAGGACAAGGGTTACGACGCCGCCCACGCTGCGATGTCCACCGCGCTCGTCCTGCGCCGGCTGCGCGCCAGCTGAGCACCGGACACCCGGGAACGACCGTTTGCGGCCACCGGGACCCCCACAACGGTGCTTCCGGGGTGTCCGGTCGCAAGACGGGACACGGCCGCGCGCCGCGGCCTCGATACGCTGGAGCGTGATGAAGACCTTCGAGGCGTTGTTCGCCGAGCTGGAGACGAAGCTGGCCGACCGGCCCGCTGGGTCGAACACGGTCGCCGCCGTGGACGCCGGTGTCCACGCGATCGGGAAGAAGCTGGTCGAGGAGGCCGCCGAGTCGTGGATGGCGGCCGAGCACGAGTCGAAGGAGCGCGCCGCAGAGGAGCTCAGCCAGCTGATCTACCACGCTCAGGTGATGATGCTCGCCTGTGGACTCACCCTCGACGACGTCTACGCCCACCTCTAGGAACACACCGCTGATGCTGAAGATCGCTGTGCCCAACAAGGGCTCCCTGGCCGAGTCCGCCGCGCAGATCCTGCGTGAGGCGGGCTACCGGCAGCGCCGTGACGCCCGTGATCTGGCGATGAGCGACCCGGCCAACGATGTCGAGTTCTTCTACCTGAGGCCGCGCGACATCGCCGTCTACGTCGGCGAGGGCACGCTCGACGTCGGGTTGACCGGCCGTGACCTGGTGCTGGACTCTCGGGCGCCGGTCGTCGAGCGGCTGACCCTGGGGTTCGGTGAGTCGACGTTCCACTTCGCCGCCCCGGCCGGGCGGTTCGCCGCCTTCGAGGACCTCGACGGTGTGCGCGTGGCCACGTCGTACTCCGGCGTGCTGGAGGACTGGTTCAAGGAACGTGCCGTGAACGCCCAGGTGGTCCGGCTCGACGGTGCCGTGGAGTCTGCGGTGCGGCTCGGCGTTGCCGATGCGATTGCCGACGTGGTGTCCACGGGCAACACACTCAGGCAGGCAGGGCTGGAGATCTTCGGCGACCCGATCCTCAGCTCTGAGGCCGTGCTCGTCACCCGGGACGACGCCGGGGCCACAGCCGACCCGACCGGTTTCGAGGTGTTCATCCGGCGGATCCAGGGCGTCCTGGTCGCGCGCCGCTACGTGATGATGGACTACGACTGCAAGGTGGAGCAGGTCGAGGAAGCCTGCACCCTCACCCCCGGGATCGAGTCACCGACCGTGTCGCCCCTGCACCGCGAGGGGTGGGTCGCCGTGCGTTCGATGGTGCCGCGCGAGGACGCCCAGCACGTGATGGACGCGCTGTACGATCTCGGCGCTCGCGGCATCCTGGTCACCGACATCCATGCCTGCCGCCTCTGACCCTGCCGCGGCTCACCCCGCGGAGGTCAGCATCCCTCACACGTACCGACCGTTCGGAGCCCGGATCGCGACGGCTGCGGCGGCACTCGCCATCGTGGTCGCGGTGACCTTCCTGTGGGTGATGCTGCCCGGTGAGGTCCAGGACCAGTTCACGCTGGGTCAGCGGATCACCCTGCTCGGGTTCTTCGCGGCGGTCCTGGTCCTGCTCAACGGCATCTTCCGGACCTGCGCCCGCGCCACCGAGCGTGGCCTCGAGGTGGTCAACGGTTATCGGCGCCACGACCTGGAGTGGGGTCAGATCGTCCGAGTCTCGCTCAGCCCGAACCGTCCCTGGGCGCTGGTGGACCTCGACGACGGCACGACGATGTCCGTCATGGCGATCCAGTCGTCGGACGGAGCCCGGGCGACCCGGTCGGCCCGGGAGCTCGCCCGCGTGATCGCGCGTCGGACCCGCACCGACCGCGACACCTGAGTGGGTGGTCAGACGGCAGCAGCGAGGCCGTCGATGGCGGCGACGAAGCACTCCACCGGCGGGCTGACCAGCCCGGCGCCGACCTGTCCCGTGCCGGCGACCTTGCCGGCCATGCCGGTGTTGATCTGGGGGAGCTGACCCGAGCGCAGCACTGACGTGACGTCGATCCCGGTCGGGGTACCCCGGAACTCCATGATCGGGATGGCCCACGCCGGGTTCTCACCGGCGCACAGGTCGTACATGCGCAGGGTCGTGGCCAGTGCGTCAGGCACCGAGCCACCGACGAAGCGGACGATCGCCGGAGCGGTCGCCATCGCGAAGCCGCCGATGCCGGCCGTCTCGGTGATCGCGGAGTCACCGATGTCGGGGTTCGCGTCGTCGGGGCCGAACTGACCGAGGTAGAGACCATCGGCGATCTGCGCCGGACCGACGTACCACTGGTCCCCAGTGCCGCTCACCTGGATGCCGAAGTCGGTGCCGTTGCGGGCCATCGTCGTGACCACGCTCGATCCGGGTATGCCGGATGCCGCGACCGTCATCAGCTTGCAGGCCGGCATCACCAGGTTGAGGAAGAAGTGGTCGTTGCCGGAGATGAAGCGCACCACCTCGGCCACGTCGGCAGGGTCGCGGCCGGACGTGATCAGGTCGGGGAGCCACTCCTTGAGCAGCATCAAGGTGCCGGCCCGGTTGCGGTTGTGCCCCTCGTCGCCCATCTGCACCATCTGGGCGATGATCGCGAGCACGTCGACCGGCCCGCGGGCACGGGTGGCCGTCTGCAGGGCCGGACCGAGCACGTCCGCCATCCAGTGCAGCCGCTCGATCACGTCGGGAGAGAACGCGCCGTACCGCAGCACCTTGCCGAGACCCTCGTTGAGCGAACACCACGACGTCGTGTCGTGCTCCGTGTCGTGCAGCTCGAGCATCCACATCGACGCGGACACGACCCCGGCCATCGGGCCAACGGCGCCCCGGTGGTGACAGGGCTCCCACGTGCAGCCGCCCGAGGCGAGCAGCGACTCCGCCTCGTCCGGGCGTCTTGGCGAGTCCCTCGAACAGGACCGCTCCGACCAGGGCGCCGCGCATCGGCCCGGAAGCCCGGTCCCAGGTGATCGGCGGACCGGCGTGCAGGAACTCACCCGGCTGGAGGCCGAGTGCATCGGAGGCCGGACGTACGTCGACGAGCACAGCCTTGGCAGAGGTCATCCGGCGCACGGCCTCGGCGTTGGCAGGGGTACGCCGACGGTCCAGCATCACCGCGGCCAGGGCGTCCTCGGTCCCGGCGTAGGGCGGCGACCACTCGACCGGCTGCGTGGTCACGCCCTGGTCGGCCAGCGTGCTGTCGAACATCGCGGCGCCGGCCGTGACGACGGTCTGCGCGCTCAGCGGACGAGTCGACTGCTCGGTCACGATGCGGCCTCCTCGGTCAGCAGGGACAGGGCCTCACGCGTGGCCGCGGCGTTCGACGCGTGGACCAGCGCCCCGGCTGCGGCCAGGGCACTCGCCTGAGACTCCAGGTCCTGGGGGTCGTCACGGGTCCCGATGATCGACACGACGACAGGCGTCGCTGCGGCCGCGATCACCGCAACGAGCTCGGCGGCGGGGTCAGGATGGGCGCCGTGACCCAGCACGACGTCGAGCAGCACCACCGCGCAGTCGGGGGAGGCGAGCTCACGGACCAGCCGCTCGGTACGGAGGCTGGGGTCGATCATCGGATGCGGACGACCAGCGGTCAGCTGGTCGTCCCCGAAGTCGATGAAGGTGTGGCCCGACGCGGCCAGGTCGGCCGCCAGCCGAGGCTGTCCCGTCAACGGGATGTTGGAGGCGACCGTCTCGACGGCGTCGACGCAGAGCAGCATCGCCTCGTCGCACAAGGTGCCTCCCGCGAACAGGCCGCGCAGGAAGCCGGGTCTGCGCTGTGGGGTGTCCCCACCCCAGCGACGCGGCGCCTCCCAGGTCGCCCCGGCCGCCTCGGCGACGGTGCGGGCGGTGGCGGTGAGGTCGGGCTGGCCGGGCCCGAGATAGCCCATCACGACGGGCGTCGACAAGCCCTCGGCGTGACGCGTGACGCGCTCGGCGACCTCGGGGGCGGGTGGTTTGGAGACGACGACGATGAGCGCCACGTCCGGGTCGGCGTCCAGACGATCCAGTGCAGTCAGCGTCGATCGGCCGCCGACTGCGGTCGACAGGTCGCGGCCACCGACACCCAGGCAGTGCTTGACCCCGAGGCCGACTCCGTCGAGGAGCGCCAGGAGATGCTGAGCTCCCGTGCCAGAGGCTGCCACGATCCCGACCGGGCCGGGGCGCACGACGTTGGCGAAGCCCAGCCCGACGCCGTCCACGACAGCCGTTCCGCAGTCGGGGCCCATCACGAGCCGGCCGGTCTCGGCCGCCCAGGTCTTCAGAGCGACCTCGTGGTCGACGGTGACGTTGTCGCTGAACACCATGACGTCCAGACCCGCAGCCAAGGCATCGGCTGCGTCGATTGCGGCCACCCGGCCCGGAGTGCTCACCAAAGCGAGATCGGCCTCCACCCGTCGCGCGGCCGCACCGATGGTCGGGGGAGCCGGGACACCGGACCCGAGCCCTTGGCTCGCCGCCGGGCGGCGAGCCAGTGCATCGTCCAGCGCCTCGGTGGCCGCTGCCACGGCGGAGGCGTCGGCTGCCTCGATCGCGACCACCATGTCGTTCGGCGACGCGTCACCCGGAACGCTGAAGCCCATCTGGGTCAGCAGGTCGAGGTTGAGCTCGGTGGCCATGCCCACCTGCACGGTCGACACATCCGACCGGCTGCTGAGCTCCCGGCTGAGCTGCATCAGCGTCACCGAGTCCTGGTAGGCGCCGCGGCGCAGCTGCACGTCTCGTGTCATGCCGCAGCCTCACGCCTCTCCAACCCGGGCACCATCCATGCGACTCCGGCGAGCAGCCCGCTTCCCGATGTGGCTCCGACCCGCAGCAGGGCAGATCGGCTGACAGCCGGATCCTCGGATCGGTTCAGCGCACGGAGGTGATGGGCAAGCTCGTCGATGCACCAACCCTCGCATGCTGCTCGCAGCAGCGCGGCGGACGTCGCGGTTGTCGCCGAGTCGAGATCGCTGGTGCTGACGGCGTGAGCGAGGTCGACAGCGGCGTCGTGGCCGGCCGCGTGCAGGGCCACCAGGGCACCGCACAGCACATCATCGCCGTACGGAGTGAGGCCGGGGCCACGGCCGAGCAGTGCCGGCCATCTCGCCGACAACCGACGCACGGCGCGGGCGTCCACGGCTTCGGTGAGCCGTGGATGGTCCACCGCCCGCGGTCGAGCCGGCGTCCACCAGCGGGCGGGCCGGTAGTGCAGGCGAGACCGCTCGTCGTCGCCCCAGGCCAATCCACCGTCTCCGACCGAGAACGACGACGATGTGCTGGCCGGTGAGGCGACGACACATGCATAAGGGAGACGCACTGCGGACGGAAATGTGACGCTGAAGGCAACCCGGCCCGTCCGGTCGGCCAGGCTGAGTGCCAGTCGCGACCGGTGGACGACCTGAAGCCGCTGCACAGGGCCGTCCAGCCACGGGGCAAGCAGGACGCTGCACGCCATCGGTCGAGGCTTCCGGTTCGTCACGGTTCACCCTTCCTGTGTGGTCAGCGGGTGGCGTGGCTCGACACGCGGGGACCGCGAGCCAGACGGCAGACACACGGTAACGGCTGCGCTACGGTCGCTCGCATGGGCAAAGTTGCCAACGATCCTCGGCGAAAGGATGGTGACTTGTCAGGCACCCTGAGGTCGACGCTCGACGAGTCGGACGATCGGGGCGTTGCGGTCGCCGATCTGCTCAAGCTCCCGGCCTTCGCCAATGCCAAGGTGGTCGCCGGTCATGCCGGACTGGACCGGCTGGTCTCGTGCGCGAACATCATGGAGGTTCCCGACATCGAGCCTTGGGTCAAGCCGGCCGAGCTGCTGCTGACCACGGGGTATCCGCTGCGTGAGGTTCCTCAGGGCCTGGCCACCCTCGTCTCCTCGCTGGATCGTGCCGGCGTCTCCGCGCTCGGCGTCAAGCTGCGCCGCTACCTCAATGAGCTACCGGGCGACATGCTCGACGAGTGCGATCGAAGGGGCTTTCCCCTGCTGCTGCTCGACGACGACGTGGCGTTCGACGATCTGCTGAACGCCGTGCTCGGCAACGTGCTCGATCGGCAGTCCACCGTCTTGGAGCGCATCGAAGTCGCCCACGGCACCTTGGTGTCGGTGATCCTCGACGGTGGCGGTCTCGAGGACCTGGTCGAGACCCTCGGTCAGCTCCTCGACGGCGACACGTTCGTGACGACGACCGACGGACGGCTCCTCGCGTCGACTCCGAACGAGAACCTCTCGAGCCTCAGCGACCTTTTCGTCGAGTCGGGACGATTCAGGTCCGAACGCTTCGCACCCGGCACGCACAAGGTCGGTGACGTCACGCTGGCCGTGGTGCCGGTGATGGCCGGCAAGGCCGACCACGGCCGGCTGGTGGTGGCCAGGCGGGACGGGCCGATCGCGACCGTCGACATATCCGTGCTCGAACGCGCCGCAACCGTCTTCGCCCTCGCGATCACCAAGTCGATCGCGGTCCAGGTGGTCGAGGCGAAGTACCGCGGCGACTTCCTGCGGGACGTGTTGATCGATCGGGCGGGTACGCCGGACAACGTCGTGGCGCACTTCGACTCCCTCGGCTGGGACATCGCCCGGCCCCTCGTCGTCGTGGTCGCAGCGCTCGACCCGCTGCCTGATCGGGACCGGGCCCGTGACGTCGGGTCGGACACCGTCGACCAACGCACCTCGCAGGACCGTTTCACCAACGCCTGGGTCACCGTGGTCGGACGGCATGACCGCACGGCGCCGGTCGTCGGCTTCGCCTCCGAGGTCGTGGCGCTGGTCGGCATACCCGAGGGGGGCAACCCGCGCGCCGTCGTCGACCGGCTGGTGCACGGCGTCCGCGGTGACGGTGGGGGAGGGCGGCGTTCGTTCGGCACCGGGGTGAGCAGGGTGATCGGCGACCCTTCCGGCATCGCCGGGGGCTACGAACAGGCTCGCCGCTCGGTCCACGTGGGCCGGCAGCTGCAGGGTGCCTCGGCGCTCGCCCACTTCGACGACCTCGGAGCCTTCCGCCTGCTGAGCCTGATCGATGACGAGCATGAGCTGCACAACTTCGTCGACGAGGTGCTGCGTGAGCTGGCCCACGAGACCGATCCCGAGGCCGCCGACATGAGGTTGACGCTTCGGGTGTTGCTGGACACCAACTTCAATGTCGCGGAGACGTCGCGACGGCTGCACTTCCACTACAACACGCTGCGCTACCGGATCACCAAGCTCGAACGGCTGGTCGGTCCGTTCACCACCGATCCCGACCTTCAGCTGGACCTGTCGCTGGCTCTTCGGGTCATGCAGATGCGGGGCCTGTGAGCGGCGAGGTCATCCCGCTGCTGGGCAATCTTTGTCGGCTGAAGCCGGTTCCTTTGGCACAGTTGCGACCTGCGCGTCGCGTGACCCGCGACCCGGCGTTCCGGCATGGTGGTGTCGTGGCCGCACATGGCACCGCCACCATCTCTGACTGAGGGAGCGATCATGGCGCTGGGTTTGGGTTGGAAGGTCGTGTACGACGGCAAGACGCCGCCACCAGGTGCGGCGGTCGCTCCCGACGAACGGCTGTCGTGGGACCGGACGGTAGGCCTCGGTGCCCAGCACGTGGTCGCGATGTTCGGCGCCACGTTCGTCTTCCCGGTGATCATGGGGCTGAGCCCGCAGCTGGCGATCATGATGAGCGGCATCGCCACGATCTGCTTCCTGCTGATCGTGCAGGGGCAGGTCCCGAGCTATCTCGGCACCAGCGCCTCCTTCGTGGGTGGGGCGACCGCGATCTACGCCCAGAAGGGCGGGCCGGACGACGTCACGGGCGCCATCCTCGTCGCCGGCGCAGTCCTGGCCGTGGTGGGTGTCCTCATCCACTTCCTCGGCTCGCACATCCTCCATGCCGTGCTGCCCCCTGTGGTGACGGGCGCCGTGGTCATGCTGATCGGTTTCAACCTCGCGCCGGTGGTGGCCAACATCTACTGGCCGCAGGACCAGTGGGTTGCTCTGCTCACGATGACGTTCGTGATCCTGGTCGCGGTGGGGGCTCGTGGCTTCATCGGCCGGATCGCCATCTTCCTCGGCCTGATCTTCGGCTACCTCATGTCCTGGATCTTCGACGGTGTCTTCGGTCAGATCACGGCTCTGGACGCGGCGAGTGGCGAGATCACCACGCACGACCGGGTCAACTGGTCCAACGTGAAGGCCGCTGACTGGTTCGGGTTCCCCCCACACACTCCTGACGGGCTGGTGGGCAACCAGACCCTTGCCGGCAACTTGGGCGCTGTGGGCTGGCACGGCCCGAACATCTCGATCACTTTCGTGCTGCTGGTGCTCCCTGCCGTGATCGCGCTGATCGCGGAGAACACCGGCCACGTGAAGGCCGTCGCGGAGATGACCAAGCGTGACCTCGACCCCGTGATGGGGCGGGCGATCGCCGCCGACGGCGTCGGCACCGTCATCGCGTCCACCGTCGGCGGATCCCCGACGACGACGTACGCCGAGAACATCGGCGTGATGGCCGCGACCCGCGTCTACTCCACCGCTGCGTACTTCGTGGCCGCCGGAGTGGCCATCTTCTTCGGGTTCTCGCCGAAGTTCGGGGCGCTCGTCTCGGCGACTCCGGGCGGAGTCCTCGGCGGGATCACGGTCATCCTCTACGGGATGATCGGGCTCCTCGGTGCGAAGATCTGGAAGGAGAACAACGTCGATTTCGCCAACCCTGTCAACCTCGTACCGGTGGCCGCGGGCATCGTGATCGCGATCGGAGACACGTCGCTGGAGATCAGTGACAACTTCCTGCTCTCCGGCATCGCCCTCGGCACGATCGTCACGTTGGTCGGCTATCACCTCGCACGTTTCGTCGCTCCGGCTAACCTCAAGGACGACGGGACCGCTATTGCCGTTGGCCACACCGGAGCGCACAAGGTCGAGGAAGGGCCGCCGGAGGGGGAGGCCGGGGGCTCCGGGTCCCACAAGGCCCGCTAAGCCTGCGCCTGACCAGCTGGGAGGTTGTCCGCTCGTGAAGCCGGCTTCGTTCGCCTACCACCGAGCGGTCAGCCTCGACGACGCCGTCGACGTGCTGGCCGCCACTGGCGGCAAGGTGCTGGCGGGCGGGCAGAGCCTGGTGCCGATCATGTCGATGCGGCTGGCGTCCCCGCAGGCGATCGTCGATCTCAACCAGGTGCCCGGACTCGACTCGGTCGAGGTAGGGCAGGGGGGCGTTCGGGTCGGCGCGCTGGTCCGGCATGCGGCGTTGGAACGCGACGGCCCGGCGTACGCCGCCAACCCGCTGCTGCGCCGGACCCTCGAGCACGTGGCTCATCCGACCATTCGCAACCGCGGCACGACCGTGGGCAGTCTCGTGCATGCGGACCCGGCGGCCGAGATGCCGGCGGTGCTCGCGCTGCTGGACGGCCATGTGGACGTGACCAGCCGGACCCGCGGACAGCGCCGGATCAAGGCAGCCGACTTCTTCCTCGGACCGATGGAGTCCTCTCTGCAGGCCGACGAGATCGCGGTGTCTGCTTTCTTTCCCGACCCGCCGGAGGGGTCGGGCTCGTCCTGGGTGGAGTTGGCGCGGCGGCACGGCGACTACGCCATGGTCGGGGTCGGGGCGCTGGTCGTGGTCGACAGCGGAGTGATCACCCACGCCGCCGTGGCGCTGATCAGCGTCGGTGCCACGCCCGTGGTCGTCGACGTCGGCCCCGCGCTGTACGCATCGGCCTACCCCGAGGTGTCCTGGTCGGCTGCCGTCGACCAGGTGAGTGAGGCCATCGATCCCGACGATGACATCCACGCCAGCGCGGCCTACCGTGGCCATCTCGCGCGCGTCCTGACGGCGCGTGCCCTGGCTGCAGCCGCCGCCGACAGCGCCCAGCGCGCCGCGACCCGGAGGGGAGATCGGTGACCGAGGAGCTTCACGACGTCACCTTGGTCGTCAACGGTGTGCCGCACCAGATCCAGGTGCCCGCCCGCCGCCTGCTCTCCGACGCCATCCGGCACGACATCGGCCTGACCGGCACGCACGTGGGGTGCGAGCACGGGGTCTGCGGGGCGTGCACCGTCCTGGTCGACGGAGCCGCGAGCCGGAGCTGTCTGATGTTCGCCGTCTCGGCCGAGGGGACCAACATCACCACCACGGAGGGATGTCTGCGGCCCGACGGTGAGCTGGGGCCGGTGCAGCAGGCGTTCCACGAGTGTCATGCCCTGCAGTGCGGGTTCTGCACGCCCGGCTTCATCACGACCATCACGGCGTACCTGAAGGATCATCCGGACCCGACGGAGGCGGAAGCCCGCGCGGCAGTCGGCGGCAACCTGTGCCGGTGCACCGGTTACCAGAACATCGTCGCCGCCGTGCTGCGCGCGGCCGAGATCAACCGTGAGGGCGCCCCCTCGTGACGACCAAGATGTTCGGCCAGCCGATCCAGCGGGTGGAGGACCCGCGACTGCTCGCCGGGCGCGGCCGCTACCTCGACGACCTCGGCCGCGACTCGCTGGCCGCAGCCTTCGTGCGGAGCCCACACGCCCATGCCCGGATCCTGGACATCGACGCGACCGCGGCTCTGGACGTCGACGGTCTGGTCGCGATCTACACCTACGACGACCTCGACGGGCGCACGACCGAGCCACTGCCGCTGCTGATCCCACATCCGACGCTGACGCACGGCCGAACCCCTCACGCCCTCGCCAAGGACGAGGTCAACCACGTCGGTGAGGCCATCGTCATGGTCGTGGCCGTCGACCGCTACGTTGCCGAGGACGCGGCCGCGCTGATCGAGGTCACCTACGACTTCCTTCCGGCCGTCGTGGGCATCGAGACCTCCCGTGAGGCCGCGCACCTGGTCCACGACGACGTGCCCGGAAATGTCGCGGCCACGATGGTCCAGGAAGTCGGCGACGCGGCGGCGACGATCGCAGCGGCCCCGCATCGCGGCAGTCTGTCCCTGTCGATCGAGCGCAGCGCCTCGATGCCGATGGAGGGCAAAGGCGTGCACGCGCGGTGGGACGCCGACGACGAGTCCCTGCTCGTGCACACCTCGACCCAGTCCTCGACCAGCGTCCGGCAAGCCATCGCCGCCAAGCTGGAGTTGCCTGTCGATCGCGTCGAGGTCGTGACACCGGACGTCGGGGGCGGGTTCGGTGTCAAGATCGTGCACCCGTGGCCGGAGGAGATCCTGGTCCCGTGGGCAGCGATCCGGCTCGGTCGACCGGTGAAGTGGACCGAGGACCGCCGCGAGCACTTCGTCTCCTCCGCCCACGAACGTGGGCAGCTCCACGAGGTCGAGTTCGGGTACGACGACGACGGTCGCCTGCGGGGTCTGTCGGTGCAGTTCTGGCACGACAACGGGGCCTACACGCCGTACGGGCTGATCGTCCCGATCATCACCTCGACCCAGCTGCTGGGCCCGTACAAGCCCGGCGCCTACCGGGTCGAGTTCCAAAGCCTCTACACCAACACCGTGCTCGTCACGCCGTACCGCGGAGCCGGGCGGCCGCAGGGGTGCTTCGTGATGGAGCGCGTGATGGACGCCATCGCGCGCGATCTCGGACTCGACCGGACCGTGGTGCGTGCCCGCAACTTCATCGGACCCGACGAGATGCCGTACGACCACGGCCTGATCTTCCAGGACGGCCGTCCGCTCATCTACGACTCCGGAGACTTCCCCGCCTCGCTGGAGAAGCTGAAGAAGCTCGTGGGCTGGGACGACTTCGCGGCCTTCCGTGAGCAGGCCCGGTCGGAGGGGCGACGGGTCGGCATCGGGTTGGCTTGCTACGTCGAGGGCACCGGGGTGGGTCCTTACGAGGGCGGCCACATCAGGGTCGAGACCGACGGAACCGTGGTGGTGTCCACCGGCCTGACGACTCAAGGCCAGGGGCACCAGACGATGCTCGCGCAGATCGTGGCGGACGAGCTCGGAGTGGCCATGGACCAGGTGCGCGTGACCACTGGTGACACCCGGCGCTTCAAGTACGCCGTGGGCACCTTCGCGTCCCGAACCGCGGTCATGTCCGGCAGCGCCGTGGCGCTGACGGCGCGCAAGGTACGCGCCAAGGCGCTACGGATCGCGGCCAACGCCCTGGAGGCGTCCGTCGACGATCTCGACGTCGTGGACGGGACGGTCCAGGTCAAGGGGAGTCCTGGTGCTCAGATCGACCTCGGCGCGGTGGCGGTGCTCTCCAACCCGTTGCGCTATGCCTTCGACACGGCAGCCGCTCGCGCCACGCAGTTCGCGGCACCGGCCGACCCCGACCGGCCCCCGGTGGACGAGGACGACGAGCCCGGCCTCGAGGCCACCGACTACTACTCGCCGTCCCGATCGACGTTCGCCAACGGCATGCACGCTGTCGTGGTGGAGACCGACCCCGAGACGGCCGACATCAAGATCCTGCGGTACTGCGTGGTTCACGACTGCGGCACCATCATCAACCCGATGATCGTGGAGGGACAGGTGCACGGGGGAGTGGCGCAAGGTGTGGGAGGGGCGCTGTACGAGCGGATGGAGTACGACAGCTCCGGGCAGCTCCTCAACGCCTCCTACATGGACTTCCTGATGCCGTACGCGAGCGAGGTCCCGACGATCGAGATCGACCACCTCGAGACCCCGTCCCCGCTGAACCCGTTGGGAGTGAAGGGCGCCGGCGAGGCGGGTGTCATCCCCGGGTCGGCCGCCATCGCCTCGGCCATCGAGGATGCCGAAGGTTTCCCCATCCACGCCATGCCGCTGTCACCGAGCCTGCTCTTCGACCTGCGGCGCCGACAAGCGCCGTGAGCCTGGTCTCGGCCCACGAGTACGGTGCCCGGTACGGCCGGCCCGGCGCGACTGCCGGGGAACACCTGGCCGAGGTGCTCGCGTTGTCACCGGACTTCGTGGAGCTCGACGTCCGGCGCACCGCGGACGAGGTGCTGGTCGTGCGGCACGACGCGACGGTGCTGGTCGGCCACCAGGAGCGACGCATCCACCAGGTCACGTTCGAGGAGCTCTCCAACGTCGAACCGGACCTGCTGACCTACAACGAGGCGCTGGCCGCGATCCGTGGCCGTGCTCGCGCGCACCTCGACCTCAAGCTGTCCCCGCCCGGCCGCAGCTACGACGGCAAGGACGAGGACACGTGGGAGGTGCGCGCAGCGTCGCTGGCCGTCGACCTGCTCGGGGCAGACCAGGTCGTCGTCACGACCGGGAGAGACAGGGGCATCGCTGCTGTACGGCGTTGGGCTGCCTCGTCGTGCCCCGAGCTTCTGGTGGGGGTCTCGCTCGGCGGCTCGCGCGCCGGACAGTCGCTGCGTCGGCAGATCTCCGGACGGTACTCCGAGCTCTTCCCGGCACGCCGGGTTGCGGCGACCGGAGCCAATGTCGTGGCGGCCAACAAGTGGTTGGCCCGGCTCGGGGTGGCCCGCTGGACGCACCGACAAGGCCTGCTGCTGCTGGTCTGGACGGTCGATGACCGTCGAGGGCTCCGGCGATGGATCAACGATCCGCGCTGCTGGCTGGTGACGACCAACCAGGTCCGTGACGCGGTCCGGATCCGCGACGGTTACCGCGACTAGCTGGCGGGGTCGCTCTGGGCGGCGGCGCGCCGGGACCACTCATGGCGGCTCGACTGCCGGGGCGACTACGCTGCGTGTGCACCTCGGCGATGGCTGCGACTGCACGCCGACACTCGAGGCTCATCGGTAGGGAGCAGCCGTGTCCACGACGAACGGAATCGCGAAGCTCTGGAAACCCGTGGTCAACGTCTGCGACCTCGCCGAAGGGGAACTCTTCTGGTCCGCATTGACAGGATTGACGCCGACCAGCAGACACGGCGACGAGCACGGCGACACGTACTCCGTCCTCGAGGGCCTCGACGGTGGAGCAGGCACCGACCCCACCTGGATGCTGCTGCAACTGGTTCCGCGAGACCAGGCCGCCTGGATCGGAGGGACCCACCTCGACCTAAGGGTGGATGATGTGGCCGATGCCGTGCGCCGAACTGAGGCGATCGGCGGCACGACCGTGAAGCCACCTGCGTTCTACCCGTCCCACGAGGCTTACCTGGAGTGGGCCATCATGCGGGACCCCTTCGGCAACCAGTTCTGCTTTGTGAAGTGGCCGTTGGCGTCCCCGGCCATGCAGGCCGACACCCAGTAAGGCCGGAGGACGACCGGTGCTACGCCGCAGTGGCGGCGCCGAACCAGGTCGCAAGCGCGTGCGGCAGGTCTGGGTCCGTGAGGTCTCCTGCCCAGGCGACGTGCCCGTCGGGTCGGATCAGCACCGCCGGGGGAGCAGCGATCTCGCCCAGGACCGGGATCTCCCACACCCCGTCGTACCTGGCATCGACGAACCGGACTCGATCCGCCCAAGCAGAGACGTCGACACCGCCGGGCTCGCCGAGATTGAGCAGCACCGGCCGGGCGTCGTGCAGCAGGGTGAAGACGCGCGTGGAACCGGCCGCGGTCCGCACGTCGAGGTCGGGCATCCGCCGCCCGAGCAGCGGGTGTCCCTCTCCGAGGTCGTAGCGGATGTCGAGACCCGAGACCATCGCGGCGATGCGTTGGCGCGGCTCGTCCAGGCTCAGCAGTTCGAGCATGGTGTCGCGGAGGGCTCGGCTGCGCTCGTCGGTGCGAGCGAGCGCGACCTGCGCCATCGTGTTGTGCAGCACCCGGGCACCGACCGGGTGCCGTTCGCCGTGGTAGGTGTCCAGAAGACTCTCGGGTGAGGTCGTGCTGACCACCTGGGCCAGCTTCCACCCCAGGTTCACGGCATCCTGCACGCCGAGGTTGAGGCCCTGCCCGCCTTGCGGTCCATGCACGTGTGCGGCGTCGCCCGCGAGCAGCACGCGTCCCTCGCGGTAGGACGCGGCCTGCCGGGTCGCGTCGGAGAACCGGGAGATCCAGGTCGGGCTGTGCACGCCGTAGTCCGTCCCGTAGGCGGCGACGAGTGCCGCACTCAGGTCCTGCAGGGTCGGGTCGCTGGCCTGGTCGACAGGGTTCTGCAGCAGGACGACCCGGAACGGTCCTCCACCCTGCACCCGATTGACGGGACCGATGCCGCCACCCTCGGGGCGCATGCCGAGCGGCGGCTCCTCGGCCATCTCGACCTCGGCGATCAGGTGGCTGGTCGTCGCGTCCCACCCGGGGAAGTCGATGCCGGCAAGCTTGCGGACCGGGCTGCGCCCCCCGTCGCACCCCACCAGGTACTCCCCTCGGAGCGAGCTGTCCCCGGACAGGCCGACGTCGACGCCGGAGGCGTCCTGTCCGAAGCTCAGCACTTCGCAGCCACGAAGGATCGGGACCCCGAGCTCTTCGACCCAGCCGGCCAGGATGCGCTCGAAATCCCTCTGCCAGAGCGCCAGGAGGTAGTTGTGGCGAGTAGGGAAGTCGCTGATGTCCAGGGAGGTCCCGGCGAAGCCCACGGCCCCGTGCTCTCCCTCGCCCGCTGAGAGGAAGCGTTCGGCGATACCCCGCTGATCGAGCACCTCGATCGTGCGGGAGTGAAGACCTCCGGCTCGCGAGCCGTCGAGATCCTGGCTGGCGCGTCGTTCGACGACGATGACGTCGATCCCCGCCAACGCCAGCTCTCCGGCCAGCATCAGCCCGGTCGGGCCGCCTCCAGCGATCACCACGGCATGGTCGGTCATCGTTACCCCCGTCGAACACCTTAACGTCGGGCTCTAACCCCGTCCGCTGCTGGAACGAGCCCGCCGGGCGATCGAGTCGATCGAGACCGCGAGGAGCAGCACTCCGCCGGTGACGATGTATCGGACCGACGAGTCCACGCCGATCCGGTTCAGTCCACTGGTGATCGACATCAGGACCAGCGCTCCGAGTAGCGCGGAGTACGTCGAGCCCCGCCCACCGAACAGGCTGGTCCCGCCGATGACTGCGGCGGCGATCGCCGTCAGGTTGACGTCGTTGCTCCCGCTCTGCTGGGACACCGAGGTGAGCTTCGCCAGGAACATCAGGCCACCGATGGCGGCAAACATCCCGGTGAGCATGAACGCGGTGATGTAGGTGCGCGTCACCTTGATGCCGGACCTCCGCGCGGCCTCGACGTTGCCACCTACGGCAAACAGGTGGCGACCCCAGGTCGTCTTGCGCAGGACCAGGTCCATCAGCACGACCAGCGCCACGAAGAACACGAAGGCATAGCCCCAGCCGCGCCCGATGTTGAGGTAGTACGTGAGATAGCCGAGGCCGACGAGCATCAGCCCCGCCTTGAGGGCAACAAGTCCGTACGAGGACGCGGACAGCCCGGCTGCCTGGCGTCGGCGGATGCCGGCCACATGGACGGCGGCGTACACCGCGGCGATCGCCACCACCAAGACGTAGGAGGCTGTTTCCCCCACGAAGTCCTCACGAGCGAACGTCGCCAACGCGGAGTCACGCGGGAAGTTGATCGTGCCGGTCTTCCCGAGGACCACGAACTGCAGGCCGAAGAAGGACAGCAGACCGGCCAGCGTGATGACAAAGCTGGGGACGCCGATCTTGGTGTAGATGAGCCCGTACAAGATGCCGATCGCCGCGCCGGTCGCCGCACCGGCCAGGATCCCCAGGACGAGGGGCTGTCCTTGGTTCACGACGAGCACAGCGGTCACCGACGCGGACAGCCCGCTGATGGAGCCGACGGAGAGGTCGATCTCGCCGAGCAGCAAGACGATCACGATCCCCAGCGCGATGATGCCGTACGGAACGGCTGCGAGCGTGATGTTGACGAGGTTGCTCGATGACAGGAACGTCGGGTCCTGGACGTAGAAGACGACGGCGATGATGAGCAGCCCCAGGATCACCGGGAGGCTGCCCAGATCGCCGCCGGCGATCCGTTGGCGGAAGCTGGCGACAGCCCCCGCAAGACCGTGGCTGTGCTGCAGCCGCTCGTCCTGGCGGTCTGCCGGGACAGCGGCGGTCGGGTCGTCCGACCGTTCGACGGGTGGTGTCGTGGTCATGATGGCGTCTCCTGGCTGGCCTCGCCGGCCGCGCGACGGGCTTCGCGGGCGGTGACGACGTTGTCCGACGCGCCGGTGATGGCTGCGACCAGCTCTTCGGTCGTGACGTCAGCGGTACGGAACTCGGCGGAGTTGCGGCCGAGGCGGAGGACGATGATGCGGTCGGCGACCGCCTGGACGTCAGCCATGTTGTGGCTGATCAGCACGACGCCGAGCCCTTGGTCGCGCAGCCGCTCGACGAGGTTGAGCACCTCAGCGGTCTGTGCCACGCCAAGAGCGGCGGTCGGCTCGTCGAGCATCACGACTTTCGGGCGGCCGACGAGGCTTCGTGCGATGGCCACGGTCTGGCGCTGACCGCCGGACAGGGCCGCGATCGGAATCCGGACCGAGGGGATCTTGGCCGACAGCTGCCGGAGCAGTCGCCAGGCTTCCTTCTCCATGCCGACCTCATCGAGCCAGAACGCGCTCCCGCGCTCCTGGCCGAGGAAGAGGTTGGCGACCACGTCGAGGTTGTCGCACAGGGCGAGGTCCTGGAAGACGGTGGCGATCCCGAGGGACTGTGCTGCGGTGGGTGAACCCACGGTGACGACTCGATGGTTGAACGTCATCGTGCCGCCGTCGGGCTGGTAGACGCCGGAGATGATCTTCACCAGCGTCGACTTCCCGGCGCCGTTGTCACCGACGAGGGCGACAACCTCACCTTCGTGTACGTCCATGTGGACGTCGGTGAGCGCTTGGACGGCACCGAAGTGCTTGCCGATCCCGCGGAGGGACAGTACAGCCTCCGACGACGGCGCCTCGGCGGGGCGCTCCTCCGTTGTAGTGCTCATGGCACGCCTCCTGCTGCTACAGCGGTGGGCTGCAGCGGTTGCGGGTGTGGCACGGGGTGGTACGCAGGTCACTCCCTGCGTACCACCCCGCAGCGGATCAGGAAATACCTGCCTTCGAGCACGCGTCGGCGTACTGGGTGGTGCAGATGTCATCGATCGTGTACAGCTTGTCGGCGACCACGGTGTCCACGACGTTGTCCTGCGTGACGACCACCGGGTCGAAGATGAAGGCCTTCGAGCCCTGGAAGTCCGTCGTGCCGGTCACGTCGTCACCGTTGGCGATCGCCACGGCGACCTCGCCGGCCTTGTTGGCCTCGATGGGGTACGGCTTGTCGATGGTCATGTACTGCTCCCCGGCCACGATGCGCTGGATGGCAGCGAGCTCGGCGTCCTGCCCGGTGACCGGCGGAAGCGAGCTGGCGCTCAGACCTGCGCCGGTGAGCGCAGCGATGACGCCGCCGGCCTGGCCGTCGTTGGCGGCGTAGACGCCGGCGAGCGACTTCGGGTCGATCTTGCCGAGCTGGTCGGTGGTGAACTGCTGGGCGTTGTCAGGGCTCCAGTCGGGGTTGTCGTACTCAGCCACGATCTTCAGCTGACTGGCGTCGAGCACGTTGTGCGCACCGGCCTTGAACTGGGCGGCGTTCGGGTCGTCCGGCGCGCCGTTGAGCATCAGGATGTCACCGGGGCCTCCGATGGCGTCCACCAGAGCCTGGGCCTGCAGCTCACCGACCTTCTCGTTGTCGAACGACATGTAGTAGTCCGCGCCGTCGATGAAGCGGTCGTAGGCGATGACCGGGATGTCCTGGGCCTGGGCGTCCGCGACCTTGGCCGCGGCGGCTTCGCCGTTGACCGGGTCGAGCACGATCACGTCGACACCGGGGAGATCGCGGTGTCGACCTGGTCGGCCTGCTTGTCGCGTCGTCCTGGTCGGCGTTGAAGTACTTGACGTGCAGTCGTCGCACAGTTCCGCGACCTTGGCCTCGAAGAGGGGCTTGTCGAACGCCTCGTAGCGGGCGGTCGCGGACTCCGGCAGCAACAGTGCAATCGTCTTGCTGTCACCGCTCCCGCCCGAGTCGTTGGCACCGCAGGCAGCCAGACCACTGGCTCCGACGGCGATGACGGCTGCTGAGATGGCCAGCCGGGTGATAGACCTTGACACGTTTCCCTCCTGAAGGTTCTGAGCCCTGGCTCGAGGCTGTTGCCTGACCCGAGAGAGTCTGCCCATGGCCACCACTTATCGTCAAGACTTGAACACAAGAAATCTAATCTCGGCCTGCCTAGCGCCTATATGTACATGTCTTGACAACTAAACGCGCTGAGGTCAGGCTGGCCGCCATGCCTGTGCCGTCACCCGACGCTCGGCGCCGCCCCTGTCCCCGGGATCGACGTCGTCCCTGCGCGCCGCCAACCAACGGCGGGTGATCGAGGTCGCTGCAGGACCACCAGGCGCCCGCCGCGCTGACCCAGGCGGAGATCGCCCGAGCCACCCAGCTGGCCCCGGCGACCGTGTCCAACATCGTGCGGGAGCTCAGCGCGGCCGGTCTGCGTCGAGACCACCGCCGGTGCCGGACGTCGTGGCACCACCGTGCGCATTCGCGCGCGCGCCGGCTTCATCGTCGGGGTCGACGTCGGCCACAGCCACATCGGCGTCGCCCTGGGCGACCTGCGCGGTCACGTCGTGCGCGAAGCGCGTCGGTCGATCTGGCCCGAGCCCGCCCACGATGAGGGCCTGGTCATCGTCGACAAGCTGCATCGACGAGCTGCTTGCCGAGGAGGATGCCGCACGCACCCGCGTGATGACGATCGGGATGGGGCTGCCGGCACCGATCGGCAATGACGGACGAGTCATCTCGGCACTCGATCCTGCCCGGCTGGGTGGGAGTGCACGCGGCCGAGGTAGCCCGCGACAGCGCTTGGCGGTCCAGGTGCACATCGACAACGACGCCAACCTCGGCGCCCTGGCCGAGTACCGCAGGGGCGCCGGGCCGGGGCCACCGCCTGCATGGTCTACGTCAAGGTCTCCTCCGGCGTCGGCGGCGGCCTGGTCATCGACGGCGAGCTGTTCCGTGGCGGCACCGGCATGGCGGGCGAGCTCGGCCACCTGACGATCGACGAGAACGGCCCGCTGTGCCGCTGCGGCAGCCGCGGCTGCCTGGAGGCCTACTGCTCGATCGCCACCGTGCGGGCGCTGCTGGCCGACCAGCTGCCCGGGGCCGAGCCTTCGCCCGAGATCGTCCAGGCCGCCCAGGCGGGCGACGCCGCCGCCCGCGCGGGCCTTCGAGGACGTCGGTCGCCACCTCGGCTGGGGCATCGCCATGCTGGCCAACCTGATCAACCCGACCTGCATGGTCATCGGCGGCGACATGGCCCAGGCCGGCGACCTGCTCATCGACGCCCTGCGCAACCGGTTGCGTCGGCACGCCCTGGAGCAGGTGAGCAGTGACCTCGTCATCACGACGGCTCAGCTCGGCGAACGCTCCTCAGTTGTCGGGGCGCTGCTGTTGGCCCTGGACCGGTACGGACCTGCCGCTTCCTACCGGCTGAGTCATGGCCTGCACACCCTCCGTGCCGGCCCGGTCATCCGTTCGGGGGACGATTGGCGGCACGTTCGGATCGAACCGGGTGCATGGCACGTCTGTACGGATGAGGGATGGTTACCGTCGATTCTGTGCGGACATCTCTGGATCGCGGCACGGCCGCGCGTCGGCGGTCGCCCTCGTCAGGCGACGCGGGCTCCGGAGTGGTGCGCAAGCTGATCACACTGCTCGGTGTGATGACGGTGGTGCTCGCCGAGTTCGTGCTGCTGATGGCGGTCTACCACCGCACCGACCAGGTCGAGCACCAGCAGCTGCTCCTGGCACAGTCGAAGTCGGCCTGGTCAGGTTCTGCCCAGCGCAGTGGCCGGGCCATCGACGCGCTGCACCGATCAGGAGTCTCCGCGACCTCCCTGCAGGCGCTCGACGAAGCACACGCCCAGTTGAAGCGAGCCCGGTCCAGGTCCGAATCGTCCGCTGACCAGGCGGCGATGGCCCAAGCTGCAGCCGACCTGGCACGGGCCCTTGACCGAAAGCACCGGTGGATCGACGGTCAGGCCGCCGCGACGTACATCGTGTTGTTGATCCTGGCCTCCGTCGGCTGGTTCAGCTGGTTCCGCCGCGTGATCAGGCGCCATCGCGAGCTCCAGCAGAGGCTCAGCGAGCGGGGTGCCCAGGCGGCCAGCAACGAGCGCCTCACGGTGCTGGTCAAGAACAGTGCCGACCTCACCATAATCCTGGACACCGACCTGACCGCTACGTTCGTGAGCCCGGCTGCCCAACAGGTGCTCGGTCGTCCGGCCGACGTGCTGATGGCCGAGGGATTGCTCGCGCATGTCGACGAGGACGACGTGCCGATGGTGATCCAGCTGATGGCGGGGTTGCGGCACGAGCAGGACCAGGACATCCAGATCCGGATGAGCCACGCGGACGGACGCACCCTGATCATGGAGGGCGTGCTCTCGAACATGCTGTCGCAACCCTCGGTGGCCGGCTTCGTCCTCACCGTCCGAGACGTCACCGACCGTCACAAGATCGAGCAGCGGCTCGTCCATCAGGCGTTCCACGACGGCCTGACCGGGCTCGCCAATCGCGAGCTGTTCGCCGACCGGCTCGGACACGCGCTCAGGTCCCGGGCCGAGGCGGATGGCAACGTGGTGGTGCTCTTCTTCGACCTCGACGACTTCAAGGAGGTCAATGACCGGCTCGGGCACGCTGCCGGTGATGAGGTGCTCAGCCTGGTCGGACAGCGGCTGAAGTCCGTCGGCGACGCGGTGGACACCGCGGCCCGGATCGGGGGCGACGAGTTCGCGATCTTGATGCTCGACGCGTCGCTCGAGGACGGTCAAGCGATGGCCGAGGACATCCAGGCCCGACTCGGTGCCCCCTTCCCGGTGTCTGGCATGACGATGCAGCTGCGCGTGAGTGTCGGTGTCGCTGTCGCCGAACGTGGCGACCTCGACGCGGAACAGGCGCTCCGCAATGCCGACTTCGCGATGCAGTGGGCCAAGGGTCTGGGCAAGTCACGTCACGAGGTGTACGACGCCAGCCTGCACGCTCGCGCCCTGGACCGGATCGAGCTCCGGTCGGACCTGCAACGTGGGCTGCGCCGCGGCGAGCTGACCCTCCACTACCAACCCACCATCAGCCTGAAAACCGGTCGGGTAGTCGGCTTCGAAGCGCTGGTGCGCTGGCAGCACCCCACACGCGGGCTGCTCATGCCGGCTGAGTTCGTCCCGCTGGCCGAAGAGACCGGTCTGATCGTCCCGCTCGGGTCCTGGGTCCTGCACGAGGCGTGCCGGTTCGCCGCGGAGCTCCCGCACCGCTCGCAGGACCTGAGCATGTCCGTCAACGTCGCGACGCAGCAGCTCTACCAGGACGGCTTCGTCGACCAGGTCTACGCCGTGCTCGCAGGAAACCGGGCTGCGCTCCAGCCGGCTCGTCCTGGAGCTGACCGAGACCGCGTTGCTGTCCGAGCTCGACCAGGTGAAGCCGAGGTTGGCCGACCTGCGCCGGACGGGGGTGCGACTGGCCATCGACGACTTCGGCACGGGATACAGCTCGCTGGCCTACCTCTCCGAGCTGGCCCTCGACATCCTCAAGGTCGACAAGTCGTTCATCGACCGGATCGCCGAGGATCCGCAGGGCCGCTCCATCACCCAGGCGATCCTGACCATGAGCCGCGAGCTCAGGCTGGAGACGGTCGCGGAGGGGGTCGAGCACCCGGACCAGGCCGAATGGCTGATCCAGGAGCACTGCGCGATGGCCCAAGGGTTCCTGTGGAGCAAGCCCGTCGACGCCGCAGGCGTGCGGACACTTCTCGAAGCGGGGCCGGCACCGCGACACATCGGGTCGACCCGCCACCTGGCGCTGACCGACGTCGGGAGCCCGCGCGAGGCCGCACCGAACGCCGCTACCGCCTGAGTCGCGGTTCGTGGCCCGCTGTGAGGGTGGGCTGTACAGCCCGTCGATCTATGTAAAAGTGGTAGACGGCGCACAACGCACCCACACCCCCAGGAGGCGCCATGTCTGACGATTCCGCACGCCCGCGCACGCAAGGACCCGCCGCCAGCCGCCGAGCTTTCCTGGCCGGATCCGGCGCACTGACCGCAGGAGCGATCGGAGCATCCATCACCGGCTCATCCGCAGCCCAGGCCGCAGGCGGCCGGGCTCCCACGGGCGGTACGTGGCCCGAAGGCCCCGGCCGACCCGTACGTCCGCAGCGGGCCAACGCCGAGCTCCGGTCCATTCTCTCCGCGGTGAGTGCCGAACGGATCGAGGCCACCATCCGCAAGCTGGTCTCGTTCGGCACCCGTCACACCCTGTCCGACCAGGACGACCCCGCCCGGGGCATCGGTGCCGCACGCGACTGGATCGCCGCAGAGATGACCCGGTACGCCGAGGCGTCCGGCGGCCGGATGACCGTGACCGTCCCGTCCTACGTACAGGAACCGGCGTCTCGCATCCCGGAACCCACGCGGATCAGCAACGTCGTCGCCACCTTGAGGGGTGAGGTCGACCCGAACCGGACCTATGTCGTCAGCGGCCACTACGACTCGCGGGTCACCGACGTGATGAACGCGACCAGTGACGCGCCCGGTGCCGACGACGACGCCTCGGGTGTCGCAGTCGCCATGGAGCTGGCGCGAGTGATGGCCACCCACCACACGGACGCCACGATCATGTTCGCTGCGGTGGCGGGGGAAGAGCAGGGCTTGTACGGCTCCACCTTCATGGCCAAGCAGCTCAAGGACGCCGGAGCGGACGTGCAGGGCATGTTCACCAACGACATCGTCGGCAGCAGCCGGGCCGACGACGGCACCCGCGACCCGCGTAGTGTCCGGCTCTTCGCGCAGGGTCCGCCGCCGAGCGAGGACGCGGAGCGGGCGGCGCTGCGGCTGAAACTGGGGGGCGAGAACGACTCGCCCGCCCGGGAGCTCGCTCGCTACGTCACCGAGGTGGCTGGCCCGACGACATCAGGCATGAACATCCGGGTCATCTACCGGCTCGACCGATACCTGCGTGGGGGCGACCACACCGGGTTCCTCGCTCAAGGATTCCCGGCGGCCCGCTTCACCGAGCCGAACGAGAACTTCGCCCACCAGCACCAGGACGTCCGGGTCGAGAACGGCGTGCAGTACGGCGATCTCCCGGAGTTCTGCGACTTCGGCTACATCGCCCGGGTGGCGCGGGTCAACGGTGCCGCGTTGTGGTCGATGGCGCAGGCTCCCGGGACTCCCAGGGACGTCGTGGTCGACACCTCGATGCTCACGAACGACACCACGCTTCGGTGGACCCACGGCAACGACGCCGAGCTGGCGGGCTACGAGGTGGTCTGGCGCCCGACGATCGCGCCGTTGTGGACCGATGTCATTGCGGTCGGCGATGTTGACACGACGACGATCGACCTGTCCAAGGACAACGCGATCTTCGGTGTCCGCTCGGTGAGTCATGACGGCTTCCGCAGCCCCGCGGTGTTCCCCTTCCCGGCAACCTAGCGTGGCGCAGCCTTGACGACTCTCGCCTGCGGATCGGTCCACTCGTGGGCAAGAGTCGCCATGGGCCTGCTCTAGGCTCTTTCGTAGGGTCACCAGATCCCCACGTCGGCCGCATCACACGGCAGTCGTCCGACCCCGCGACAGGAGCGAGCACGCGCGATGATGGTTTCCGGCTCTGCAACGCTGAACGCGCCTCCGGACGCGGTCTGGCGTGCCCTCAACGATCCGGCTGTTCTGGTGCGGACGATCCCCGGCTGCCAGCGTCTCGAGGCGGTCGGTGAGGACCAGTACACGATGACCGTCATGGCCGGCGTCGCCTCGATCAAAGGCGTCTACACCGGCCAGGTGCGGCTGACCGACCAGAACCCGCCGGACACGTTCGTCCTCAAGGCGTCGGGAGCCGGCGGTCCCGGCACGGTCAGTGCCGATGTCAAGGTCAGTCTTGCAGCAGCCGACGGCGGCACGACGACGTTGACGTACGACGCCGACGCCATCGTCGGCGGCATGATCGGCGGCGTCGGGCAGCGCATGCTCTCCGGGGTGGCCAAGAAGACGGCCGGAGAGTTCTTCGCAGCGGTCGACGACGTCATCAACGGCAAGGCCCCTGCCCCGGCCGCTCCGGCGACGACGGGCGCGCCTTCGACGGCTGCGACGGTGTTCGAGGCTCCTGGGGCCGAGGCAGCGCTGGCCCAGACCGGAGCCGGGTTCGTCCAAGGGGCTCTCGTCGGAGCCGCCGCTGCCCTGGTCGGTGTCATCGTCGGTGGCTGGTTGTCCGGCAGGAGGCGCCGCAGCTGATGCGCCCCCTCACCGCTGCCGCGCTCCAGGTCCAGCCGCAACCGGGCCCGCTGACCCTGGACTCGATCTCAGCGAACGTCGAACACTGCGTGCGGTGGGTCCGGGACTGCGTCGCGGCCACGGCCTCGGACCTGGTCGTCCTGCCTGAAACCTGTACGACCGGATTCACGCCGGGTGTCGGCCCTGAGGAGCTCTGGGACCTCGTCGACGAGATCCCAGGGGGACAGACCAGGCCGCTTCACGAGGTGGCCGGCGAGCTGGGCATCCACCTCGTCTACGGTGCCTACGAACGCGGACCGACCCGCGGTCTGGTCTACAACTCCGCCGTGCTCGTCGGACCAGACGGGTCGGCCCGCGGCATCTATCACAAGACGCACCCGTTCTGCACCGAGATCGTCACCGGCGGTGGCTGGGTCACGCCGGGTGACGACACGTGCGTCGTCGAGACCGAGCTCGGCGCGATCGGGCTGATCATCTGCTTCGACGGCGACTACCCCGAGCTGTCCCGGATCACCGCGCTGCAGGGTGCCGAGATCATCGTCCGCCCGTCCGCGCTGCTCCGTAGTGCCGACATCTGGGAGCTCACCAACCGCGCGCGCGCCTACGACAACCATGTGTACGTCGTCGGGGCCAACGCCACCGGGGTCGACCCGGCCGGTGTGCTCTATTTCGGCAACTCCATGATCGTGACCCCGGTCGCCGAGGTGGTGGCGCGCGGTTCGACGTACGAGCAGTGGGTGGTCGCTCGCCTCGACCCCGAGCACCGCCCTGGAGTCGTTGACCCCGGGCAGCAGCGTGCGGCAGGGGTTCGACCACCTGGCCGACCGCAACCTCGCCCTGCTCAAGCGGCACGCCGACACCCTGTCCGGTCCAGGTGCCACCCGGTTCGCCTACCGGCGCGCCGGTGCCCCGCGACCGGAGCCCGCCCCCGACGTGGTGCACGAGCACAACCACGCCGAGGAGATTCAGTGACCCGACGGATCCGGGTCGGCATCGACACCGGTGGCACGTTCACCGACGTCGTCGCGGTCGACGAGGACAGCGGGGAGCTGGTCACCACCAAGACACCGTCGACCCCGGCCGACCCGGCGATCGGCTTCATGGCGGGCGTCGACAAGGTGCTCGCGGCCTTGGAGGTTGGCGGTGACGCGCTGACCGCGGTCTCGCACGGGACCACGGTCGCGACCAACAAGCTGCTCGAGGGCAAGGTCGAGGACCTCGGGTTCATCACGACCGAGGGCTACGAACACGTCCTCGAGATCGCCCGCCAGTCGGTGCCGGATGGCTACGGCAACTCGTACTTCTGGGTCAAACCACCGCGTATCGTCCCCGCAGACCGCGTCAAGACGGTGCGCGGTCGGTTGGCCGTCGACGGGTCGGTGATCAGGCCGTTCGACGTCGACTCGGCGCGCGAGGCCGCGGCCTTCTTCAAGGCTGCCGGGATCGGCACGATCGGGGTCTGCTTCCTGCACTCCTACGCCAACCCCGAACACGAGCGGGCCATGCGCGAGGTGATCGAGAAGGTCTACCCCGAGGCCGTCGTGTCGATCTCGTCGGACGTCCTGCGGGAGTACCGCGAGTACGAGCGCTCTGTCACGACCCTGGTCGACGCCGCCGTGAAGCCGAACATCCGCCGGTACGTCGCCAACATCACCGACCGGCTGAACGCCTACACGACGAGCGCGGCCGATGAGCCGCGGGCGGTGCCGTTCTACGTGATGAAGTCCAACGGCGGCGTGTTGTCCGCCGACGAGGTGGTGCACCAGCCGATCTCGACGGTGCTGTCCGGCCCGGCGGCCGGGGCGTTGGGCGCGGCGGTGGTGGCGAGCACGGCCGGCTTCGACCACGTCGTGACCTGCGACGGCGGCGGCACGTCCACCGACGTGACCGTCGTCATCGGCGGTCGCCCGGCCCTGACCACCGAGGGCACCGTGGGTGCCTACCCGAGCAAGATCCCGATGATCGACGTCGTCACGGTCGGCGCCGGGGGCGGCTCGATCGCCTGGATCACGCCCGAGGGCACGCTCAAGGTCGGGCCGCAGTCGGCCGGCGCGGATCCTGGCCCGCTCTGCTACGGCCACGGTGGTCAGGAGCCGACGATCACCGACGCCCATCTGTTGGTGGGCCGTATCCCGCCGCACCTGCTCGGGGGCGAGGTTCCGCTCGACGTCGACCTGGCCAAGCGGGGCGTCGAGGACCTGGCCGGCAAGCTGGCGCTGTCTTGGGAGAGAGCGGCCACCGGCATCTTGGAGATCTCGGCGTGGAACCAGGCCAACGCGCTGCGTCAGATCACGGTGAAGCGCGGGCTCGACGTGCGCGACTTCCACCTCGTCACGTTCGGCGGCTCGGGCTCGCTGCTGGCCTGCCGGCTCGTCGACATCCTCGGCCTCAAGGGCGTGGTCGTCCCGCTCAACCCGGGCAACCTGTCGGCGTACGGCCTGCTCACGGTCGACGTCCGCAACGACTACGTGCAGACCGCCGTCACCAAACATGCCGCGCTGGACGTCGGCGACCTGACCCGCATCGTCGACGAGCTGACAGCCCAAGGGGACGAGGCGCTGGCCCGCGAGGGCTTCGCGGCGGACGAACGACGCTTCGAGCGATCGGCTGACCTGCGGTACTTCGGTCAGGCCTACGAAGTGCGCATTCCGATGCCGGCCGGACCGATCGACGCGGGGCTGACTGAGTCGGTCGTGGCGGCCTTCCACGACGAGCACCGTTCCCTGTACGGCTACGACTTCCGCGACGACGACCGGCAGGAGGTGGAGTGGGTGAACATGCGGGTGACCGGCATCGGACCGATCCGCAAGCCCGAGGTTCGTGAGGTGGCCGCGGGGTCAGGGGCCGACGTGGCCGTGACGGGCACCCGCCCGGTGTACTTCGACGGTTGGGTGGACGCGACGATCTACGACCGGGCACGTCTCGGGCACGGCGATGTCGTGACCGGGCCGGCGGTGCTCGAGGAGTTCTCGTCGACGGTGCCGTTGCACCCCGGCTTCCGGGCCGAGGTCGACCGTTTCGGCAACCTGGTGGTCTCGCATGTCTGAAGCAGGCGCAGCCGCGCCGTACCGGCTGACCGACGTCACGGACGTCGACCCGATCCTGGCCGAGATCGTCGAGGGCTACCTCGCGTCGGTCGAGATGGAGGTCGAGACGGCGATCGGACGGACGTCGCGGTCCCCGATGATCCGCGACGCCCACGACTACCGGGCCGGCATCCACGATCGGCACCTGCGCAAGCTGACCGGACGGTCGTACTCCGCCCTGGTGCATCCAGTGGTGCGTGACTACCCGATCGACGAGATGTCGCCGGGCGACGTCTTCTTCCACAACGACGTCTACCGGTCCGAGGGTGGAATCGGTCACCTGCCGGATCTCTGCGTGACCGCGCCGGTGTTCCACGACGCCGGCGACGGCCCGCGCGTGGTGGCGTTCGTGCAGGCGTTCGGTCACCACGACGACATCGGGGGAGCGGTCCCGGGATCGATGCCTTCGAACGCGACGTCGGTGTTCGAGGAGGGCCTGATGGTGCCGCCGATCAAGCTCTGGGACGAGGGCGTGCCCTGCGAGCAGGCGCTGAAGATCATGACGCGCAACTCCCGGATGCCGGAGTCGCTGGCTGCCGACCTCGACGCCGAGTGCTCGGCCTGTCTGATGGGGGCGCGGCGGATGGCGGAGCTGTTCGACCGCTACGGCGCGACCAGGTCGAGGCCTGCTTCGACGCGATCCTCGACAAGACCACCGAGACGTTCCGCCGCGAGATCCTGGCGAAGATCCCCGACGGCACGCTACGTCTGGGAGGACTACGCCGAGCACGACGGCGTCGACGAGCCGCAGGCTGCACACCCAGCGCATCACGCTGACGAAGCTCCCTGACGACGGTGGCCGGATCATCATCGACTTCACCGGCACCGGTCCCGCAGGCCAAGGGGCCGATCAACCACTGCGGTGACTATGCCGACGGCAACTTCCTGAAGAAGTGGCTCGCACCGATCCTGCGCAACCTCGCCGACACCCCGGAGCGGATGGCCGAGCTCGACGTCAACGAAGGGGTCGTCCCGCTGATCGAGATGCGCTTCCCGCCACCCGGCACGCTGCTGACGCCGATCTTCCCGGCCCCGACGAACGCGCGCACGTTCGTGATCCTGCGGCTGCTCGGCGTGCTGGCCGGGGTGCTGGCGAAGGCTGTCGACGGGCGGATGCCGGCCGACCAGGAGACGATCCGCTACACCGGCGTGTACGGCGACGACCTCGAAGGCCAGCCCTACCTGATGCGCGAGGTGCTGGGCGGCGGGTCTGGCGGCCGCTACTACGCCGACGGCGAGGACACGATCCACGTCGTCCCCGACTCTCGGAACCTGCCCGACCGAGTTCAGCGAGGGCCGGTTCCCGTTCGTGGTCGAGCGGCTCGGACTGGCCGTCGACTCCGGTGGCGCCGGTCGCTACCGAGGTGGCTGCGGCTACGAGAAGCACATCCGGATGCTCAAGGACGCGCACTTCATGTCGATCGCCGACCGGTCGATCCTGGCGTGCTGGGGCGTCAAGGGCGGCAAGGCGGGTCGCCCGTTCGAGGTGACCGTCGACCTCGGCGGACCCGACGAGCGGGTGGTCGATGCGCTGGCCGACGCGGAGTTCGTCGCGGCCGGACAGGTGATCCGGATCCGCACGACCGGCGGCGGCGGCTGGGGAGACCCGCTGGAGCGGCCCGTACGACGACGTGGCGCGCGACGTGGCCTGGGGCAAGGTGTCCGTCGACGGTGCCAGCGGCGACTACGGCGTGGTGTTTCACGCACCGAGACCTCGTCGACGGGTTCTGCTCGATGAGCCGGCGCTCCGACGCCCTGCGCGAGGAGCAGCGGTCGCGGCGTGCCGAGCGTTGCGGACGGCCGTGGGCGAGCCGTTCTTCGACCGCGGCCCGGGCTACGCCGCGCTCTCCGGCGGTGCGCCCGTTCGCCGACGTCGACCTGCTGAGCTGATCGACACCGCCGCGCGCGAGGTCCGATTCCCGCCAGAGTCGGGGCTGGGGAAGCCGTCAGGCTGGCCGCCATGAAAGCTCTGGAACGTTCATCCGATCGACCCCGAGCGGCTCCGCAGGATGCGGACCCGAGCCCGCGACGAGCACGGCAACGCGTGGTCGCCGTACGCCGCTGAAGGCGGGGAGCCGCTGCGGTGCTGTCTTCGCCTCGCCGGCCCCGGCGAGGCGATCGTGCTGATCTCGTACGCGCCGTTCACCACGACGTCGGCGTGGACGGAGGTCGGCCCGGTCTACGTGCACGCGGATGCCTGTGACGGCTACACGCGAGCCGGACCTGCCGGTCGACCTGCGGACCGGTCCTGCGCGTCGTGCGCGGCTACAGGCTTCACCTACGCCGTGTCCCGAGCCGCCTGAGGCGCCGTGCGAGAACGGCTCAGCCGAGGAGAGCCGTCGCGGCGGGCGATCGCGGCTGCCTCGGTCCGGCCCGAGGCTCCGAGCTTGGCCAGGATGTTCGACACGTGGACGCTGACCGTCTTCGTGCTGATGAACAGGTGCTTGCCGATCTCGCCGTTGCTGCGACCCTGAGCGACCAGCGCCAGGATCTCGCGCTCACGGGTGGTGAGTCGGGCATCGTGGCCGTCGCTGTCGGTGCGCCGCGGCGCAGCGGCGCCGAGCGAGCGGAGCTCGGCCAGCAGGGGCTCGGCGCCCAGCCGTTCGGCGGTGGCCCGTGCGGCGGCGACCAGTGGTCGCGCGGCCGCTGCCTGCCCGGTCGCTCGCAGGATGGCGGCCAGCCGGGCCTGTGAGCGAGCCGTCTCGAAGACGTGACCGAAGGCGTCGAAGGTGTCCACGGCCTGCTGCCAGATGTTGACGAGCTCGTCCTGAGCAGGTGCGTCCAGCCCGGTGATCCATTGCAGCCGGGCCAGCTCGGCGCGCCCGCGCGCACGCCACGCCTGGGCCTCCGGCCCGACGGCTTTCCACCGTCGAAGGCCCTTGACGTAGGTCTCCTCCGCGGCGGCGGCAAGCTCGGCGCCCCGCGCTGTCAGCTCGCCGCGCTCGTCGGTGCTGGCCGGCCGCGGCAGCCGTGGCGATCTGCCCGACCATCAGTGCCGAGAGGCGCACCCGAGCCATGAAGAACTGGCTCTCCCAGAGCTTCCGGATCGACGTCGAGCACGTGGTCGTGCGCGGCTTGGGCGCCGGCCAGGTCACCGCGGTCGCCGTACAGGTCGATCAGGGCGCCGCCGGACATGATCGAGAACATGCCGTCGATGTCCCACAGGGGGCGCACGTGCGCCATCGTCTCGAAGGCAGCGCCGTCGCCGCGCCCGGCGACGACCGTGACGGCGGCGGAGGCCAGCGCCGCCTCCGCAGGGGCGGGAGGCGCCTCGCCGGCGCCGTCCAGGATCGCAAGCGCCCCGTCCCAGTCGCCGGCGACGTAGGCCGTCAAGCCGGCCAGCACGCGCGCGTCCAGACCGTACGGCGCCCACGGTCGACCGAGCTGGATGGCACGTCGAAAGGCTCGCTCGTACGCCGCTCGGGCCTGCTCGACCTGACCGGCTTCGAAGAAGACGCCTCCGAGGTTGTGCAGCCCTCGCAGCTCGCTGGTGACGTCGTGGGTGGCACGGGCCTTCTCGATGATGTCGAGCAGGGTGCGGCGCGAGGACTCCGGGTCGCCGGAGCGCTCGTCCATCCGAGCCATCGTGGTGGTGGCGTCGACGATGACTCCCGGAAGCCGGAGCTCCTGACCGATGGCGAGCGCCTCGTTGACCGCAGCGACCGCCTCCTCGTCGCGGCTCCACGTGTACAGGGCCCGCGCCCGGACGCTCAGCAGTTGGGCCCGCACGGCGGACGGCGGGTCCGTCGGCACGAGTGCCAGAGCTCTGTCGACGGTGCCGAGCACGTCGAGGTCTGTGTCGGGCACCAAGGCCGAGACGGCCAATGCCAGGAGGAGTTTGGCCCGATCGGCGTCATCGACCCGGTCCTCGAGAATCCCGACCTGCTCACGCAGCAGCTGGGATCCACGGAGGTGGTGGCCGGCGGTGGCCACGGCCTCGGACGCCTTGATGGCCAGGCTGGCGTGTTCGGAGGGCGAGACGATCGGATCGCCGGACTGCTCACCGAGCATCTCCAGAGCGCAGCTGGAAGTGCCGGGCCGCTTCGTCCGGACCGCCGACCGCCATCGCCTCGTCACCGGCATCGATGCTGGCGCGTACGGCGGTCGGCAGGTCGTGCGACGCCCGTGCATGGCGCGCGATCTCCGCGGCGGTGGACCGGACGTCAGGCTCGCTGAGGACGGCGGTGTAGGCACGGTGCAGGCGGACGCGCTCGCCGGGGAGCAGGTCGTCGTACACCGCCTCGGCCAGCAGGGCATGCCGGAAGGCGTAGCTGTCGGTGCCCACGGGCAGCAGAAGGTTGGTGTCCACAGCCGCCCGGATGGCACGGTCCAGCTCGCCGGTGGGCAGGTCGACGACGCGGGCCAGCAGGTCGTGGGAGACCCGACGACCGGCGACGGACGCCGCCCGCAGGGTCTGCCGGCCGGCCTCGCCGAGCTGGTCGAGCCGCAACAGCAGGACGTCGGCCAGGTCGTCGGGCAGCGCTCGCGCGGTCAGGCTGGACCGGTCGGCGGCGGCGACCAGCTCCTCGGTGAAGAACGCGTTGCCCTCGGCGCGGTCGACGATCGTGTGGATCGCCGACTCGCTCAGACCGGTCGGGTGCAGGGTCTGGACCAGGGCGCGGACGTCGCCGTCGCTGAGCCGGTCGAGCTGGAGCCGGGCCACCGCGGGCAGCCTGCCCCACTCGGCGACCGAGGCCCGGAGGGGATGTTTGCGGTGCAGGTCGTCGCTGCGATAGGTGGCGACGATGTGGACGTCGTCCGGCAGCTGTCGGGCGAACAGGAAGCTCAGCAGCTCGCGCGTGGACTGGTCGGCCCAGTGCAGGTCCTCGAGCAGCACCAGGACGGGGCCGCGCTCGCCGAGCTCCTCGAGCACGGCGAGCACGGACGCGAACAGGTCGGCCCGATCCATCGGCTCGGCATGCTCGGTGGCGGCGGCCACGTGAACCGGGGAGCCGTCGGTGGAGATCCGCCGTCCGGGCATCAGCCGGCGAACGACGGGATGGTTGCGCGCGATCGTCTCCGAGAGCTCGGGATCCTCACCCGCCAGACGCCCGAAGACCTCGGTGAACGGCAGGTAGGGGAGCGCGCTGTCACCGAAGTCGAGGCAGTGCCCGAGCAGCACCTGCCAGTCGGACGTAACCGCGTGGAGTCGGAGCTCGGCGAGCAGCCGGCTCTTGCCGACGCCGGCGTCACCGGAGATCACCACGGCGCCGTGGGCACGGGAGCTGGGGCTGTCCTCGAGTCCGACCAGGGCCAGGAGCTGGGTCAGCTCGGTGTTGCGACCGATCATCGGCCGCAGGGTGATCTCGGCAGGCACGGGGTCCATCATCGCGGGTGGCGCCGACAAGCCTCCACCGAGTTGACCCGGACGGTCTGTCGAGGCCGCTTGCTGTGCGGCGACGGTCACGCGGTCCGCGGCGCGTTACGACGCTGCGCATGGCTCTTGGCCAGGCGCTGCCGTCGTTCGCGTCGGCCGGCCTTGATCCGGCGACGCAGCTCCGCCGCGGCCAGCTCCTCGGTGATGCGTTCGCGATGGAAGTCCAGTTCCGAGGCGATGAACGGCTGGGTGATCTGCATGGGGCTCAACATGAGTACTCCTCAAACTCAGGGCCTGGAAGTGATGGCGGCCGGTTCAACTGCTGTCCAACCTGCCCGGCTAAGGCATCGGCACACATCGGGACATCGCCCTATCTGAGGCAGCGGGCGTCCTACGACCTACCTCAGCGCGGGGTCTGTCGGTCGGCGCTGTCACGATGGTCTGATGGACACCAGGCAGCTGCCCGCGCCGTCCGGTTCCGGCACCACGCCGAAGGCCCTGGTGACCGAGTTGGGCGCGCTCGTGGGCGAGGACGTCGCCGCCGGCTGGTGCGCCGACCTGCTGGCCGGGTCCGATCCGCACGACTATCGCGGTGTTTTGCCCTATCTCGGGAGCAACTGCGCGACGGCGGCGTTCGACCCGAGCTGGCATGACTACTGGCCGCGTACCTGGGGCGGCCGGGGGTTGCTCTACGTCTGGGCCGCGTCCGTGGCGCCGGTCGTGGTCGCAGGACTGTCGGACGACCACTGGCGGCCGGCCGAGATGTGCCTCAAGGTCGCCGCCCGGCGAGAGATCGGCGAAGCAGGTCCGCAAGCCGTGCTCCTGGTGGAGCACGAGCTGCCACGGGTCCGGCTGCAGGCCGTGCGCTGCCTCGGCGTCGTCGGCGACACCGAGCACGTCGACGTCGTGGTGGCCGCGCTGGCTGACGAGGATCACGCCGTACGCCGGGCCGCAGCACGCTCGCTCAGCCAGCTCGCCCGGCGCCTCGACCTCGATCCCGCGGAGCTTCCCGACACCTGACCAGGCCCGGTGCCGTGCCGCGGCCATACATCCCTAGGGTGGACGGCACGGGCCGCGCGGCGCGGCCCCACCTGACCGCGGTGAGGAGGCGGCGTGCGCGTACTCGTGGCCTTGGGCGGCAACGCGATGACCGGCCCCGATGGCAGCGCACGCCCCGAGGACCAGATCGCGGCAGCGCAGACCGCCATGGAGGCGGTTGCCGACCTGGTCGCTGAGGGTCTGGACGTGGTGATCACCCACGGCAACGGTCCTCAGGTGGGAAACCTGCTGGTCAAGAACGAGCTCTCCGCGGGAGTCGTGCCACCGGTCCCGCTCGACTGGTGCGGGGCCCAGACCCAGGCCACCCTCGGGTTCGTCCTGATGAACGCCCTGCAACCCGCCCTGGCCAGGCGGCACGTCGATCGGCCGGTGGCCGCGCTGGTCACCCGCACCCTCGTCGACCGCGACGATCCCGGCTTCGACAAGCCGACCAAGCCGATCGGACGGTTCCTCCCGCAGGAGGAGGCTGCGGTGCTGATCGAACACGGGCAGCGGTTCGAGGATCGCGGCGAACGCGGCTGGCGTCGTGTGGTCGCATCTCCCGAGCCGCTGGAGATCCTCGATGCGGCCGTGGTGGACACGCTGGCGGATCAGGGCTACGTGGTGGTCGCCAACGGCGGAGGGGGCGTCCCGGTGGTTCGCGAGGTCGATGGTTCGATCCGTGGTGTCGAGGCCGTCATCGACAAGGACCTAGGTGCCGCCCTGCTCGCTCGGTCGATCGGCGCGGACCGGCTCGTGATCGCCACCGACGTCGAACACGCGATCCTCGACTTCGGCACCCCGCAGGCTCGACCGATCGGACGGGTCGACGTGGTGACGATGCGCCAGTACGCCGCTCAGGGGCAGTTCGCCAGCGGCTCGATGGGCCCGAAGGTCGACGCCATCTGCCGGTTCGTCGAAGCCTCCGGCAAGCCCGGGATCATCACCAGCCTCAGCACCATCGTCTCGGGAGTCCGGGGCGAGACGGGGACGATCGTCGTACCCGCCGAGCAGAACTGACGCGACAGCCAAGGAGAGTGCACGCCATGCCCGAGCCGATCGAGGTACGCAAGGTCCCCATCAAGCACGTGTCCGACGCCAGTGGCCTGGCCGAGCTCATCGACACCGGCGTCGTGGAGGCCGACCGGGTGATCGCGGTGATCGGCAAGACCGAGGGCAACGGCGGAGTCAACGACTACACCAGGATCATCGCCGACCGGGCGTTCCGTGAGGTCCTCGTCGAGAAGGGCTCCCGCAGCGCCGAGGAGGCGAAGGAGGTCCCGATCGTGTGGTCCGGTGGCACCGACGGGGTGATCAGCCCGCACGCGACCGTCTTCGCCACGATCGCCCCCGAAGCGCTCGGCTCGGCAGAGCAGACCGACGAGCCTCGGCTGTCGGTGGGCTTCGCGATGAGCGAGACGCTGTTCCCGGAGGACATCGGACGCACGGCGATGATCAGCAAGGTCGCCGACGCCGTGAAGATCGCGATGGACCGCGCCGGGATCGCCGATCCGGCTGACGTCCACTACGTGCAGACCAAGACCCCGCTCCTGACCATCCACACGATCCGGGACGCGAAGTCGAGGGGCAAGACCGTCTGGACCGAGGAGACCCATCAGTCGATGGACCTGTCCAACGGGTGCACAGCCCTCGGGGTCGCCGTCGCTCTCGGCGAGATCACGATGCCGAGCGACGCCGACGTCATGCATGACCGGTCCCTCTACTCGTCGGTGGCGTCGTGCTCGTCCGGCGTGGAGCTCGACCAGGCCCAGGTGGTCGTGGTCGGCAACGCGGCCGGGGTCGGGGGCCGCTACCGGGTCGGTCACGCCGTGATGACGGACGCCCTCGACCAGGACGGCATCTGGGACGCGATCAAGGACGCCGGACTAGAGCTCCCGGACCGACCGCACTGGAGCGACCTCGAGGGGCGGCTCGTCAACGTCTTCCTCAAGTGCGAGGTCTCCCAGGACGGCACCGTCCACGGCCGCCGCAACGCCATGCTCGACGACTCCGACGTGCACTGGCACCGGCAGATCAAGGCCTGCGTCGGCGGAGTCACCGCAGCGGTGACCGGTGACCCGGCCGTGTTCGTTTCCGTCTCGGCAGCCCATCAGGGTCCCGACGGCGGTGGTCCTGTCGCCGCCATCGTCGACCTCGGTCCTGACCCGTCCGGCTACCGCCCCTGACGGTCCGGCTGCGGTCCGTTCGGACCTGTTGCTGCCCGTTCGGGCCGCCTGACACCGGGTTGCGGACTACCCTCCGAGGGTGGTCGACGAGTCCGGATGGATGCGCTATGCGTTCCGCCATGACATCGACGCCAGCATCGAGACGAGCCTGTGGCTGAACCGGGGGCTGAACCGCCGGGCGCTCGTGCTGGCGCTCTTCGGGGTGCTCCTCGGCCTGCTCGCCGTCGTGCTCCACAACCTGGTGCTGGCCCTGGTGGCCGTCGCGATCGTGGTCCAGGACACCGTCATGTACGTGCTGCGCATCCGGAGGGCTCGCGCCCAGTTCCGTGCCATGCACGCCGAGGCTGCCGAGGTCGCCTTCTCCCCCCACGGTGTGTGGGCTCGCGACCTCGGTGAGTCGACGTATCCGTGGAGCTTCTTCACCGGTTGGACGATCCGCCGTGGTGCCGTGCTCGTCCTCCGGCAGGTCCGGCCGAGCGGCGCCTTCCTGCGGCTGCCGATGACCGCGGTGCCCGAGGACGAGTGGCAGCGCCTGACGAACCTGCTGTGGGAGCAGCTCGGGCCGGCCGGTACGCCGGACACCGTTCGCCACTACCGCCAGCCGGTCGCCTCGCCTCCGTACAAACCGGGTGAGCCCCAGGCGTTCCAGCCCTAGCCTGTGGGCATGGGGATCACCTGGCGGCCGCTGGGAGTCGCTGACGTCGCGGCGTGGAACGCGTTGCTGGCGCGGGCGGAGGAAGTCGACCGGACCGGTGAGCACTACAACGAGGCCGACCTGGCCGAAGAGCTCGCCGACCCGGCCACCGGCCCCGACGACCGCCGGGCGTGCTGGGACGAGTCGAGGATGGTGGCCTTTGCTGGGATCCGTCCGCGGGAGGCCATCACCGACCACTGGCGGATCGAGGGCGAGGGCACCGTCGACCCGGAGTACCGCGGCCGGGGGCTGGGGACGCATGGTGTGGCCTGGGCACGCGACCGTGCCGTCACCTTGCAGCGCGAGCGGCACCCCGAGGTCGAGCTGCGCTTCCAGATCGGCGGCTACCTGGCCCGTGAGGACCAGGTGGCGCTGCTGGAGGCTGCCGGCCTGCAGGCGGTGAACTGGTCTGCCACGATGCGGGCGCACCTCGATCGGATCGAGCTTCCGGACCAGCCGATCCGGTGGCCTGCGGGATATCGCCTGATCGACTACGACCGTGCGGTCAGCACAGCCACCATGGCCGCGCACAACGTGGCCTTCCAGGACCACTGGGGCTTCGTGCCCTGGACGTCGACGATGTGGGAGCAGTGGGTCGACGGGTCGCGCAACTCCCGCTTCGGCCTGTCCTGGGTCCTGGTGCCTGATGGCCCAGTCGGCGACGTCAGCGTCGGGGCGTACGTCCTGACCAGCGAGTTCGACGCCTACGAACAGGCCACGGGTCGCCGCGAGGCCTACCTGGCCAAGATCGGCGTACGCCGGGAGCTGCGTGGCCGAGGGATTGCGACCAACCTGCTCCGCCACGCGCTGTCGGCCTACCGTGCCGAGGGGTTCCACGAGTCCTCGCTGGACGTCGACACCAACAACCCGACGGGCGCGTTCGGGCTCTATGAGCGTGCCGGATACCAGGTCGAGACCCTGACGGCGACGTTCCAGGGGGTCCATCCACCCGTCCGGGGCCAGCGGTGACCGGTATCGCACATGTGACCTTGTCGGCCGGCTCGTTCGAGCTGCGTCCCCCGAGCCCCGACGACGCCGTCGATGCGCTGGTGATGCTCCAGGACCCGGAGGTGCGGCAGTGGAACCCTGGGCCCTCCGAGCACACCGTCGCGGCAGCGCGTGACTGGTTGCGGCGCAGTGCGGACTGGTCGGCCGGGACGTACGCGGGGTGGAGTGTCCACGACACCGACGAGGGCGGCCGCTATGTGGGCAACGCCTTCCTCTGCAACATCGACGACGCCCAGCTCGATGCGTGGGTCGCCTACCGGACCGTCCCGTGGGCACGGGGCCGCGGGGTGGCCACCGCCTGTGTGCGTGCCATGGCGGACTTCGCCTTCGACGAGCTCGGCCTCGAACGGCTGCGCCTCCCACATGCTGTCGCGAACGCCGCCTCCTGCCGGATCGCCGCGAAGGCGGGCTTCTCGTTCGAAGGCACCGAGCGCGGTGGCTACCGCGACGAGAGCGGGATCCGGTGGGACAGTCACGTCCACGGGTTGCTGAAGGCCGGCGTCGTCAGTCGGTCGACACGATGACATCCGCTCGGGCGCGGGTGTCGTTGGCGGCGAAGTGAGCCTGCTCGAGCTCGGTCCACGCCAGCCAGTTCGGGAGCACCTGTTCGCCGTCGCGGGCCACCCCGCGCCGGATCCGCTCGTCCGGCGGGGCCTCGACCCAGACGATCAGCGAGAGGTAGGCCGACGACGCTCGGGCGCCTGACCCGCAGCCCTCGAGGACCAGGACCTCCGGCGGGTCGAAGGACTGCCAGCCGGCGAAACGCTGGGCATGCCAGTCGTAGCGCTGCCACCGGGCGGCCTCGCCACGGCTCAGCGGCGCCAGGACCTGGTCGATGACCCGCCGGGCCAGGGCATCGTCGAGACCTGTCCAACCGGCGTACAGGTCGTCGAGATGCTGGATCGCGACGGACCTGCCCTGGTGGACGACCTCGTCGGCGAGGTGCGCCGCCAGGGTCGTCTTGCCCGACCCCGCTGGCCCGTCGACGGCGACCACTCGAGTGTCGCCGCACTCGGCGGTGCGCGCGAGCAGCTGGTCGACGATGCGGCGTACGGACTCCGAGCCGTCCGACCCCCCGGAAGGGCTCCATGTCTGCAAGGCAGTTCCCCCGTTTGCTAGGCAGGTTTGCCTAGTGATCTATTCATCTGAATAGATCACTAGGCAAACCCGAGCGGGAGGGCGGGCACTCGGCCTCGGTAGGTTCGCGGGGTGGACAGTGGCATGGAGCGCTCCCGGAGCCTGCCCGACCCGGGGTTCGCCGGTGACCGGGGTGCGTCGGATCCCGGTGTCCGGGCGGCGTTGGCGCAGTACGCCGGTGACGGGCGGACGGCACCCGTGCTGGCCGCCCTCTCGACCTCTCGCCTGCTGGTTCCCGTGGTGGCGCGGCTCGGTGAGACCGAGGCCGGTACGAGCGGACTTCCGCGCGACAAGACCGCCGACATCGCCGCAGTCCTGATGCAGGGGCAGGACGGTCGCACGGCGTTGCTCGCATTCACGGGGGCGGCCGAGCTCTCCGCGTGGAACCCGGAGGCCCGGCCGGTCCCTGTCGCCGCCGCCGACGCGGCCCGCTCCGCCCTGCAGGAGGCTGCCAGTGCCCTCGTCGTGGACGTCGCTGGTCCGGTGCCCTACGTCGTCGAGACAAGGGAGCTGAACGAGCTGGCCGCAGGTCACGTCCTCGCGCGGACCTCCGCGGGGTTCGCCTGGCTGGCCGAGCAGCCATCACGCTCGGACGCCCCGGCCACGCCGGAGCGGCTGTCCGGCCCTCCGGACGACGCTGCATCGATGTGACGCCGGGGGCAGCGCGCTGGTAACCTGTGGGTGACCCACTTGGGACATCTCGTCGTACGACGGAATGTCGGACCCCGGTCCGAAGGTGTCCCAGGTACGCAAGCGGAGGCCACCTCCCACCCGCACCGACCACCAGGTCGTCGGGTTCCGGTCGCGAGACACCAGGCTTCGTGAGAGGCCGGGTTGATCGCCGTATGACGCTCAGGCGGCATACACGGTGGCTTTCGTGCGTGGGCACGGAGGCCATTTTTCTTGCGCCAAGAGCGCGGGACCGGACTCCTGCCAGGACCCCCAGAACCGACAACAGGAGGACCCATCAGCACGGAGCTACGCGTCAACGACCGCATCCGCGTACCGGAGGTGCGACTCGTCGGGCCGAACGGTGAGCAGGTCGGCATCGTCCGTATCGACGACGCCCTACGGCTCGCCCAGGAGTCCGACCTCGACCTCGTCGAGGTGGCGCCGACGGCACGTCCGCCGGTGTGCAAGCTCATGGACTACGGGAAGTTCAAGTACGAGAACGCCCAGAAGGCACGCGAGACGCGGCGCAACCAGACCAACACGGTCATCAAAGAAATGAAGCTCCGCCCGAAGATCGACGCGCACGACTACGAGACCAAGAAGGGTCACGTCGTGCGCTTCCTCAAGCAGGGCGACAAGGTCAAGATCACGATCATGTTCCGCGGTCGTGAGCAGCATCGTCCCGAGCTCGGGTTCCGGCTGCTGCAACGACTGGCCGGCGACGTGGAGGAGCTCGGGTTCGTCGAGTCCGCACCGAAGCAGGACGGCCGCAACATGATCATGGTGATCGGACCGCACAAGAAGAAGTCCGAGGCCAAGGCCGAGGCCAAGGCCGAGCGAGACGAGCGGGCCGCCCTGCGGGCGGCAGATCGTGACGCGGAGCGCGCCGAGCGGGAAGAGCACCGCACCGCCGCTGCGAAGGAGCCGCCGAAGAAGGCGCCTCGTCGCTCGGAGAGCCTCGACCCCGACATGTGACGCAGGACCAGCCACAGCCGCACCACCGCATGACCCTGCACAACCCCTGCACAGCCCCTGCACAGCCCTGCAACAGAGACGGAGACGGCGACATGCCGAAGATGAAGAGCCACTCAGGCACCGGGAAGCGCGTCAAGGTGACGGGTTCCGGGAAGCTCGTGCGCCAAAAGGCCGGCAAGCGGCACAACCTGGAGAAGAAGCCCTCCACGATGACCCGCCGGATGACCGGCACGACCGAGGTGTCGCCAGCCGACGCCAAGAAGGTCAAGAAGCTGCTCGGCCGGTAACAGTCCCCGGCACCCTCGCACGTCCTCGCCCTTGGCCGGACCGTGCGGGGCCGACCAAATCGTTCAAGGAGTAACACGTGGCACGCGTCAAGCGGGCAGTCAACGCCCACAAGAAGCGCCGGGAGACCCTCGAGAAGGCCTCCGGCTACCGCGGTCAGCGGTCTCGTCTCTACCGCAAGGCCAAGGAGCAGGTCACCCACTCACTGGTCTACAGCTACCGTGACCGCAAGGCGCGCAAGGGTGAGTTCCGTCGCCTGTGGATCCAACGCATCAACGCCGGCGCCCGCGCCAACGGCATGACCTACAACCGGTTCATCCAGGGTCTTCGCGAGGCCGGTGTCGAGGTCGACCGCAAGATCCTGGCCGATCTCGCGGTCTCCGACCCGACGGCCTTCGCGTCGATCGTCGAGCTCGCCAAGTCTCACGTCCCGGCTCAGACCGAGAAGGCGTCGGCCTGACGACCCGCTGACGTCTGCAGCGGCGCGCCGTGACCCCCTCGGAGCTTCTGACACCTCGTTCGACGCGGGTGAAAGAAGCCCGCAAGCTGGGCCGGCGCGCCGCTCGCATGTCGGCCCGCAAGTTCCTCGCCGAGGGCCCCCCAGCGGTTCGTGAGGCACTGGCGTTCGTCGGCACCGGCGGGAGCTGCGTCCGGGAGGTCTTCGCGACGGTCGAGGGCGAGCAGCGACACGCCGATCTCCGCTCACTGGCCGGAGACCGTCAGGTCGCCTGGCACACCGTGGACGACGCGGCTCTGGCGTCGTTGACCGACACGGTGCAGCCGCAGGGCGTGGTCGCGGTCTGCGACGTCGTCGACGTGCCGCTGGAGGCAGCACTGCGCACCGAGCCCGACCTGGTCGTCATCTGCGCCAACGTGCGCGACCCCGGGAACGCGGGCACCGTGATCCGCTGCGCGGACGCCGCCGGAGCCGGCCTGGTCGTGATCGCGGGGGAGTCGGTCGATCCCTACAACGGCAAGGTCGTCCGGTCCAGCGCGGGCTCGCTCTTCCACGTCCCGCTGGTCGTCGGCGTGACGGTGCCGGAGGCGGTCCGCGCCGTCCGCGAGGCCGGGATCGTCGTGCTGGCGGCCGACGGCGCCGGCGACGTCGACGTCGATGACCTGACCGACGCCGGTGAGCTCGCGCGGCGTACGGCCTGGATGTTCGGCAATGAGGCCTGGGGCCTTCCGGACCACACGGCGGCGTTGGCCGACTCCGTCGTCCGGCTGCCGATCTACGGCCAGGCGGAGAGCCTGAATCTCGCCACGGCGGCCGCGGTCTGCCTCTACACGAGTGCGCGAGCACAGCGCCACGGCCGCCGGCCACAGGGACTACAGTGAGACCCACCTGATCTGCTCAGACCGGACAGGAGGGACGCGTGTGAACGAAAGCCAGCCCGCGGCCATGGAGAGTCCTTCCGCCGTACTCGACGCTCTGCCGGACGGGGTGGTCCTCGCCGATGCCGATGGTGTCGTCACCATCGCCAACACCTCCGCGTGCCGGCTGCTCGAGTACGCCGACGGCGACCCCGTCGGGAACCATCTGTCGGCAGTCATGACGTTGCAGGACCTCGACGGCAACGACTGGTACGGCTGCGTTCGGCCGTACGAAGGCCTGTCGATCCGCACCCGACTCCAGGAGATGTCGTGGCGGACCACGTCGGGGGCTGAGCTCCTGGTCACCGGTCGCCTGCATCGCGACCGGCCCGGAGGGAAGGTCGTGGGGACCGCATGGGCCGTGCGCGACGCCCGAGCCCGCCACCGGGTCGAGCGCGAACGCTCCGACCTGGTCGCGACCGTCGCTCACGAACTCCGCTCGCCCCTGACCGGCGTCAAGGGGTTCACCGCGACGCTGCTGTCGAAGTGGGACCGCTTCACCGAGTCTCAGAAGCAGCTGATGCTGCGCACGGTCGATGCCGACGCCGATCGGCTCACCCGGTTGATCGGGGAGCTCCTGGACGTGGCGCGCATCGACACCGGGCGGCTTTCGGTCCGCAAGGAGCCGCTCGACCTGGTCGATGCCATCGCTGCCCAGCTGGAGCCGATCAGCATCACCAGTGGACGAGACATCTCGTTCGTCCCCCACGGACGGCCACGGGTCTGGGCCGACAAGGACAAGGTCGCGCAGATCGTCGCCAACCTGGTCGAGAACGCCATCAAGCACGGCGCCGGTGACGTGACCGTCACGCTGCGGGCCACCGAGGACGATGGCGCCGAGCTGATCGTGGACGACGGAGGCAAGGGGATCAACCGCGAGATCCGGCCGAGGATCTTCACCAAGTTCTGGAAGCACGGTGCGACCGGTGGCTCAGGACTCGGGCTCTACATCGTCGGTGGTCTGATCAGTGCCCACGACGGCGTCATCCGGGTCGAGGACGCTCCGAACGGCGGTGCCCGGATGCGCGTCGTACTGCCGCAGGGCCGCCCGGAGTCACTCGACTGAGCACGACCCGGTTTGCCCGGTGCGCAGGCAGGTCCGCTAGGCAGGTCCGCTAGGCAGGTCCGCTAGCCAGGTCCGCTAGCCAGGTCCGCCAGGAAGGTCCGCTAGCAAGGTCCGCTAGGCAGGTGCGCTAGGCAGGTGCGCTAGGCAGGTGCGCTAGGCAGGTGCGCTAGGCAGATCCGCTGTCTGCACGGCAGGTTTGCCTAGTGATCTATCCATCGGAATAGATCACTAGGCAAACCACACCCGGAAACGGGCCCCGGAGGGAAACCGATTCGCGGGGGTACGCCGGGACTTCCTAGACTGACCTGACCCCGAACGGTTCGTGGCTGCACCTCGTTCCGACCGGGACCCACGTCCAGCCCCGAGCACCGCGGAAGCGAGCGAGCCAGACCATGTCAGGTCCGAACACGGAGTACGACCCGGTCGAGGTCACGCCCCTGCACGCCGACGAGGTCGCGGCCCGCCGGGACGAGGCGATCGCTGCGATCGAAGCCGCGCCAGACCTGACCGCGTTGAAGCAGGTTCGGCTCGCCCACGCCGGCGACCGTTCTCCGCTGGCTCTGGCCAACCGAGAGATCGGTGCCCTGCCGCCCCAGGCGAGGAAGGAAGCCGGCCAGCGGATCGGCCAGGCGCGCGGTGCCGTCAACCAGGCGTTGGCGCGGCGCACCGCAGAGCTGGAGACCGAGCACGAGGCGCGCATGCTGGTCGAGGAGACCGTCGACGTCACGCTGCCGTACGACCGCGACCCGCGCGGCGCACGGCACCCGCTGACGACGCTGCAGGAGCGGATCGGTGACGTCTTCGTCGCGATGGGTTGGGAGATCGCAGAAGGCCCCGAGGTCGAGGCGGAGTGGCTGAACTTCGACGCTCTCAACCTGGGCAAGGACCACCCGGCGCGGTCCATGCAGGACACCATCTTCCTGGAGCCCGAGGACGCGGGGGTCGTGCTCCGGACGCACACCTCCCCGGTGCAGGCGCGGAGCATGCTGAGCCGTGCTCTGCCGATCTACGTCATCTGCCCTGGACGGACGTACCGGACCGACGAGCTCGACGCGACCCATACGCCCGTCTTCCACCAGGTCGAGGGGCTGGCGGTCGACAAGGGCCTGACCATGGCCCACCTGAAGGGCACGCTCGACCACTTCGCCACGGCGATGTTCGGCGATGGGATCACCACGCGCTTCCGCCCGTCGTACTTCCCCTTCACCGAGCCCTCCGCCGAGGTCGACCTGATCTGTTTCGTCTGCCGCAGTGCGGAGCCGGACGTCCACACCTGCCGGACCTGTCGCGGCGAGGGCTGGATCGAGTGGGGTGGCTGCGGGGTGGTCAACCCGCGGGTGCTGGTCGCTGGTGGCATCGACCCCGCGGTGTACTCCGGCTTCGCCTTCGGTATGGGAATCGAGCGCACGTTGATGTTCCGGCACGGCGTCGAGGACATGCGCGACATGGTGGAGGGCGACATCAGGTTCGCTCTGCCCTTCGGAACGGAGCTCTGAGCCTCCATGCGCGTTCCCGTGTCATGGCTGCGCGACTACGTTGACCTGCCTGCCGACGTCGACGTCAAGGACCTGGCCGACCGTCTGACGTTTCTCGGGCTCAAGCTCGAGGCGCTCGAGGCCGCAGGCTCCGACGTCACCGGCCCGCTGGTCGTCGGACGGGTGGTGCACTTCGTGGAGGAGGAGCACTCCAACGGCAAGACGATCCGCTGGTGCCAGGTCGACGTCGACGAGTCCGAGCCCCGCGGCATCGTCTGTGGCGCTCGCAACTTCGCCCTCGACGACCTCGTCGTGGTGGCGCTCCCAGGAGCCGTGCTGACCGGTGGGTTCGAGATCTCCGCTCGCAAGACCTACGGCCACGTGTCCGACGGGATGATCTGCTCGGCCCGCGAGCTCGGACTCGGTGACGACCACGCCGGCATCATCGTCCTCGAGCCGGACTCGGCGCCGGTGGGCGCGGACGCGGCTGGCGCGCTGTGCCTGCGCGATGACGTGATCGAGTTCGAGATCAACCCTGACCGTGCCTACGCCCTGTCGGTGCGCGGCGTGGCGCGCGAGGCGGCGACGGCGTACGGCCTGGGCTTCGACGATCCGGCGTTGACGCTGCCCGCGACGGCAGCCGGTGCCGGCTACCCGGTCAAGGTCGAGGACCCGGACGGCTGCGACGTCTTCGTGGCGTTGACGGTGGACGGCTTCGACCCGAGCCGTCCGTCGCCGCGCTGGCTGGCGCGGCGCGTGCAGCTGGCCGGGATGCGGCCGATCTCGCTGGCCGTCGACGTGACCAACTACGTGATGCTCGAGCTCGGTCAGCCGATCCACGGTTATGACGCGGCCGCGTTGCGGGGTCCGATCGTCGTACGCCGGGCGTCCTCCGGGGAGACACTCACCACCCTCGACGGCGTGACCCGCACGCTCGACCCGGAGGACCTGCTGATCACCGACGACCGCGGACCGATCGGCCTGGCCGGCGTGATGGGCGGAGAGGACACCGAGATGAGTGGGTCGACCACCTCGGTGGTGATCGAGGCGGCGCACTTCGACCCCGTCGCGATCGCCCGGGGGGCGCGCCGCCACAAGCTGCCCAGCGAGGCATCCAAGCGCTTCGAGCGCGGGATCGACCCCACCATCGCCGCCGTCGCCGCGCGACGCGTGGCAGACCTGCTGGTCGAGCACGGCGGCGGCCGACTGGCACCGACCGCCACCGTCGTCGGCACCGCTGCCGCGCGCGAGCCGATCACCATCGACGCCCAGCTGCCGGCCCGGATCGGCGGCTTCGCGATCTCCAACGAGACGGCGGCCGAGTCGCTGCGCACGGTCGGCTGTGCAATCGAGGTGGCCGACGGCCGGATCACCGCAACCCCGGCGCCCTGGCGGCCGGACATCACCGACCCCAACGACCTGGCCGAGGAGGTGCTGCGCATCGTCGGCTACCCGAACGTGCCGAGCATCCTGCCGGCCGCCCCGGCCGGTCGGGGGCTGACCAAGCAGCAGCGCCTGCGCCGGCGGGTAGGCATCGCGCTGGCCGGTCTCGGCTACGTCGAGGCGCTGGCGTACCCGTTCATCGGCAGCCGGGAGCTCGACGCGCTCGGCTTGTCGAGCGGCGACGAACGCCGTGCAGCGGTGCGGGTCGCCAACCCGCTGTCCGAGGAGGAACCGCTGCTGCGCACCACGCTGGTGCCCGGACTGCTGCGCACCCTGGCGCGCAACGTGAGTCGGGTGCAGAGCGGGATCGGGCTCTTCGAGCTGGGCAGTGTGTTCCTGCCGGGACCGGGGGGCCGCTCGAAAGCGCCTGCTCTGGGTGTCGACCGGGCGCCGACGCAGGAGGAGTTCAAGCAGCTCGAAGCGGCCCTGCCCGCGCAACCGTTGCACCTCGGTGTGGTGTTGGCCGGCAGCCGGTCCGAGCCCGGCTGGTGGGGTGCCGGACGACCGTCGAGCTGGGCGGACGCGGTCCAAGCGGCTCGGGAGATCGGCCACGCCGTAGGCCTGACGCTTGACGTCCGGGCCACGCAGCACGCCCCATGGCATCCGGGGCGGTGTGCGCTGGTGCTGGTGGACGAGACGCCGGTCGGGTACGCCGGAGAGCTGCACCCCAAGGTCTGCACCTCCTACGGCGTACCGGCGCGCACGTGCGCGGTCGAGCTCGACCTCGACGCGTTGCTGCTGCAAGCCCCCGACCTGGTGCTCGCCCCGACCTTCTCGACGTACCCGGTGGCCAAGGAGGACGTGGCCTTGGTGGTCGACGCGGCCGTCAGCTCGGCCGACGTGGAAGCCGCGCTGCGCGAAGGGGCCGGTGAGCTGGTCGAATCCGTCCGGCTGTTCGACGTCTACACCGGCGAGCAGATCGGCGCCGGCCAGAAGTCACTGGCGTACTCGCTGCGCTTCCGGGCACCGGACCGGACCCTCACGGAGGCCGAGATCAAGGACGCCCGGGACGCGGCCGTTGCCGCGGCGGCGCGCCGGACGGGTGCGGTGCCGCGTGGCTGAGCGCCGGGTCGCCGTGGTGACCGGCGGCAGTCGAGGGATCGGACGTCGGCTGTCCACCGTGTTGTGCGAGGACGGCTTCGACGTTGCGGTGATTGGTCGTGACCAGGGCCGCCTTGAAGCGGTCGTGGCCGACCTCCCCAGCGCTGTCGGCGTACCAGCGGACGTGGCCGACCCCGCTTCGGCGGCCGCCGCGATCGACATCGTCGTCGAGCGGCTCGGCCCGATCGACCTGCTGGTCAACAACGCCGGCGTACGCGACCAGCGGGCGTTGCCCTGGGAGGCGGACCCGGACGACTGGTGGCGCACGTTGGAGGTCAACCTCCGTGGCGTGATGCTGATGACGTCGGCCGTGCTGCCCGGGATGCTCGAGCGGGGGAGTGGCCGCGTGGTCGACCTGGGGTCCGGGATCGGGCAACGTGCCGAGCCGCGCTACTCGGCGTACTCGGTCTCCAAGGCCGCCGCTCTGCGCTGGCTGGACAATGTCGCCGCCGCGCTCGGTGAGAACTCCCCGGTCCGGGTGGTCAGCGTCAGTCCTGGTCTGGTGCAGACCGACATGACCGACACCATGTGGGATGAGTCCGACGATGTCGAGTTCGGTCCGACCGAACCGGTCGAGCACTTCGTCCGGCGATTCGCCGCCGGTGAGCTCGACCACCTGCACGGCCAGTTCGTGCACGCCGTCAAGGACGAGTACTGACCCGCCCTCCCCCCTCGTTGAGCCGTCACTTGTGGTTCCTTGAGCCGTCACTTGTGGTTCCTTGAGCGGCCCTTGTGGTTGTCGGCGCACAACCACAAGGGCCTGAGAAGGAACCACAACTGACGGTTGAACGATCAGAGGTCGGCGAGGACGTGGGCGAAGACCCGGGAGACCTCGGCGGCAGTGAGGGCCCGGTAGGTGCGGCCTCCGGTGACATCGGTGATCCGCTCCAGCGTCCTGGCGTCGACCTGTTCGCCGTACGCGATGGCGATGATGCGCACCGGTCGTACGCCGTCGAACTCGAGCTTGAGTCTGTCCAGCAGGGCCGGCAAGGAGATGCTGCGGGCATCGTCGTTGCGTCCGTCGGTCACCACGATCACGGCGTTGAGACGACCATAGGAGTACGCGGCCTGGGCGCTTCGAAAGCTTGCGAGCACGGTGTCGTACAACGGAGTCCCGCCGCCGATCTTCGGGTCCAGCGTGCCGACGGCTCTCAGCAGCGCCGAGCGTCGAGTCGCCCCCGACGTCACCGGCGAGCTCAGCGGGCCGATCGGCACCAGGACCTGCGAGTCGCCGGTCCGAAGGCCGGTGGTGAACGACCACAGCCCAAGATCACTGTCCGGAGCGGTCGACCTGATGACTTGGTCGAGTGAGGCCTGGGCGAGCTCGGCACGGGTCTTTCGGCTGCCGGGAAGAGTCTGGGCCATGGAGCCGGAGCGGTCGACGACGATGAGCAGTCTCGAGCGCCGTCCGATCGACGACCACGCCGACATCAAGGACCTGATCTCGGATGCCGACGGTGTGCTGATGACGGGCTTGACCGAAGCCAGCACCCCCTGGCGCTCACCGTAGAGGTCAGCCAGCCGGCCAAGAGCCGTGCGCAGACCGGACGCGGCGAGCAGTTGCTGGGTGGCCGGGTCGAGGAGGGCCTCGCTCACGACGGCCTTGGCCTGCTCGACCAGGGTCGACCGCGCGTCATCTGACGATCGGACTGCCGTGAGCGGGAAGTCCAAGGCGCCGCCTCGGAGGCGAGGGTCGTACGCCGCAACGACCTGGTTGTCGTCCGGGGCGTCCTGGTTGGCCGTCAAGACATCCAGCTCACTCGAGGAAATCGCGTCCACGGTGTTGTCCAACACCAGCTGAGCGGGCGTCTGGTCACCGAGCAGCGGCACAGCCAGTCGGCTCGACAAGTCCGCGAGCGCTCGGGAGGACCTCGACCCCGCCAACATCTCGAGACTCAACATCCCAGCCGCGTCGACGTCGATGTCGGTGGAGGCGAGTTTCATCTTTCCGCCCGCCGTTCCCAGCAGTCGCTTCCACGACGGCTGCCGGTCGGGCCACCCCATCGCCTCGGCCCGTGTCCTCGACAAGGCAATCACGACGGGGCTCGTCGCGACCGAGACGGTGCCATCGGCCAGCCGGGATGCTCCGACCTTGGTGCGACCCGCCACCTTCAGCCACACCGTCGAGTCCGGGATCCACAGGTCGGGAAGCGGCGCCGACAAGCCTTGGCCCTCTGCCCTGGCGATCTCGGCAGCCGTGGTCGCCGAGGGCCGGCTGCTGACCTGGACCACGAGGCAGTTGTCCGCGCGGAGCCAGGGTCCGAGGTCGGACGTGGCCTCCTCGACCACAGCGGCGATCCGTGGATCGGCGCTGAGCTGGATCGGCGCCTGGTCACAGGTCGCGGCCGAGACCGATCCGGCACCGTCATCATTGAGGCGGATCACGGCAAGCCCGCCGGCGATGACCACGGCAACCGCCACGACGACGTAGCTCACCGCCCTCGCCAGCCGATGACGGCGTGGGCTGCGGTGCGGGCTATGCACGTCCGCGTGTGCCATCTCTCTGTGAGCGTCAACCGCATCGGACCGCGTGTCAACCGAATCCGTGGTATCCGCGCGTCTCGGGCACAGGGTTGCGATAGCGCTCAGCCTGCGTCAACAATCGCTGGGTGACCTCCTTTCCGGTCTCACGCTCACCCTTGGGCGAGCGAACGGGACAGGGCCGGACACCGGGACGCGGTCCCGCGCTGTCGAGGCGCAGCCTGCTCGGTCTGCTGCTCGCGGGATCAGTCGGAGGCTGCACCGGAGGCGGCGACGGCAACACACCGACCAGGGCGACCCAGCCGAACTCGCCCCGGGTGTCGAGTTCGCAGGGTGCACTGGTCTGGGCCACCTGGCCGGAGTACATCGACGTCGCCTCACGCGGGACCCGACGCCCCACCCTGGACGCGTTCGTTCGACGGTCGGGCATCGAGGTCAGCTACCAGGAGGTCATCAACGACAACGAGGACTTCGTCGGCAGCATCTCGAAGGCGCTGGAGGCCAAGCGGCCCGTCGGGTACGACATCGTGACGTTGACGAGCTGGCTGGCGGCGCAGATCGTCACCTCCGGATGGGTTCAACCTTTTGGTCCGATCCGTAACATCTCCAACCTGATTCCGGCCCTGGCCGCTCCCGACTGGGATCCGGACCAGCGGTTCTCCATGCCGTGGCAGGCCGGGCTCACCGGAATCGCGTACGACGCTCGACGCGTCGATCGTGCGATCGGCAGCATGACCGAGCTGCTCACCCGCGCCGACCTGAAAGGCGGAATCGGGCTGCTGACGGAGTTCAGCGACACGGTCGGCCTGACGATGTTGGCCCGGTCGGGCGACATGTCCGGTGCGAGCGTCTCGGACGTGGAGGACAGCGTCGACTTCCTGACCCGGCAAACGGATTCCGGCCGGTTCGCGCACTTCTACGGCAACGAGTTCATCGACGCGCTCAGCGAAGGCGAGATCATCGCCTCTCTGGCCTGGTCCGGTGACGTCCTGCAGGCTCAGGCGAAGAACCCTTACCTGAAGTTCGTCATCCCTGAGGAGGGGCTGATGATCTGGTCGGACAACCTCCTGGTACCGGCAGCGTCCACCAAGGCCAAGGACGTAGCGAGACTGGCCGACTACTTCTACCGGCCAGACGTCGCGGCCAAGGTGGCTGCCTGGGTGAACTACATCTGCCCGGTCGAAGGCGCCCAGGCGGAGATGGACCGGATCGACCCTGACCTCGCGTTGAGCCCCCTGATCTTCCCTGACGCCACGATCCTGGACCAGAGCTACCAGTTCCCCACCCTCCCGGTCGAGGACGACACCAGGCTTCGGGCGGCCTTTGCCAAGCTCGCCGACAGCATCTGACCCGCCCTGCCCCGCTCGTTGAGCCGTCACTTGTGGTTCCTTGAGCGGTGCTTGTGGTTGTCGGCGCACAACCACAAGGGCCGGAGAAGGAACCACAACTGACGGTTGAACGATCGGAGGTCGGCGAGGAAGGAGTTGCATAGACGTGCTGGAGACGGAATAATCATTCGGCATGAGCACGAAGGTGGCGGTGGCGGGAGCCAGCGGGTACGCGGGAGGCGAGCTCCTCCGGCTGCTGCTGGCCCACCCTGAGGTCGACCTCGGGGCGCTGACGGCGGGGGAGTCGGCAGGCACCACCGTGGGGTCCCACCACCCGCACCTGGTCCCGCTTGCCGACCGCGTGCTGGGCCCGACCACAGCCGAGACGCTGGCCGGTCACGACGTCGTCTTCCTCGCCCTCCCGCACGGCTCCTCGGCCGAGCTGACCGCCCAGCTGCCAGTGGGCACGGTCGTGATCGACTGCGGAGCGGACTTCCGGCTCACCGACGACGCGGCATGGTCGACGTTCTACGGAGGACGACGCGCCGGGGCCTGGCCCTATGGACTTCCCGAGCTGTCCGGACAACGCGACGTCCTGCGCAACGCCACCCGGATCGCGGTCCCTGGGTGCTACCCGACCGTCTCGACCCTGGCTCTCGCGCCCGCCGTGGCGGCCGGGTTGGTCGACACGACCGACGTGGTCGTGGTGGCGGTCTCCGGGACCTCCGGCGCCGGCAAGGCGCCCAAGCCGAACCTGCAGGGCGCGGAGGTGATGGGCTCGGCCACGGCGTACGCCGTCGGCGGACTCCACCGACACACGCCCGAGATCGAGCAGAGCCTCAGGCAGCTGACGGACGCGGAAGTGACCGTGTCGTTCACGCCCGTCCTTGCTCCGATGGCGCGCGGCATCCTCGCCACGGCCACCGCACGCGTCCGGGACGGGGTCACGGGCTCAGACGTGGAGGCGGCGTACACCCAGGCGTTCGAGAAGGAGCCCTTCGTCCACCTGCTCCCGGCCGGCGAGTGGCCGCAGACGAAGGCGACGCTGGGTTCCAACACCGTCCACGTGCAGGCGACAGTGGACCAGCGCGCCGGACGCCTGCTCGCCGTCGCAGCGATCGACAACCTGACCAAGGGCACGGCCGGGGGAGCGGTGCAGTGCATGAACCTGGCGCTCGGGTACGCCGAGGAGACCGGGCTGAGCAGCGTAGGGATCGCACCGTGACGGTCACGCATGCAGCCGGCTTCCGGGCCGCCGGTGTCGTCGCGGGTCTCAAGGACTCCGGCGGCCGCGACCTCGCGCTGATCGTCAACGACGGGCCCAGCGACGTGGTGGCCGCCGTGTGGACGTCCAACCGCTGCCGGGCCAACCCGGTGCTGTGGAGCGAGCGGGTGGCAGCAACAGGACATGCCCGCGCCGTCGTCGCGAACTCCGGAGGTGCCAACTGCTACACCGGCCCTGAGGGGTTCCAGCTCACCCATGCGACCGCCGAGCACGCTGCGAAGGCGCTCGGCCTGGCACCACTCCAGGTGATCGTCTGCTCAACCGGCCTGATCGGGATGCTCAACGACCGGGCGTCGTTGCTGCACGGCGTCGACGCAGCCGCGGCTGTCATCGCTGACAGCGGCGGAGACGACGCGGCGCACGCGATCATGACCACCGACGCGGTTCCCAAGCAGGCCGTCGTCGCGCGGGACGGCTGGTCCGTCGGAGGGATTGCCAAGGGCGCAGGCATGTTGGCGCCCGGTCTGGCCACCATGCTCGTGTTCGTGACGACCGACGCGGACGTCGACCACGCGACCGCGGACCAAGCGCTGCGCAGCGCCACGTCCAAGACGTTCGACCGGCTGGACTCCGACGGTTGCATGTCGACCAACGACGCGGTGGTCCTGCTCGTGTCCGGCGCGAGCGGCGTGCGGCCGGCGTACGACGAGTTCGCCGATGCGGTGGCGCGGCTCTGCCACGACCTGGCCCAGCAGCTGCTGCGTGATGCGGAGGGGTCCGACCACGACATCGCGATCACGGTCGTGCACGCGGCCACCGAGGACGACGCCGTGGAGGTCGCCCGGTCGGTGGCTCGCAGCAACCTGTTCAAGTGCGCCGTCTACGGGCGAGACCCCAACTGGGGACGCGTCCTGGCCGCCGTCGGCACCACCGCTGCTGTCTTCGACCCCTCCGACCTCGACGTCGCCCTCAACGGCGTGTGGGTCTGTCGCAACAGCGGCCTCGGCGAGGACCGGGACCTGGTCGACCTGTCGGACCGAGAGGTCGCCGTCGTCATCGACCTCAAGTCCGGCGACGCGCAGGCCACGGTGTGGACCAACGACCTCACGCACGCGTACGTGCACGAGAACTCGGCGTACGCCTCATGAGCGCGGCGTGGGACCAGGCGACGGCCAAGGCGGCGACGCTGGCCGAGGCGCTGCCGTGGCTGGAGCGCTACCACGGCAAGACCATCGTGGTGAAGTACGGCGGCAACGCGATGACCGACGACTCGCTCAAGCGGGCCTTCGCCGAGGACATCGTGTGGCTGCGGTACGCCGGGTTCAAGCCGGTCGTCGTGCACGGCGGCGGACCCCAGATCAGCACCATGCTGGACCGGCTGGGCATCGAGTCGGAGTTCCGCAACGGCCTGCGCGTCACCACCCCGGAAGCCATGGACGTCGTGCGGATGGTGCTCGTCGGGCAGGTCGGTCGAGAGCTGGTCGGTCTGATCAACCAGCACGGCCCGCTCGCGGTCGGGCTGTCGGGAGAGGACGCCGGGCTGTTCCGCGCGGCGCGCACCGGGATCATGGTGGACGGTGAGGACGTCGACCTCGGCCTCGTCGGTGAAGTGGCCGAGGTGCGACCCGAGGCCGTGCACGACCTGATCGCCGCCGGTCGGATCCCGGTCGTGTCGACCGTGGCGCCCGACGAGCTGGGTCAGGTCCACAACGTCAACGCCGACACTGCGGCCGCCGCGCTCGCGATCGCGCTCGGCGCCGAGAAGCTGCTGGTGCTGACCGACGTCGAGGGTCTCTACCGCGACTGGCCGGACAGCGACGACATCATCGGGCAGATCGGCGTCGATGCGCTGCGTGAGCTGATGCCGACGCTGGCTTCGGGCATGGTGCCCAAGATGGCGGCCTGTCTGAAGGCGGTCAGCGAGGGCGTGCCTCGCGCCACGGTGGTCGACGGGCGTGAGCTGCATGCGGTGCTTCTGGAGATCTTCACCGCCGAAGGCGTCGGGACCCAGGTGTTGCCGGACGCACCGCTGCGGATCCGGCCGGCCCTGCACGCTCACGAGGGGGTGTCCCCATGACGGCCCCTGCTACGACGAGCCCCGGTTGGACCGAGAGGTACGCCGGATCACTGATGAACACCTTCGGCCCACCCAAGCGGGTGCTCGTCCGTGGTGCGGGCTGCTACGTCTGGGACGACCGCGGTCGGCGCTACCTCGACCTGCTCGCCGGTATCGCGGTCAACGCACTTGGACACGCGCACCCGGCCGTCCTGCACACGCTGACCAGCCAGGCCGCCACCTTGGGCCACGTCTCGAACTTCTTCGCCACGATGCCGCAGATCACCCTGGCCGAGCGACTGCTCGACCTGCTCGGCTCGCCGGGCAAGGTGTTCTTCACCAACTCCGGGACCGAGGCCAACGAGGCGGCCTTCAAGGTGACCCGGCGCACTGGCCGCAGCAGGATCGTGGCGGCCGAAGGCGCCTTCCACGGCCGGACCATGGGCGCGTTGGCGCTGACCGCGAAGGCGGCGTACCGCGAGCCGTTCGAGCCCTTGCCCGGTCACGTGACGTGGGTGCCGTACGGCGATGAGGACGCCCTCGCGAACGCGGTGGACGACCAGACCGCAGCCATCCTGCTCGAGCCGATCCAGGGAGAGGCAGGGGTCGTGGTTCCTCCTGACGGGTACCTCGGCGCCGCCCGCAGGATCGCGGATGCTCACGGCGCGCTGCTCTGGCTCGACGAGGTCCAGACCGGAGTGGGGCGCACCGGTGACTGGTTCGCCTTCCAACACGAGTCGAGCGGGCTCGCGGGAGCTCTTCCCGACGTGGTCACGCTCGCCAAGGGCCTGGGGGGCGGCTTCCCGATCGGGGCCTGCATCGGACTCGGGGCTGCCGGTGACCTGCTCGGTCCGGGTCAGCACGGGACGACCTACGGCGGCAACCCGCTTGCTGCCGCCGTCGCGTCGACGGTCCTTGACGTGGTCGAGCACGACGACCTGCTGGCGCGGGCCTCATCGACGGGGGACCGGCTGGCCGCCGTCCTGCAGCAGCTCGACGGGATCGAGTCGGTACGCGGACGCGGGTTGCATCGCGCCGCCGTCGTGGCGGCCGGGCGGGCGCCCGCCGTGGCCGCTCGGGCGCTCGACGGGGGTGTCATCGTCAACGACTGCACGCCCGACACGCTGCGGTTTGCCCCGCCATTGATCCTGGAATCGGTCGACATAGAGCAGGCTGTGCCTGTACTCGCGGCTGCGCTGGCTCATCCGGACCGGGAGACGCCGGTGTCAGGACGCGACGCCCACGCCGACCGCGCGGGCGAACCGGCGACCCTGGAGGCTTCGTGATCCGGCACTTCCTGCGCGACGACGACATCACCCCCGACGAGCAGGTCGAGATCCTCGACCTGGCCGATCGGTTCCGTGCCGACCGGTTCCACCAGCAGCCGCTGGCCGGACCCCAGTCGGTGGCGGTGATCTTCGACAAGCCGTCCACGCGGACCAGGGTGTCGTTCTCGGTGGGAGTCGCCGAGCTCGGTGGCTACCCGCTCGTGATCGACGCGCAGGCCTCGCAGATGGGCCGGGGCGAGCCGATCGAGGACACCACGAAGGTGCTGGAGCGGCAGGTGGAGGCGATCGTCTGGCGGACGTTCGGCCAGGACCGGATCGCCGCCATGGCTGCGGTGTCCCGGGTGCCCGTGGTCAACGCCCTGACCGACCAGTTCCACCCGTGCCAGATCCTCGCCGACCTTCAGGCCGTGCGGATCCACAAGGGCAAGACGGCCGGTCTCACCCTGACCTACCTCGGCGACGGCGCCAACAACATGGCGCACTCCTACCTGCTGGGAGGAGCCATCGCCGGCATGCACGTCCGGATCGGCTCGCCGTTCGAGTACCAGCCCGACCCGGCGGTCTTCGAGGCGGCCGGACGCCACGCTTCGGCGACCGGCGGCTCGGTGACCTACGAGACCTCACCACAGTCGGCGGTCGAGGGCGCCGACGTCGTCGTGACCGACACCTGGGTCTCGATGGGACAGGAGGGCGAGGCGGTCGACCGGTCGTCGCCCTTCGTCCCGTACGCCGTCGACGCGGCGGCGATGGCGCTCGCGGACCCGGACGCGGTCGTGCTGCACTGCCTGCCGGCCTACCGCGGCAAGGAGATCGCTGCTGACGTGATCGACGGAGCGCAGAGCATCGTGTGGGACGAGGCGGAGTGCCGGCTGCACGCCCAGAAGGCGCTACTCACCTGGTTGCTGGCCAAGGCGGGTGAGCAGGCATGAGCGTGGTCTCGAACGTTGCCACCACCAAGGCCGCGCGGCACGCGAAGATCGTCGAGCTGCTCAGCCGCTATCCGGTCCGCTCACAGGCCGAGCTGGCTGACCTGCTCGCGACGTCCGGCCTTCGGGTCACCCAGGGCACCGTGTCGCGTGACCTGGTCGAGCTGGACGCGGTGCGCGTCCGTGACGGGCGAGGCGTGCTCGTGTATGCCGTGCCGGGGGAGGGCGGTGACCGGACGCCACGGCCGGCGATGGACTCCGCCGTGGCGGAGAGCCGGCTGGCCAAGCTGTGCAGCGAGCTCCTGGTCAGTGCCGACGCCTCGGCCAACCTGGTCGTGGTCCGAACCCCGCCGGGCGCGGCGCAGTTCCTCGCCTCGGCCTTGGACAAGGCAGAGCTGGCCGCCGTGCTCGGCACCATCGCCGGTGACGACACCGTGCTCGTCATCAGCCGCGACGCGAAGGGTGGCGCGGCCCTCGCCGCCAGGCTGATCGCACTGGCCGAGAGCAGTACAGACAAGACCTGAACGCAGCAACGAACAACCAGGAGTTCCGATGAGCACGTCCCCTGCAACCCCTACCTCCGGCTCCGGCTCCGGCCAGGACCGGATCGTGCTGGCCTACTCCGGCGGGCTCGACACGTCTGTCGCGATCGGTTGGCTGGCCGACCAGACCGGCGCCGACGTCGTGGCGGTCGCGATCGACGTCGGCCAGGGCGGTGAGGACATGGAGACGATCCGCAAGCGCGCCGTCGAGTGCGGCGCGGTCGAGGCCGTCGTGATCGATGCGCGGGACGAGTTCGCCGAGCACTTCTGTCTCCCGGCGCTGCAGGCCAACGCGCTCTACATGGATCGCTACCCGCTGGTGTCCGCCCTGTCCCGGCCGCTGATCGCGCAGCACCTGGTGAGGGCCGCCGGCGAGTACGGCGCCACCATCGTCAGCCACGGCTGCACCGGCAAGGGCAATGACCAGGTGCGGTTCGAGGTCGGCATCGGGGCCTTGGCGCCGCACCTGAAGGTGATTGCCCCGGTCCGCGACTACGCCTGGACCCGGGAGAAGGCGATCAGCTACGCCGAGGACCACGACCTGCCCATCGACGTGACGAAGAAGTCGCCGTACTCGATCGACCAGAACGTCTGGGGACGTGCCGTCGAGACCGGTTTCCTCGAGGACATCTGGAACGCCCCCGTCGAGGACCTGTACTCGTACACCGCCAACCCAGCGACCCCGCGTGAGCCTGACGAGGTCACGATCACCTTTGCAGCAGGGGTTCCGGTAGCGATCGACGGGCGGCACGTGAGCGTGCTGCAAGCCATCCAGGAGCTCAACGAGCGAGGCGGTGCGCAAGGCGTCGGACGGCTCGACGTGATCGAGGACCGCCTGGTCGGCATCAAGAGCCGGGAGGTCTACGAAGCTCCAGGCGCCATGGTCCTGATCACCGCACACCAGGAGCTCGAGTCGGTGACGGTCGAGCGCGAGCAGGCCCGGTTCAAGAAGACGGTCGACCAGCGATGGGGTGAGTTGGCCTACGACGGGCTGTGGTTCTCGCCGCTCAAGCGGTCTCTCGACGCCTTCGTGCAGTCGTCGCAGCAGCACGTGAGCGGTGACATCCGGATGACGCTGCACGCCGGCCGCGCGGTCCCCACGGGCCGACGGTCCACCAGCAGCCTCTACGACTTCAACCTGGCCACGTACGACGAGGGGGACTCCTTCGACCAGTCGCTGGCGAAGGGCTTCGTGGAGCTGTGGGGGTTGCCGAGCAAGATCGCGGCTCGGCGCGATGGGCGCTCCGCGGGGGCGGAGCCGCGCGGAGCAGCCCAACACGCCACGCCCGCCGAGCAGAATGATGGCTGAGGGTTCCGGTACCTCCGAGTCGCGGCTCTGGGGAGGGAGGTTCGCAGGTGGCCCGTCTCGGGAACTGAGCGAGCTGAGCCGTTCGACGCACTTCGACTGGAGGCTCGCGCCGTACGACATCGCCGGGTCACGAGCCCACGCCCGCGTCCTCGCCACGGCAGGACTGCTCACCGCGCCCGAGCTCGAGCGGCTGCTGGCCGGACTCGAGGAGCTCGACCAGGACGTGAGCAGCGGCAGGTTCGTCGCAGCGACGGACGACGAGGACGTGCACTCCGCGCTCGAGCGCGGTCTGGTCGAGCGGGTCGGGCCGGAGCTGGGGGGCCGGCTGCGAGCCGGGCGTTCGCGCAACGACCAGATCGCTACCTTGTTCAAGGTCTACCTACGCGACCGCGCTGACGCCCTGGCCGCACTGGTGACCGACCTCGTCGTCGCGCTCGCGGACCAGGCGGAGCGGCACGTATCAGATCCGATGCCGGGTCGGACGCATCTGCAGCACGCCCAGCCGGTCGTGCTCGGCCACCACCTCCTGGCGCACTGCTGGCCGCTGGTGCGTGACCTGGGGCGGCTGCGCGACTGGGACACGAGGGTGGCCGCCGAGTCGCCGTACGGCTCGGGAGCACTTGCCGGGTCGTCGCTGCAGCTCGATCCCGTGCAGGTCGCGACCGAGCTCGGCTTCAGTGGGTCGGTCGCCAACAGCATCGACGGGACGTCGGCTCGCGACTTCGTCGCCGAGTTCGCCTTCGTCACGGCGATGATCGGCGTCGACGTGTCGCGGATCGCCGAAGACGTGATCCTCTGGGCCACCCGGGAGTTCGGGTTCGTCGTCCTCGATGACGCCTACTCGACCGGCTCGAGCATCATGCCGCAGAAGAAGAACCCCGACATCGCCGAGCTCGCACGGGGCAAGTCCGGCCGGCTGATCGGTGACCTCGCAGGCCTGCTCGCCACCTTGAAGGCCCAACCGCTCGCGTACAACCGGGACCTCCAGGAGGACAAGGAGCCGGTCTTCGACGCGATCGACACCTTGGAGGTCCTGCTCCCGGCTTTCACGGGCATGATCGCCACGCTTCGGTTCGACACCGGGCGGATGGCCGAGCTCGCTCCGCAGGGCTTTTCGCTGGCCACCGACGTGGCCGAGTGGTTGGTGCGCGAAGGCGTGCCGTTCCGCGAGGCTCACGAGGTCGCCGGAGCGTGCGTCCGATGCTGTGAGGAGCGCGGCATCGAGCTCTGGGACCTCACCGAAGACGAGCTGGCGGGAATCTCGCCACACCTGGGTCCCGGCGTCCGAGAGGTCCTCACCGTGAGCGGGTCGCTGGCCTCCCGCGACGGCCGTGGAGGAACCGCTCCGGTCCGAGTGACCGAGCAGCTGGCCGAGCTCCGCGCCATGCTCTAACAACCGGCTCTGCCATGGCGAACAGCCCGCGCTAGGTGGCTGGCCCAGACGCTGGGTGCCGGCTGTCCGGCGCGGGGGCTCCTCTTGTACGTCGACACGGTCGGGTCACCGCTGACCCAGAACCTCCACGGCACATCCGGTGCCTGCGTCACCCCGACCCGGGGCCCCGCCGACACCTCCGGACCGGGTGCAGGACCCGGGGAGAGGCTGAACGACGGCGTCGGAGACCAGCTCCACGCCGTTGCACTCAGGGCCGATCCCCAGGGCCTGGGTCAGACAGGCCGGGCCGCGCGCCAGCGCCCGGTCGGAGACCTTCGGGCCACGACGCGCCCGCGCCAGGTCGATTCCGTCGACGACCCGACCCGCACGCAGGAGCACGGCGGAGGCCTCCCCCTCGCGGGCGACGACCAGGTTGGCACACCAGTGCATCCCGTAGCTGAAGTAGACGTACAGCCGGCCGGGTGGGCCGAACATCACCGCATTGCGCGGAGTCCGCCCGCGACCGGCGTGCGAGGCGGGATCGCGCTCACCGCCGTACGCCTCGACCTCGGTCAGCTCGACGGTGACCGACCCGGCCGCTGTGGCGTGCGTGAGCCGCCACCCGAGCAGCGCGCGGGCGGCCTCCACGACGGGTCGGCTGAGCACACTGACGTACCAGGGCGGGTGGGCGTCACGGTGCTCGTCTGGCAGCGACATCAGCAGCTGTTCCTCGGACGTTTCGACGACTCTCACAACGTAGCCGGTGTCTGCCCGAAGCGCCGGACCCAGGTAATCCGGTTGTACCCTCCCGCGCCCCATAGGGCAGGCTTGTCGCCGTACGAGAGCACTGACCGACTGTGAGTGCTCATCACCGAAGGGATCGACCGTGAACCTGCACGTCCTCGACGACCTCGAGTGGCGCGGTCTCATCGCGCACTCGACGGACATCGACGCCTTGCGCGCCGAGCTGTCGCAGGGCCCGATCACGGTGTATTGCGGTTTCGATCCGACGGCTCCGAGCCTGCACATGGGTAACCTCCTGCAGATCCTCACGCTCAAGCGGCTCCAGGACGCGGGCAACCGGCCGATCGGCCTGGTGGGTGGGGCCACCGGGATGATCGGGGATCCGAAGGAGTCGGGCGAGCGACGGCTGAACTCGCTGGACGTCGTCAAGGAGTGGACGAACGTGATCCGCGAGCAGCTCGAGCGCTTCTTGTCGTTCGAAGGGTCGAACGCAGCCACCGTGGTGAACAACTACGACTGGACGGCGAGCCTGTCGACCATCGACTTCCTGCGGGACGTCGGCAAGCACTTTCCCGTGAACCGGATGCTGTCGCGAGACGTGGTCAGGACGCGGCTGGACGCCGGGATCTCGTACACCGAGTTCAGCTACGTGCTGTTGCAGTCCATGGACTACCTCAACCTGTTCCGCGACCACGGCGTTCGGCTGCAGACCGGCGGCTCGGACCAGTGGGGCAACATCACGGCGGGGGTCGAGCTGGTCCGGCGTACGGAGGGGGAGCGGGTGCACGCCCTGGCGACCCCCCTCGTGACCAAGGCCGACGGCACGAAGTTCGGCAAGACCGAGTCTGGGTCGATCTGGCTGGACGCGCAGATGACGTCGCCGTACGCCTTCTACCAGTTCTGGTTCAACACCGACGACCGAGACGTCGTGGCGTACCTGAAGTACTACTCGTTCAAGACCCGCGAGGAGATCGAGGAACTCGCCGCACTCGTCGAGGACAAGCCGTTTCTTCGTGCGGCGCAGCGCGCACTGGCGGACGAGCTGACGACCCTCACCCATGGGGCCGCGGAGACCGAACGGGTCACGGCGGCATCGGCGGCGCTGTTCGGTGGCGGTGACTTGACCGGACTCGACGCGGCGACGCTCACGGCGGCTCTCAGCGAGGCGCCGCACCTGGAGATCTCCGGATCGAGCGAGCTACCGCTGCTGGTCGACCTGTTCGCCGAGACCGGGCTCGTCGCGAGCAAGAGCGAGGCCCGTCGCACTGTCGGTGAAGGCGGTGCGTATGTCAACAACCAGCGGATCACCGACCCCGACGCTCGCGCGGACAAGGACGCGCTGCTCCCGGGCGGCTGGCTGCTGCTCCGCAAGGGCAAGCGCCACCTGGCCGGGGTCCGGGTGGGCGGCGCCTGACGGTTCGACGTGGTGCGCTGGATCGACGGGCTCGAGCAGGAAGCCGACCGGCTGCTGCCCGAGCCCGTCGCCCGGTACTACCGTCAAGGAAGCGGCGAGGGTCTGAGCGCCGGCGAAGCGAGCGATGAATGGCGGCGGTTGCGGCTGCGCCCCCGCGTCCTGCACGACGTCTCCACGGTGTCCACCGGAGCCTCGGTGCTGGGGACGCCGCTGGCCGCCCCGATCGCGATCGCCCCGACCACGTTGCAGCGCCACGCCGACGAGGGCGGAGAGGTGACAATGGCGCAGGGTGCCGCAGCGGCCGGCTCCCTGGTCTGTGCCTCGAGCAACGCCGGATCGACGTTCGCGCAGATCGCTGCAGCGGGAGCGCCGTGGTGGGTCCAGGTTTATGTGCTGCGCGACCGTGGGCTCTCCACCGCGATGCTCGAGCGAGCCGTCGACGCCGGCGCAGGGGCCGTGGTGCTCACCGTCGACACTCCGGTCGTTGCCACCAAGGACGACGACGGGCCCACCGTGTGGGAGATGACCCCTGAGGCGTACCTGCACGCCAACCACGACGTCCGCCTGGCTCTGGCGCGCGACCATCTCGGCCTGGAGAAGGCAGCGGACCTCACGCCTGACGCGATCGGTTGGCTGGCCGACCGGACAGGTCTGCCCGTGGTCGTGAAGGGCGTGCTCCGCGGTGACGACGCCGCGCGCGCCGTCGACGCCGGCGCTGCGGCGGTCTGGGTGTCCAACCACGGCGGCCGGCAGCTCGATCGAGCCGTTGCCACCCGCTGGGCGCTACCAGAGGTCGCAGCCGCCGTGGCCGGCCGAGCAGAGGTGTACGTCGATGGCGGCATCCGCCGCG